>NZ_JBQXFD010000003.1:0-210619 GCF_052615555.1 Micrococcus sp. EWR3.9.1
CGACAGTTATGACAACGCCCTCGCTGAGACCGTGAACGGCTACGACAAGACTGAACTCGTCCGCGGCCCCGCCCGTCCCGGACCGTGGCGGACGGTCGAGGACCTCGAGCTCGCGACCCTCGGATGGGTGCACTGGCACAACACCCAGCGCCTCCACGGCTACCTCGGCGACGTCCCGCCCCCTGAGTTCGAGCAGACGTTCCGTGCTGGCCAAACCACGAGCACCGAGCTGGTGGGAATCAGATAACGCGAGTCTCCACCAGACTCAGGGCGCTTCACAACGAGCTCGCGTCGACCACGCCGACCCTTCGAGATGCTCCTCGATCCGCAGGTCAATGCCAACGCTCTGACCTGGGCCGCAGACGCGAACAAGGCCCGAACCTCGACCAACGTTTCCGTTGGCAAGGGTTCGAGCCTTGTGCGTGCGGTGGAGGCAAGGGGACTCGAACCCCTAACCCCCTGCTTGCAAAGCAGGTGCGCTACCAATTGCGCCATGCCCCCGTGAGGACGGGTCAGTCCTCCGGTGCCGGCTCGACGCCGTCGGCGTCCTCCGGCAGGTCGTCCGTGGCCGTGGCCCAGACGTCCTTCCCCGCACTGTTCTCCCGCCAGAGACGCGCCCCATAGGCGGCTGCCGCGGCGCCGACCACGAGGGCCACGCGTGCCAGTCGACCCATGGGAAGACCTCCGGAGACGAACGGAGCCCCAGCGGACCGGGGCTCTGTGTGGTGGGAGTGGGCGTACCAAGACTTGAACTTGGGACCTCTTCGTTATCAGCGAAGCGCTCTAACCGCCTGAGCTATACGCCCTCACCGTCGGTCACGGCTGACGCCGTTCACAACAGGAGATGACTGTACAGGAACGCCGACGCCCCGCGCAAATCCGCGCGGGGCGTCGGCGAGGGTCGGCTCAGTCGTCCGCCAGCGTGACGCCGATGCCGCCCACGAGGCTCGCGCAGAGGTTGTAGAGCAGCGCGGCCAGGGTGGCCAGGGCGGTCAGCAGGATGACGTTGACCACGGCCAGCACGGTGGCCAGCGAGGTGACGGTGCTCAGCGGGGCCAGGGACGCCACGGTGTAGCGCCCGGCCTCGGAGCCGAGCACAGTGCCGATCACGTCGTTGACCCTGTCGAAGATCCCGAGGACGTCGGACAGCGAGTACAGCGCCACCGCCGCCACCACCGTGAGGATGCCCAGCGCCACCGAGAGCAGGAACGCCAGCTTCAGCACCGACCACGGGTCCACCCGGGTCAGCACCAGGCGGGCGCGGCGCACCTTGGCCTTCGGGACGGCGCGGACCAGGTCCTCCTGCGAGGACCCGCTGGCCTTGCGCACCGGGCGGCCGGACCGCGGCTCGGCGGCCTTCCCAGTGCTCCGTCCCTGGCCGGGACGCGACGACGCGGACGTGCTCACTGCTCTCCTCCGTCTGCACCCTCACCGGCGTCCTGCGTCAGGGCGTCCTCCGGTGCGGCTACGGGGTCGGTCGGGTCGATGTCTGCGTCCAAGGGTACATCCGGCCCCGCCTCGGCCTCGGCGTCCGCCTTCGCCTCCATCTCCTGCTCGTTGTTCAGGGTGACGGCGACGATCCGGTCCCGCTTGTCCGGCTTGGCGAAGATCACGCCCATCGTGTCGCGGCCCTTGGCCGGCACGCCGGCGACGGCGGAGCGCACCACCTTGCCCGAGGCCATCACCACGAGGACCTCCTGGTCCTCGCGCACCACGAGACCGCCGGCGAGCTCGCCGCGGTCGTCCACGAGCTTGGCGACCTTGATGCCGAGGCCGCCGCGGTTCTGCAGGCGGTACTCGTCCACGTGGGTGCGCTTGGCGAAGCCGCCGTCCGTGACGGTGAAGACGTAGCCGTCCTCCTCCACCACGTCCATGGTCAGCAGGGAGTCGTCGTCGCGGAACTTCATGCCCGTCACGCCCGAGGTCGCACGGCCCATGGGACGCAGCGCCTCGTCCGTGGCGGTGAACCGCAGGGACTGGCCCTTGCGCGAGATCAGGATGAGGTCGTCGTCGGGCGAGACCACGCGGGCCGAGACCAGCTCGTCCCCCTCGCGCAGCTTGATGGCGATCAGGCCGGCGGTGCGGTTCGTGTCGTAGTCCAGCAGCGGCGTCTTCTTCACGAGGCCGCCGCGCGTGGCGAGCACGAGGTACGGGGCCCGGCCGTAGTCCACGAGCGGCTGGATCTGGGCGATCCGCTCGTCCGGCTGGAACGCGAGCAGGTTGGCCACGTGCTGGCCCTTCGCGTCGCGGCCGGCCTCGAGCAGCTCGTACGTCTTGATGCGGTACACGCGGCCGAAGTTCGTGAAGAACAGCAGCCAGTGGTGCGTGGACACGGTGAGGAAGTGCTCGACGACGTCGTCGCCGCGCAGCGTCGCCCCGCGCACGCCCTTGCCGCCGCGCGCCTGGGACCGGTACTGGTCGATCCGGGTGCGCTTGACGTAGCCGCCGCGGGTGATGGAGACGACCATCTCCTCCTCGGGGATCAGGTCCTCGATGGACATGTCCCCGTCGAAGCCGGCCATGATCTCGGTGCGGCGGTCGTCGCCGTGCTTGGCCACGATCTCGGCGAGCTCCTCGGAGATGACCTCGCGCTGACGCTGCGGGGACTCCAGGATCCGGTTGTACTCGGCGATCTTCGCCATGAGGTCGTCGTACTCGTCCTGGATCTTCCGGGACTCCAGGGCGGCGAGCTGGCGCAGCTGCATCTGCAGGATGGCCTGGGCCTGGACGTCGTCGATGTCCAGGAGCTCCTTGAGGGCCTCGCGGGCCACGTCCGCCGAGGCCGAGCGGCGGATGGTCTTGATGACCTCGTCCAGCATGTCCAGGGCCTTGAGCAGGCCGCGCAGGATGTGCGCGCGCTCCTCGGCCTTGCGCTTGCGGAACGCGGTGCGGCGCACGATCACGTCGATCTGGTGCTTCACCCAGTGGTGCACGAAGCCGTCCAGGGACAGGGTGCGCGGCACGCCGTCCACGAGCGCGAGCATGTTGGCCGAGAAGTTCGACTGCAGCTCGGTGTGCTTGTAGAGGTTGTTCAGCACCACCTTGGCGACGGCGTCGCGTTTGAGCACGATCACCAGGCGCTGGCCGGTGCGACCCGAGGTCTCGTCGCGCATGTCCGCGATGCCGTTGATCTTGCCGTCCCGCACCATCTCCGCGATCTTCGCGGCGAGGTTGTCCGGGTTGGTCATGTAGGGCAGCTCGGTGACCACGAGGCACGTGCGGCCCTGGATCTCCTCCACGTTGACCACGGCGCGCATGGTGATGGGGCCGCGGCCGGTCCGGTAGACCTCCTCGATGCCCTTGCGGCCCAGGATCTGGGCGCCCGTGGGGAAGTCGGGGCCGTGCACGCGGGCCAGGAGCGCCTCGAGCAGCTCCTCGCGGGTGGCCTCGGGGTGCTCGAGGTACCACTGCACGCCCGCGGCCACCTCGCGCATGTTGTGCGGCGGGATGTTCGTGGCCATGCCGACGGCGATGCCCGAGGAGCCGTTGACCAGCAGGTTCGGGTACCGGGCGGGCAGGACGACGGGCTCCTGCTGCTTGCCGTCGTAGTTGTCCTGCATGTCGACGGTGTCCTCGTCGATGTCCCGGACCATCTCCATGGCCAGCGGGGCCATCTTGGTCTCGGTGTAGCGCTGGGCGGCGGCGCCGTCGTTGCCCGGGGAGCCGAAGTTGCCCTGGCCGAGCGCCAGCGGGTAGCGCTGGACCCAGTCCTGGATGAGGCGCACGAGGGCGTCGTAGATCGCGGTGTCGCCGTGCGGGTGGTAGTTGCCCATCACGTCGCCCACCACGCGGGCGGACTTGTTGAACGCGCGGTCCGGGCGGTAGCCGCCGTCGTACATCGCGTAGAGCACGCGACGGTGCACCGGCTTGAGGCCGTCGCGCACGTCCGGCAGCGCGCGGCCGACGATCACGGCCATCGCGTAGTCCAGGTACGAGCGCTTCATCTCCGACTCGAGGTCGACGGGCTCGACCTTGTCGGCGGCGCCCTCGGGGAGCACGTAGTGCTCGACCTCGATGTCCAGGCCGGTCTGCGGGGTCCCCGGGATCGGGGCGCCCTCGACGGGCTCGTCCGGGGTCTGGGGGGTGGTCTCGTCGCTCACGCGGGTCCTCTCGTGCTCCCCTCAGGCGGGGAGGGTGGTCGACTCAGGCAGGTCTGCGGGTCCGGCTCAGACGTCCAGGAAGCGGATGTCCTTGGCGTTCTGCTGGATGAAGCTGCGGCGGGACTCCACGTCCTCGCCCATCAGCATGGAGAAGACGGCGTCCGCGGCGGCGGCGTCCTCCATGGTCACCTGCAGCAGGGTGCGGTGCTCCGGGTCCATGGTGGTGTCCCACAGCTCCTGGTAGTTCATCTCGCCCAGGCCCTTGTAGCGCTGCACGCCGTTGTCCTTGGGGTAGCGCCAGCCCTTGGCCAGGCCGGCCTCGACGGCGGCGTCGCGCTCCTCGTCCGAGAACACGTAGTCGTGCGGGGCGTTGGACCACTTGATGCGGTACAGCGGCGGCTGCGCGAGGAACACGTGGCCGGCCTCGATGAGCGGGCGCATGTACCGGAACAGCACGGTCAGCAGGAGCGTGGTGATGTGCTGGCCGTCCACGTCCGCGTCCGCCATGAGCACGATCTTGTGGTACCGCAGCTTGGAGATGTCGAACTCCTCGCCGATGTTGGTGCCGAACGCCGTGATCATCGACTGGATCTCGGCGTTGCCGAGGGCCTTGTCCAGGCGGGCGCGCTCCACGTTCAGGATCTTGCCGCGCAGCGGCAGGATGGCCTGCGTCTCCGGGTTGCGGCCCTGCTTGGCCGAACCGCCGGCGGAGTCGCCCTCCACGATGTACACCTCGCAGCGCTCGGGGTCCTTCGAGGAGCAGTCGGCCAGCTTGCCGGGCATGCCGAAGGACTCCAGCGGGGACTTGCGGCGGGCGTTGTCCCGGGCCTTGCGGGCGGCCAGGCGGGCGTGCGAGGCCATGATGGCCTTGCGGATGATCTCCTTGGCCGGCCCCGGATTGCGCTCGAACCAGTCGCCGAGGTGGTCCGTGACCGCCTTGGACACGAACCCGCGGGCCTCGGAGTTGCCGAGCTTGGTCTTGGTCTGGCCCTCGAACTGCGGCTCGGAGAGCTTCACAGAGATCACGGCGGTCAGGCCCTCGCGGATGTCCTCGCCCGAGAGGTTGTCCTCCTTGGGCTTGAGGATCTCCTTCTCCCGCGCGTACCGGTTGACCAAGGAGGTCAGCGCGGCGCGGAAGCCCTCCTCGTGGGTGCCGCCCTCGTGGGTGTTGATCGTGTTCGCGTAGGTGTGCACGGACTCCGAGTAGGCGGAGGTCCACTGCATGGCCACCTCGACGGCCATGGAGCGGCCGTCCGAGAAGTCCTCGGCCTCGAAGGCGATGACGTCGTCGTGGACGTACTCGACCTTCTTGGCGGAGTTGAGGTGCTGGACGTAGTCGAGCAGGCCGTTCTCGTACAGGTAGGTGACGGAGCGGCGCTGGGGCTCCTGCTCCGTGTCCTCCGCCAGGCCGTTCTCCGCGACGTCCTCGCCGGCGGCGCCCTCGCCCGCGATCTCGTCGTCGACGACCTCGTTGGACTCCTGGACGCGCTCGTCCGTGAGGGTGATGCGCAGGCCCTTGTTGAGGAAGGCCATCTGCTGGAAGCGGGCGCGCAGGGTCTCGTAGTCGAACTCGATCGAGTCGAAGATCTCCGCGTCCGGGTAGAACGTCTGCACGGTGCCCGTGGCGTCCGTGGCCTCACCCTTGACCAGCTCGCCCTGGGGCACGCCGCCGTCCGCGAAGGACATGCGCCACACGTGCCCCTGACGGCGGACCTCGGTGTCCACGCGGCGGGAGAGCGCGTTGACCACGGAGATGCCCACGCCGTGCAGGCCGCCCGAGACGGCGTAGCCGCCGCCGCCGAACTTGCCGCCGGCGTGCAGGATCGTCATGACGACCTCGACGGTCGGCCTCCCCTCGGTGGGGTGCAGGTCCACGGGGATGCCGCGGCCGTCGTCCGCCACGCGCACGCCGCCGTCGGCCTGCAGCGTGACGTCGATGCCGGTGGCGTAGCCGGCCAGCGCCTCGTCCACGGAGTTGTCCACGACCTCGTACACGAGGTGATGCAGGCCCCGCGGGCCGGTGGAGCCGATGTACATGCCGGGGCGCTTGCGGACGGCCTCGAGGCCCTCGAGCACGGTGATGGCGCTGGCGCCGTACTCACCGGGCACCTTCCGGTCCTTCACCGGGGCCTCGGGCTGCCCGACGGCGTCCGGCACGGCCTCCGGGTTCGGCGCGGCCGACGCGGCGGTCGGCTCCTCCGCGGGGTTCTCGGGCATGGCGTCAACCACGGGTGGCTCACTTCCTCGGACGTCGGCGGCAGGGTCGACCCGCGCGCAGGCGCGCGACGCCGCCCGGACAGGACCGGCACGCGACACGCTCCCGCAGATCCACGGGGGCGGGGGACGGACGACGGCCGGCCCCCTCTCACTGGTCCCAGTGTACCGCCTGACACCCCGAGGGCCCGCATCGACGGGGGTCCGCCGCGGGAGAACACCCGCTCAGCGGCCAGGGACACGGCTCAGGACGCGCGCAGGAGACCGCCTATGCCTCCCGGGCCGTCACCGACCCTGTGACCGCGCTAGAGCGGCGCCCATGGCCTCGCCGCGTCCGGGTCGTCGTCGGGCGCCGCGCGGATGGCCGCGGACTCAGCCGTAGGTGTCGCGCGGCCCGCGTCCGCCGCGCACGGTGCGCGGCCCCCTGCGCCAGCTCGGGGCCTGGGGCCCCGCCACCTCGATGCGGGTCACGACGCCGGGCCCGAGCGCCTCGTCGAAGCGCTGCAGGAGCACGGGGCTCATCAGGCGCAGCTGCGTGGCCCACGCGGTGGAGCTCGTCCGGACCCGCACCACGGAGTCCTCGAAGCTCTCCGGGCGACAGTGCAGCGCGATCTCCGGCCCCACCAGCTCGGCCCAGCGGGTGAGCACGGAGCCGACCGCCACGGGGGTGGACCAGCCGCGATCGCGGATCAGTCGGCCGAACACGGTGGACACCGTGGCCGGGTCCCGGTCCGCACCCCCGAACGGGCGCCGACGGTCCTGCCGCTCCCGGCCGGCCGCCGTCGTGCCCGCCATGGCCCCGGCCAGGCCCGCGCCCGTCCCCCGCGCCCGCAGCGGCGCCTCGCCCCGCTCCCGGGCGGCCTCGCGGACCCGGCGCAGCTGTACGAGCGCCAGGTCCGGCCGGTCCGGCTCGAACGGGGCGGGGGTCTCAGCCATCGGCCCCGCCCTCGCGCCGGGGCTCGCGGATGTCGCCCTCCACGGGGGCCGCGGCGGCCACGGCCTCGGAGCCCTCCGCGTCCTGGCGGATGAGCACGCGGTGGGCCGTGAGCTCCTCGGGGACGTCCTCGAGTGCGGCGGCCGTGACGATCACCTGCTCGGCCCGGTGGACGAGCGCGGCGAGGCGGCGACGACGGGCGGCGTCGAGCTCCGCGAACACGTCGTCCAGGATCAGGACGGGGCGGGCGTCGGGGTCCGGGTCGTCGGCCACGAGCACGTCGTAGGCCGCCATGCGCAGGGCCAGCGCCAGCGACCACGTCTCCCCGTGGGAGGCGTAGCCGCGCGCGGGCGCCGGGCCCAGGAAGAGGGCGAGCTCGTCCCGGTGGGGGCCCACCAGGGTGAGCGCCCGCGCCCGCTCCTCCTCCCGCTGGGTCTCGAGCGTCCGGCGCATGTCCACGGCCAGGTCCGCCACGGCCGGGACTTCCGCGTGGGTGCCGCGGGCCAGCGGGACGGTGGACTCGTAGGCGTAGGCCGCCGCCTTGGAGCCGTTGGTCAGCGCCGCATACATCTCCTGGAGGGGGCGGGCCAGCAGGCGCAGCACGTGCAGGCGGCCGTGGAGCAGGCGGGCGCCGGCGGCGCAGAGGTGCTCGTCCCAGACGGCGAGCGTCGCGTCCTCCTCCGGGCCCCAGCGGCGAGAGCCGCGGCCCGACTTGAGCAGGGCGTTGCGCTGACGCAGCACGCGTTCGTAGTCGGCGGCGGCCTCGCCGAGCGCCGGACGCAGCTGCACCATGAGCTGGTCGAGGAGACGACGGCGGCCGCCCGGCTCCCCCGTCACGAGGCTGAGGTCCTCCGGGGCGAAGACCACGGTGCGCAGGAT
This sequence comes from Micrococcus sp. EWR3.9.1, assembly GCF_052615555.1. Taxonomy (NCBI): domain Bacteria; kingdom Bacillati; phylum Actinomycetota; class Actinomycetes; order Micrococcales; family Micrococcaceae; genus Micrococcus; species Micrococcus sp. EWR3.9.1. The sequence continues at coordinate 8,128 of NZ_JBQXFD010000003.1, forward strand.
CCCGAGGCCCTCCTTCGCCCGCACGGGGGCGCCGCGGTTGATGGCCACCCGGTTGGACCGGCCCGGCAGGATCTCCAGCTCGAGGGCGACGGTGCGGGAACCGCGGTGCACGCGCCCGGCCATCCGGGCCCGGTCCCGGCCGAAGCGCACGAGCTGCGCGTCCGAGCTGACCCGGTGGGACTGCTGGGCGCCGAGGTAGCCGATCGCCTCCACGAGGTTGGTCTTGCCCACCCCGTTGGCCCCGAGCAGCACCGTGGACCCCGGCGTCAGCTCCAGGTCGGCCCAGCGGTAGGACCGGAAGTCCGCGACGGTGAGGTGGGACAGGTACACGGGTGCGTCCGGCCCCCTGCGTCAGGCGATGCGCACCGGCATCACGAGGTAGCGGTAGTCGGAGACGACGCCGTCCTCCTGGTTCACGCCGGTGAGCAGGGCGGGCTTGGGCGCGGACGTGAAGGCGAAGCGCACCTGCGGCTGGTCCACCACGGCCAGGCCCTCGGAGAGGTAGGACGGGTTGAACGCCACGGTGATGTCCTCGCCCTCGAGCGTGCACGGCACGGACTCGTTGGCGCTCGCGTCATCGCCGGTGCCGGCGTCCAGGGTGACCTGGCCCTCCGTGAACACCATGCGCAGGGCGGTGTTGCGCTCGGCCACGAGGGCGACGCGGCGGGACGCCTCGACCAGGGCGGCGGTGTCCACCACGGCCTGGATGGGGCTGGACTCGGGGAAGAGCGAGCGGATCTTGGGGTACTCGCCGTCCACGAGCACGGAGGTGGTGCGGCGGCCACCGGAGGCGAAGCCCACGAGGTCGGCGGTCTGACCGAGGAGGATCTCCAGGTCGCCGCCGGAGCCGAGGGACTTGGCGACCTCGGTGAGCGTGCGCGCCTTGATGAGCAGCGACGTCGAGAGGGACGGGTCCGCCGGGGTCCAGCGGATCTCCTTCATGGCCAGCCGGTAGCGGTCCGTGGCCAGGAAGGTCATGGTGTCGCCCTCGATCTCCACCTTCACGGCGGTGAGGATCGGCAGGGTGTCGTCCTTGGAGGCGGCGACGGTGACCTGGGCGACGGCGTGGGCGAACGCGGCGCCGTCCACGGTGCCCGCGGGGGCCGGCAGCTCGGGCAGGGCCGGGTAGTCGCCCACGGGCATCGTGGCCAGGGCGAAGCGGGAGGAGCGGCAGGTGACGAGCACCTTGCCGCCGTCGAGCTCCACCGTGACCTGGGCCTGCGGCAGGGAGCGGACGATGTCGTTCAGCAGGCGGCCGGAGACGAGCACCTGGCCCGCGGTCTCGACGTCGGCCTCGATCTCCAGGCGCGCGGAGGTCTCGTAGTCGAAGCTCGCGATGGACACGACGCCGGCCTCGGCCGTGATCAGCAGGCCCGAGAGCACCGGCACCGGCGGGCGCGGGGACAGGGAGCGTGCGGCCCAGGAGACGGCGTCGGTGAGGATGTCGCGTTCGACGGTGAACTTCACGAGCTGCACTGCCTCTCTGGGGGTGATGACGGGGGTTGCGGGCCCGGGGGGAACGGCGACACGCGGGCCTCAGCATAGGCGGTCCGCGCGGCGGGTGTCAGGTCGCCGACGAATGACAGCGGTGTGATTCCACGGATCTCGGGCGCCCGGGCGCAGCCCGGGCCCTCGAGGCGCTCAGCTCGGTGAGGGGCGGCGGAGATGATGTTGCTTGGCGGGATCTCTCCAGGGGGATCAGAAGGAGTGGTAGCGGGTGTGGATCCTGTGGAGAACGCCGTTCTGCCGCGTCACCATGCGGATTCGGCTGGGGGAACCGTGTGGACGCCCGCTCGTTCGGGGTGTGCATCCGGTGTGGACGAGCCTCGGAGGCCCTCCCCCCGCTCTGCACAGGCCCGACCGGGGTTGTCCAGACTCATCCCCGGATCCACCCCCCAGTTGTCCACATTCCTGTCCACAGGACGCGTCCACACCCGTCGAAATCCGCGAGATCATGCGGTTTTCGGCTGTGGAGATCTGTGGATACGTGTGGACCACCGAATGACATCCGTGTGATTCACCAGCCTGTGCACCGTCGTCGTCCCCAGGGGTGTGGACGCGGCGTGAGCGGCCTGATTCCGCCATCCACAGGCGCGGAGGTTGTCCACAGTGGCGGGGGTTCTCCACAGAGTTGTCCACACCGGTGGACAATGTGGAAGAAGACTCGAGTCCCGGTCGAAGGTTCGAACCGGGACTCGAGGGGGCAGTGGGTGGCTCAGGTGCCGCGCTGTTTCCGCTTGATCTCGTTGGTGAGCTCGGTGACCTGGTTGTAGATCGTCCGCCGCTCGGCCATCAGCTCGCGGATCTTGCGGTCCGCGTGGATGACGGTGGTGTGGTCGCGGCCGCCCAGGACCTGGCCGATCTTGGGCAGGGACATCTCGGTCAGCTCGCGCAGCAGGTACATGGCGATCTGCCGCGCCGTCACCAGCGTGCGGGTGCGGGACTTGCTGGTCAGCTCCTCGAGGGTGAGATTGAAGTACTCCCCCGTGGCGTGCAGGATCAGCTCCGGGGTGATCTCGTGCGCCGTCTCGTCCGTGATCAGGTCCTTGAGCACATGCTCGGCCAGCTCGATGTCCACGGTCTGCCGGTTGAGCGAGGCGAACGCGGTCACGCGGATCAGCGCGCCCTCGAGCTCGCGGATGTTCGTGGAGATGCGCGAGGCGATGTACTCCAGCGCCTCCGGCGGGGCCACGAGCCCCTCGGCCTCCGCCTTCTTCCGGAGGATCGCGATGCGCGTCTCGAGGTCCGGCGGCTGGATGTCCGTGATCAGCCCCCACTCGAAGCGGGAGCGCAGCCGGTCCTCGAACCCGGAGAGCTGCTTGGGCGGCAGGTCCGAGGTGATGACCACCTGCTTGTTGTTGTTGTAGAGCGTGTTGAAGGTGTGGAAGAACTCCTCGACCGTCGCCTCCTTGTCCGCCAGGAACTGGATGTCGTCGATCAGCAGGATGTCCACGTTGCGGTAGACCTGCTTGAACGAGGCGCCCTCGTCGTGGCGGATGGAGTTGATGAAGTCGTTGGTGAACTCCTCCGAGTTCACGTACCGCACCCGCAGGCCCGGGTAGAGGCGACGGGCGTAGTGCCCGATCGCGTGCAGCAGGTGCGTCTTGCCCAGGCCGGACTCGCCGTAGATGAACAGCGGGTTGTACGCCTTCGCCGGCGCCTCGGCCACCGCGTTCGCGGCGGCGTGCGCGAACCGGTTGGACGAGCCGATCACGAACGTCTCGAAGTGGTAGCGGTCGTTGAGGCGGCTGGTCTCCGCGGACGTCGACGGCGGCGCGGGGGTCGGCTTGCCGTTCCCGCTCGGGGCCGCGGTCGCAGCGGGCGCGACGTCGGCCGGCGGCTCGATGCGGAAGCCCGGCAGCTCCTCGGCGACGGCGCGGCGGGAGGTGGCGGCGGTCGCAGCCGGGGGCAGCTCGACGTCCGGCACCGCGGCGGCGGCCGGTCCGCCCGCGAGGGAGGAGCGGCGGGCCTCGGACGAGGGGGTCCGCGGCGGCTGCAGGTTCGCGTCGATCGAGATGGCCAGCAGGATCTCCTCGCGGAACTCCTTGGTCAGGGCGTCCGTGAGGGCGTCGGCCACCTGGGTGCCCTGGAGCGTCTCGCGGGTGGTCTCGTTCGGCACGGCCAGCAGGAGCGTGTTGCCGATGAGGCCCTGCGGCTGGGCCAGGTAGACGAAGCCCATGAGGCGGGCGCTGACCCGCGCGTCGTCCTCGAGGGAGCCCACGACGGAGCGCCACGAGCTGAGCACGGCCTGGTCTGCCACCACGGAGGCTTCCTTTCCTGGGGCAGACGTCCCCGAGGACGGGGGCGGCTGCGCGAGACGGACGACGGTGCTCGGAGTCTAACGGTTGTCCACAGGGTTGTGCACAGACGGTGGACAACCCCTATCATCCTGTGGACGACCGCCCCGGGCGCCCACGGGCGTCCGGGATCCGCGCGCACCCGTTTGACCCCTGCGTACCCCGGCCACTAGAGTTGTCTGGTCCCCCGGGTGTCGGTTGATCGTGCCCGCCGGGGATTTCATGTCAGAGCCTCACCGGTCCTTCCCCCTGGTCCACCTGCTCAGGTCGACGGTCGAAGGCACACAACACGTCGTGGAGAGATCACAGTGACCAAGCGCACGTTCCAGCCCAACAACCGCCGTCGTGCCCGCAAGCACGGCTTCCGTGCCCGCATGCGCACCCGCGCCGGCCGCGCCATCCTGTCCGCTCGCCGCGGCAAGAACCGCGCCGAGCTGTCCGCCTGAGGACCTCGGTCCAGGGACGGCGCGCCCCGTGCTGCCCCGTGACCGTCGCGTCCGCACGCCCGCGGAGTTCCGTCACCTCGGTCGCACCGGCACCCGCGCGGGTCGGCGCACCGTCGTGGTGAGCGTCGCCACGGACCCCGATCAGACCCGGTCCACGTCGCCGAGCGCCCCTCGGCCGCGGGCCGGGTTCGTCGTGTCCAAGGCCGTGGGGAACGCGGTGACCCGCAACCGGGTGAAGCGGCGGCTGCGCGCCGTCGTCGCGGATCAGATGCGCCTGCCCCCGCTGCGCGACCTGCCGGTTCTGGTGCAGGTCCGCGCGCTGCCGGCCGCCGCCGAGGCGGACTACGCGCTGCTGCGCCGCGAGACCGTCGGCGCGCTCGGCAAGGCCCTGAAGCCGCACCTGCCCGCCGCCTCGGAGCACGCGTAGATGACCGTCACGCCCTCGCCCTTCGTCGTGCTCGAGCCCTCCCGTGAGTGGGGGCCGCTGCGCGCGCTGCCGTCCGCCCTGCTGGCGGGCCTGCTCACGGTCTATCGGGCCGTGGTCTCCCCGCTGTACGGACCCGTGTGCCGGTTCTTCCCCAGCTGCTCCGCCTACGGGCTGGAGGCCGTGCACGTGCACGGCGCGGTGAAGGGGTCGTGGCTCGCCGCGCGGCGCATCGGCCGGTGCCATCCCTGGAACGACGGCGGCGTGGACCCGGTCCCGCCCGGGCACCGACGCTGGCCGCCGGGCCGGCAGCCGCGCATCCTCGCCCTGAACCACCCTCCCATCCCACCTGATCTCCCGCAGGAGGATTGACCCCCATGTTCGAAGCCATCCTCTCCCCGTTCCGCTGGCTGATGTCCTGGCTGCTCGGGGCGTTCCACAGCATCCTGGAGTTTGCGGGCCTGCCCGCGGACTCCGGCTGGACGTGGGCCCTGTCCATCCTCCTGCTGGTGGTGCTCATCCGCACCCTGCTGATCCCGCTGTTCGTCAAGCAGATCAAGGCGCAGCGCGCCATGCAGGCCATCCAGCCCGAGCTGCAGAAGCTGCAGGCCAAGTACAAGGGCAAGAAGGACCAGCTCTCCCGCCAGGCCATGGCCATGGAGCAGCAGGCGCTCATGAAGGAGCACAAGGCGAACCCGTTCGCCGCCTGCCTGCCGCTGCTGATCCAGATGCCGTTCTTCTTCGCGCTCTACCAGGTGCTGATCGGCGCCCGCGGCGCGGCGGAGCGCGGCGAGGCCATGGACGCCCTGTCCGCGGACCAGATCCGCTCCTTCGAGGGCTCCACGATCTTCGGCGCCCGCATGTCGGACACCTTCATGAACTCGCTCGGCGCGCCGGGCAGCGGGCCCGTGATCGTCACGGCGATCGTGCTGATCCTGCTCATGTCGGGCTCGATGTTCTTCATGCAGAAGATGCTCATGACGAAGAACATGACGCAGCAGGCCCTCTCCGGGCCCATGATGCAGACGCAGCAGATCATGCTCTACGCCATGCCCCTGATCTTCGGCATCGGCGGCATCAACTTCCCGATCGGCGTGCTCCTGTACTGGACCTACTCCAACTTCTGGGCCGTCGGCCAGCAGTGGTGGATCATCCGCAACAACCCGACCCCGGGCTCCCTCGCCGAGAAGGAGCTCAACGAGCGCCGCGCCGCCAAGGGCCTGCCCCCCGTGGGCCAGAAGGTGTCGAACGCCGAGGCCACGCCCTCGTCCGCGCACACCCAGGCGGGCCGCGGCGGTGCCGTGCTGAACGGTGAGGTCGTCCGCCAGTCGGGTCAGCGCGTCCAGCCCCAGCGCAAGAACCGCAGGAGGAAGTGAGCATGTCCGCCGAGAACGTGACCCCGGCCTCCGAGGCCGAGGACGCCGTCGTCGAGACCCCCGTGGGCCAGGGCTCTCGCGTCGCGGAGCAGGACGGTGCCGCCGTCTCGGAGGCGGTGCGCCGCCTCGAGGAGGAGGGCGACGTCGCCGCGGACTACGTCGAGGAGCTGCTCGACATCGCGGACCTGGACGGGGACATCGACATCGAGGTCCGCGACGGGCGCACGTACGTGTCCGTCGTCTCCGAGGACCACGATGAGCGCCTGGACGGCCTCGTCGGCCCCGACGGCCGCACCCTGGAGGCCCTGCAGGAGCTCGTCCGGCTGGCCGTGCTCGCCGCCACGGGGCACCGCTCCCGGCTGATCCTGGACGTCTGCGGGCACCGGGAGCGCCGCAACGTCGCCCTGCGCACCGCCGCCCAGGCGGCCGTCGAGCGCGTCCGCGCCGGCGAGGGTCCCGTGCACCTCGAGCCCATGGGCGCGTACGAGCGCAAGATCGTCCACGACGTCGTCGCGGACGCCGGCCTGACCTCCGAGTCGGAGGGCGAGGGCGCCCGCCGGCACGTGGTCATCTCCGCCGATGACTGAGCAGGGTTCGGCCTACGAGCGGCGCCCCGGGCTGGATCCGCGGGACCGGGGCGACCGTCCCGCACCCGTGGGACAGCCGGCACCGCCGCTGACCGATGCGCTGCGGCCGGCCGCCGTCGAGCTGTTCGGCGAGGCCCTCCCCCGGGCCGAGGCGTACGTGGCCCACCTGGCGGACACCGGCATCGAGTGGGGCCTGATCGGCCCGCGCGAGGCGCCCCGTCTCTGGGAGCGCCACGTCCTGAACTGCGCCGTGGTCGAGGAGCTCCTCCCGCAGGGTGCGCTCGTGGCCGACGTCGGCTCCGGTGCGGGCCTGCCCGGCCTGTGCCTCGCGCTCGCGCGCCCCGACTGCCAGTTCCTGCTCATCGAGCCGCTCGAGCGGCGCGTGGAGTGGCTGGACATGGTGGTCGCCGACCTCGGCCTGGAGAACGTGGACGTGATCCGCGGCCGCGCCGAGCAGGTCTCCGGGGACCTCGACGTCGACGTCGTGACCGCCCGCGCCGTGTCCGCGCTGAAGACCCTCGTGCCGCTGACCATGCCGATGCTGCAGGGCGCCGGGGAGCTGCTGGCCATCAAGGGCCGCTCCGCGGCCGACGAGATCGCCGCCGCCCGCAAGGTCCTGCGCAAGTATGGTGGTGCCGAGCCCGAGATCCTCACGGTGGGCGAGGGCCTGCTGCCCGAGACCACCACCGTCGTGCGCGTCAGCGCGCGTCCCCGCTGACCCCTCCCCCACCGGGACGGGACGGGCCGGGCGGCAGCAGATCCGCACACCCGCGACCCAGGAGGTAGAGCCGCATGGCGCAGGAGCAGGAGAGCCGGGGTGGGGCCTGGAGGGCCCTGCGCCAGAAGTGGACCGGCCGGACCGCCGAGAAGGGCGGCGCCGACGCCGAGGAGCCCGCGCGGCTTCAGCGGCGCCGTCTGACGCGCCCCGACCGCACCCGCGTGTTCACGACGTCCAACCAGAAGGGCGGCGTCGGCAAGACGACGACGACGGTCAACCTGGCCGCGGCCCTCGCCCGCGCGGGCATGCGGGTGATGGTGGTGGACATCGACCCGCAGGGCAATGCGTCCACCGCGCTGAACATCCCCCACACCGGGGACGTCGCCTCCGTGTACGACGTGCTCCTGGGCGAGATGGAGATCCAGGACGTCGTGCAGGACGCCCCGGACGTGGACGGCCTGCAGGTGGTGCCTGCGACGATCGACCTGGCCGGTGCCGAGATCGAGCTGGTCTCGCTGGTGGCCCGCGAACAGCGACTGTCGCGGGCGCTCGAGGCGTACACCGCCTGGCGCGAGGGGGACGGCCAGGAGCGGCTGGACTACGTGTTCATCGACTGCCCGCCGTCCCTGGGCCTGCTGACGGTCAACGCGTTCGTGGCGGCCGAGGAGGTGCTCATCCCGATCCAGGCCGAGTACTACGCCCTCGAGGGCCTCTCCCAGCTGCTCAAGAACGTGCAGATGATCCAGAAGCACCTGAACCCGCGTCTCCAGGTGAGCACCATCCTGCTGACGATGTTCGACGCGCGGACCAACCTCGCCGTGCAGGTGGCGGAGGAGGTCCGGACGCACTTCCCGGAGCAGCTGCTGAGCACCGCGATCCCCCGCAACGTCCGCATCTCCGAGGCCCCCAGCTATCAGCAGACGGTGCTGACGTACGACCCGGCCTCGGCCGGCGCCATGGCGTACCGGGAGGCGGCCGCGGAGATCGCCGGCCGCGGGGCGCCGACGGCCCTGAAGGGCTGACGCCCAGCCGGCCGCTGCGGCGGTCGCCGGGTGGCGCTGCTGGCGACGACGAAGCCCGCCGGAGGGAGTGATCCCCCCGGCGGGCTTCGTCGTGAGTGAGTGCGGCCCGGGAGATAAGCGGTAGGAAGACAAGCGGAATCGCTGGGCATGGCGGACGACCGTGTTTCACGTGAAACGACCCCCTCCGAGGGTGCGAGCGTGGTGCCGCCGCGGCGGGACGATGGGGAGGGGTGCCCGTGGTGGACTGCTTCCGTCTGACACGCTCCCCTCTCCTTCGCTGGGCCGGCCCCTCCGCCGCCGGCCAGGCGCACCTGTCGCGAGGCCTGGGTGGAGCCGCGGGCGGCGACGCACGAACTCACGGGGTGAACGGCATGGCGGCGGGGCGGCAACGGCGGCTGTGAGGGCCGGCGGTGCACGCTGCGTTGAAGTGCTCCGCGAGGGCTGCGCGACGCGTGGGGAACGTACTGGGCGCGGCCGTGCAGGGTATGGTCCGTCCCTCCTCCTTCACCCGGGTGCGCTGCAGCCTCGAGGATGCAGCCAGCGAGCAGGCCGGGTGCTGTGAGTGGGTGCCCCCTCTCCCCCACGGTCAGACCTCCTCGCCGTCGGTGACGTGCAGGGAATCGGGGCCAGAGCGGAGCACGAGCCGTGGTGTCGCCGCGAGGCGCGCGGCCGGTCTGCCGTCAGCGTGTGCGAGAGCAGACGTCAGCGGCGATGGTGGGCTGCTGTGATTCGTCTGAGTTGGAGGGGCCGAACGGCGGCGCCAGAAGGACAGTTCTATTGTGCATTCCTGTGTGCGGAGTAGGAGAGACTCCGGCGAAGAGGGGCGGCCGCACGCCCCCAATGTATACAGAGACAAGCATGTGAGCTGGCACTTTGCGGAATCAGCAGTGGTTAGCGGCTATCGTCGATGTTGATATGTGGACAAGATCTGTGGACAAGGGGACGTCGTGGGTAGGTGGCCGTGGGTGCCACCATGGCGCTGGTTGGTCTGGCGAATCCCCAGCGTGGCCCGACGGCTAGGTACGGGGTCGGCAGGGGGAATGCTGAGTCAGCCTGGGTCCCCTCCCCCGGGAAACCCGCATCAGCTCAGTGCGGGACGGTCAGGCCGCACGGTTCTGACCCCTGCAACGACGTGGAAGCAGGACGTCGATCACTCAGGTGGTGGCCGGGGGTTTCACGTGAAACACGATGCTCGCGCGTAGGTCTAGCGTCGATCCCTGGAGGGAGCCGCGTGCGGACGGACGGGTGAAGACCCGGTTCCACACGAGTCGGACGTGAACCTTAATGGGCGGAATGGGCAGACGGGAGGAATGGGTCCGGTCTGTCGGGCGGAAGGGCCTGCCATATGACTGTACGGCCGCTGCTGACGGCAGCGACTGCATCGAACAGTACGGTCAACGGCACAAGTCGGTGCAAGCCGCGCGACATGGGACCCGCGACCCGGCGTTCGCGCCCAGTACGCCGCCACGTTTCACGTGAAACCGAACGACCGACGTCCGGCGCTCGACGCGCCCGGGTCACAACGTCAGCAACGCGAGGAGTCTGAACCTCGAACGCATCTCACGCCCCTATGGACGCCGGCATCTGAATGCAACCCGCTCGTGGGCGGACTTCCGTGGCACCAGTGCACGGTCGAATCTTCGAACGGGACGTTTCACGTGAAACGAGCCTCGGGCGAAGGGGCCGTACCGTGAGATAACCACTTCAGGTTATCCATGGAACACACCATCAATGCCGCCAATGGGGTGACAGAGAACGACACGACAAGGAGGCACTGGTTCGTGAGGAGCAACCACGACAACCATCGGGCCCCCGTCCGTGTTCTCTGCGACAGACTCATTCGTGTTTCACGTGAAACACGGTCACCGACGCAACGTTCGATTCGTGAGCCGCGCGGGGGTGAGGAAGCACTGAACACAAGACGACGAGAAGTCCGAGCACGGCCGTTCGGCGATTCGAGTGTCCACACCACACCGCGGGGAGTGGAGCGGCGCTTCGATCCTGGTCCGCCACTTTCGATTCGACGATCCGCAGCATGATGCGGGTGGCCGGCAGACTGAGTACCGTCCGCACGGAAGGTTGATCGGTACCGGTACACCGAGAACACAAGCCGGTATATCTGCGATTCGACAATCGCCCACTCGCCAGCTTAGGGATCGCGTTTCATGTGAAACGAGTGGACCCTACGGGATGCATGTGAGGGTTCTGATGATTGCAGCCGCAACCCTCCTGGAGCGCTCCAACTCGGAGTGTTCCACGTGAAACACTCACGCTCGCGGCAGGCGTCCACCCGCGCGCCCACCCCCCCCGTCGTCCGAGTCCAATCACGGACGTGCATGCCAGAACCGAGACCCGAATATCACCGCACCCCTTGCAGCTCAGGCCCTCGCGTGGCCACCGGCAGTCGGGGCCAGCACAACGTGCGGGGTGTCCTCACGTCGCCCAGGATCATCGAGACCAGGCCGCTCACCTACACTGATCGCAGACCCACTCACTGCAGGAGGACCCGTTGAAGACGAGCCGTCGAGGAGGCCTGGGGCGAGGCCTCGGCGCCCTGATCCAGAGCACTGTAGAAGCCCCGGAAGAGAACGCCGAGGCACCCTCCCCGGAGGACTCTCCGACGCCGGCGAAGAGCGGCCCGAAGACCGAGACGCCGGGGGAGTCCGGCGAGCCGGTCCCGTCGGCCTCCCAGCAAAAGACCACGGGCCGCACCGCTCAGGTCACGAAATCAACGTCCACAACTGGCCGGAACGCCGCGTCCGCCACGAAGGCAGGGACCACCTCGTCGAAGCGTGCCTCGCGACCCGCGCAGCGTCCCGTCGACGTGTTCTTCTCCGCAGAGTCCGAGGATGCACCCGCGGCGCGGCCGACCAAGGGGCGTCCGGCCATGCCGACGGTGAAGGCGCCCAGCAAGCGTGCCACCTCCGCGACGTCGTCGAGGAAGGAACCGGGGGACTCGAGCGTTGAGTCCGCCGCGACCGAGGGGACCGTGTCCGCGGACATCGCGGTCCTGCGGGAGATCCCGGTGGGGGACATCCACCCCAACCCGCGGCAGCCGCGTGAGGTGTTCGACGAGGACCACATGGCGGAACTGGTCACCTCGATCCGCGAGGTCGGCATCCTGCAGCCGATCGTCGTGCGCGAGGTGGACGGCCCCACCCCCTATGAGCTGATCATGGGCGAGCGCCGGTGGCGCGCCACCCAGAAGGCCGGCCTGGACACCATCCCGGCGATCGTCCGCCAGACCCCGGACCAGGACCTCCTGCGGGATGCTCTGCTGGAGAACCTGCACCGCTCCCAGCTGAACCCGCTCGAAGAGGCCGCCGCCTACCAGCAGCTCATGGAGGACTTCGCCTGCACGCAGGAGGAACTGTCCCAGCGCATCGGCCGCTCTCGTCCGCAGATCTCCAACACGCTGCGGCTGCTCAAGCTGCCGCCCCTCGTGCAGCGCCGCGTGGCCGCCGGCACGCTCTCGGCCGGCCATGCGCGTGCGCTGCTCGGTCTCACGGACCCGTCGGACATGGAGCGTCTGGCGCAGCGGATCCAGTCGGAGGGCTTGTCCGTCCGGTCCACGGAGGAGGCGGTCGCGCAGCTGCAGGGCGGGCTCCGGCCGGGCCGCACGCCGCGGCGCAGCACGGACGACGCCCGCCACGAGCGCCTGGACCACTACGCCACCGCGCTCACCAGCCGCCTGGACACCGCCGTGAAGATCACCCTCGGCGCGCGCAAGGGCCGCATCGCCATCGACTTCACCACCGTGGAGGACCTGAACCGCATCATGGACCTCATCCAGGGCGGTCAGGACGGCAAGGGGAAGGGCAAGAAGTCCTGATCCGGAGTTCCCGCGGACGGCGTCCACGGGCACCCGCCGCTGGTCCTGAAGATCAACGCACGACGGCCCCGTCACCCTCTGGGGTGACGGGGCCGTCGTGGTGAGTGGGGGAGGGGCTCAGCCGAGCAGGGCCGAGAACTCCTTCTCCAGCGCGGCCTTGGGCTTGGCGCCCACGGACTCGGCGACCTTCTCGCCGTTCTGGAAGCCCACGACGAGCGGGATGGAGGTGACGCCGTAACGCGCGGCGATGGCCGGGTTCTCGTCCACGTTGAGCTTGGCGATCACGGCCTTGCCCTCGTGCTCCACGGCCATGTCCTCCAGGACGGGCCCGAGCATGCGGCACGGGCCGCACCACTCGGCCCAGAAGTCCACGAGGACGGGCAGCTCGGACTGGAGGACCTTCTGGTCGAAGTCGGCGTCGGTGACGGTGATGGTGCTCATGGCAGCCTCCTGGGGTTTGTTCTGTGTCTGACGAGGGTGGACAGGGGTGTTATCGACATGATTCATGACGCTCCGTCAGGGGTCATGAGTCAGTGGCTCATGCCGGGTTCGCGTCCGACTCCGGGCCGGCCGGCGCGGCCTCCTCCACGTCGGCCACGGTCGCGAGGTAGTGCTCCACGTCCTGGGCGGCCACGCAGCCCGAGCCGGCGGCGGTGATGGCCTGGCGGTAGGTGTGGTCCGTGACGTCGCCGGCGGCGAAGACGCCCGGCTGGGAGGTCCGCGAGGACGGATGGTCGATGCGGATCGTGCCGTGCTCCGTGAGCTCCACCTGGCCCTGCACCAGGTCCGTGCGCGGGTCCTGGCCGATGGCGACGAACAGGCCGGTCACGTCCAGCGTGGACGCCTCGCCGGTGCGGGTGTCCCGCAGGCGGAGGGTGTTGACCTTGTCGTCACCCGTCACCTCCGTGACCTCGGTGTTCCAGCGGAACTCGATCTTCTCGTTCTCCATGGCCCGGTGGGCCATCACCTTGGAGGCGCGCAGCTCGTCCTTGCGGACCAGTACGGTCACCTTGGACGCGAACTTCGTGAGGAACAGGGCCTCCTCCATGGCGGAGTCGCCGCCGCCCACGACCGCGATCTCCTGCTCGCGGAAGAAGAAGCCGTCGCACGTGGCGCACCAGCTGACGCCGTGGCCGGAGAGGCGCTCCTCGCCGGGAACGCCGAGCTTCCGGTAGGCGGAGCCGGTCGTGAGGATGACCGCGTGGGTGCGCAGCTGGGTGCCGTCGCCGAGCGTGAGCACCTTGGGGTTCGACGTCAGGTCGGCCTGCACGACGTCGTCGTAGACCACCTCCGTGTTGAACCGGCGGGCCTGGGCCTCGAGGTTCGCCATCAGCTCGGGCCCCTGCACACCCTCCGGGAAGCCCGGGAAGTTCTCCACCTCGGTGGTGTTCATCAGCTCGCCGCCCGCGGTCACCGCCCCGGCCACCAGGACCGGGGAGAGCTCGGCGCGGGCGGTGTAGATCGCCGCGGTGTATCCGGCGGGGCCGGATCCGACGATCACGACGTTGTGGACGCTCTGGTCCTGGGCGGTGGGGGCCACGGGTTCCTCCAGTGGATCGGGGTGGTGGACGCTCCTCCAGGACAACGGCGGAGCCACGGGCGGGTATTCCGCGGTGCCGGGGCCGCGGTGCGACGACGTCCGGCGACGGCGGCCGGAAGGTCCGGCGCGCCGTCGCCCGGGCGCGGGGTCAGCGGACGGCGATCTCGCCGAAACGCAGGCCGAACGGGAGGTCCGACGTCGTGCCCTCCAGCTGGGGCAGCGAGGTGAGGCTGACGATCACGTACTCGGCCTCGGCCTCGGTGCCCTCGAACGGCACGGGGATGGAGACGGTGTCCTGGTCGAAGGTGCCGTTGCCGATCTCCTTGGCGTTCGCGCCCTCGGGGGAGTCGGCGATGTAGGCGAACCAGGCGCCACCGGTGGCCCCCGTGCTCTGCAGGGTCACCTCGTTCACCTCGGTGCGCTCCTCGAGCTGGACCACGAGGTTCATGCTCTCCACATAGCCGCCGAAGTTCGGCCGTGCGTAGGCGAAGGTGCGCCACACGGTGGTGGGGTCGCCGTCGATGAGGTTGCTCAGGTCCGCGTCGTGCTCGGCCTCGTGCTCCGGCAGGTCCGGCACCGAGCGCAGGGCCTGGACGGGCTGCGGGGCGGCCGCGGCGCTCTCGCTGGTCGGGGTGGGGGAGGGGCTGGTGCTCTCCGACGGCGACGGGGTGTCCGATGCGGACTCGGACGACGCAGACTCAGACTCGGACGACGCGGCCGCGGCCTGCGGGGCCGGCCCGCCGCGCAGGTTCTGGGCCAGCAGCACCCCGCCCACGACGAGTGCGGCCAGCAGGCCGAGCACGAGGAGCAGGGCCAGCGGACCGCCGCCGCGCGTGCGGCCGTTGCCGTCGCCCGGGTCGGCCACCGTGGCGCCGTCGTCGCCCCCGGTGGTGGCCGGGGCGGCCAGAGCATCCGGAGCCGCGGCGGCGGACGTCGAACCGGCAGCCGCCGCGGTGGCCCCCGTTGCGGCCCCGGCAGCCACCGGCGCGGCCGTGCTGCGGGACTCCTCGTGGACGGGCGGCGCGGACTCGGCCACGATCGCTCGGCGGGGGACGGGACGCTGGCGCCGCACGGGGATCGCCTCGGTGTCCGGGGCGACCGGCTCCGGCGCGTCGGTCTTCTCGGCCGCCACGGGCTCGACGGGCTCGGTGGGCGGCGTGGCCCCGTCGGCATCGGCGTCGGTGGCCTGCGCGGCGGCGGCCCCCGCCGCGACGGCCGGGAGTGCGGCGGTGCCCGCCTGGGCCTCGCGCTCCGCGGCCTCGCGTTCCTGGGCCGCGCGCTTCTCAGCCTCGCGCTCCGCGGCCTCCCGGGCCCGCTCCTCCTCGGCACGACGGCGGGCCTCGGCCCGGCGCTCGAGCTCGCGGCGCTCGGCCTCCTCCCGCTCCGCGGCCAGCCGGACCTGCTCGGCCTCCCGCTCGCGCGCGGCCCGCTCCTCAGCCTCCTGCTCCGCCTGGCGACGGGCGCGCTCGGCCTCGGCGCGGCGCTCCTCCTCGGCACGCTCCTCCGCCTCCCGACGCTCGCGTTCTGCGCGCTCGGCGGCCTCCCGTTCGGCGCGTGCCTTCTCCTCGGCCTCCTTGCGCTCCCGCTCGGCGCGCTCGGCGGCCTCCCGCTCCGCCCGCTCGCGCTCCTCCTGCTGCTTCCGGGTGGCGGCGTCCGCCGCGGCCAGGGCCGACGCCCCGGCGGCCGCCTTCGCCGCGGTGCCGTCGGAGGGACGGACCCGCTCGGCGAGGCGCTCGGAGAGGCGGTTCAGGAACCCGGGACGACGCTGGGCCTCGTGCTCGTCCGCGCGGAGCCGGCGGTCGAGGTCGGTGTAGTACGCCTCGTCGTCGTCGTAGGCGTGGGGGTCTCCGGTCCGCGACTCGCCGAACAGCTCGGAGCCGAGGCTGTCCGTCTGGAACGGCTCCACGTACAGCTCCTGCGGGTACGCCAGACCCAGCAGGACGTCCGGGTCGGGGTCCCCGCCGGCGATCAGGTACGTGCGGCCCTCGGACAGCCCCAGGTCGAGCACCTGCACGTCGTCGGTGCGCTCGCCCGTGGCCAGCTCCCGCGCGGACGAGGCCACCTGCGTGGCGTTCTCACGTGAGGCCACGAGCACGGTGACGCGGCGGTTGAGCACCTGGTCCGTGCCCAGGAACACCATGTCCTGGTCCGCGGACGTCACCACGTGCTGGGTGATGCGATAGCGGCCGCCCAGGACGGCGCCGACGGCGATGGGCTGGGGCACGGGCTCTTCTCCTGACGACGGGGTCGGAATCCGATGATACGTGGCGTGGCCGTCGCGGCCAGAGATCAGCCGACGCGCAGCAGACGACCCAGCGCCGGCACGCGGGCGACGAGCGGCCGGAGGGCGTCGTCCAGCTCGGGGAACCGCATGGCCCGCAGCACCATCAGGTACACCGGACCCATCGCCACGGCCGCCACCGCGCACGTGAGCAGCGCCGTCCCGATGGAGTTCCACGCGAACCCGCCGGTGTACCCGCCCAGCAGCCACACGACGACGACGCCCGCGGCCGCCGCGGCCAGCGCGGCCAGGCCGGTCTGGACGTGGGCACGCAGCACGGATGCGAGGCCGTAGTCCCCGAACCGGCGCACGGTGAGCACATGGGTCAGGACGAACTGGTACACGTACGAGACGGACGAGGCGACCGCGACCCACAGGGCCATGGACCACAGCGGCAGCAGCATCGCGCCCGCCCACGAGAGCAGCAGCATCAGGAGCGAGCCGCTGACCTGGACCACCATCGGCACCTTGGCGTCCTCGGCGGCGTAGAACACGCGCAGCAGGTAGAAGGAGCCCGAGCGGAACGGGATGGACAGCGCCAGCGCGAGCAGGACCGAGCCCACCGCGACGCCGGCCACCATCGCCGTCTCGGCCGTCGAGCCGAAGACGCGGCCCAGGGGGCCCGCCAGGACCACCACGCCGGCGAGGCAGAACATCAGCGGCACGGTGAACGCGCGCAGACCCTGCGCCGTCGTGCGTCGCACCGCGGACATGTCCTGGCGGCCCATGGCGCGGGCCAGCCGGTTGAAGAGCACGGTGGCCAGGGAGAGCACGAACACCGAATGGGGCAGCACGGCCATCAGCATCGCCATGTTGTACGCGGCCACACCGGGGATGGCCGCCTGCGCCATCTCGGCGCTCCAGGTCTCCGTGCCGGGGATGCGCAGCTCGCCGCGGTCGCGGGCCTCCGTGGCGGAGGTGACGTACCGCTGGCACAGCAGGAGCACCACGTTCGTGGCGACCATCGTGATCAGGGTGTACCCGGCGATCCGGCCGGTGTCCCGCAGGCCGATGCCCTTCCAGCCAAACCGCGGGCGCAGACCCAGGCCGAGCCCGCGCAGCGGCAGGAAGAGGATCACGGCCTGCAGCACGACGCCCAGGGTGTGGCCGCCGGCCAGCACGACCGTCTGTGCGCTCGTCCACCCGGCGAGGTCGTCCCCGGCCCGGTACGCCCCGAACATGCCCAGGTACAGCACGATCGCGCCGATCGCGACGACGTTGTTCAGCACCGGCGCCCACATGTAGGCGCCGAAGCGCCCGTTGGCGTTGAGCACCTGCCCCACCAGCGCGTACATGCCGTAGAAGAACACCTGGGGCAGACACCACAGGGCGAACACGGTGGCCATCTCGAGCTTCTCCGGCGACCAGCCGCGGGTCAGGGCCGTCATGAGCGGGGCCGCCGCCAGCATGACCACCACCGTGCCGGCGAGCATCACGAGCGTGCCGAGCGTCATCAGGCGGGAGGTGTAGTCCGCGCCCCGGTCGGCGTCGCGGGCGTGCTTGATCAGCTGCGGCACGAGCACGACGTTGAACACGCCGCCCACCAGGAGCAGGTAGATCACGTTCGGGAGGGAGTTGGCGATCTCGAAGATGTCGGCCATGTCCGCGGACAGGCCGATCGCCACCGTCACCAGCGTCGCACGGACGAGGCCCAGCACGCGGGAGAGGAGCGTGCCGGAGGCCATGATCGCGGTGGACCGGCCGGCGCGGCGCTCGCCCTCGGGGGTCTCGTCCGCGGGGTCCACGGCGGCCGGATCCGTGGCGGGGGCGGGGTCCGTCGTCGTCGGCTCCTCGTCGGCGACGCCGGCGTGGGCGGGGTCCTGCGCTCGGCGCGGGGCGGGTCTGCTGCTCAAGGGTCACCCAATCGTGGTCGGAAGGCCCCGTGCCGGGGGCGGTGGATCAGGGGCGGGGGCCCCGGGCACCGCCCGGGGGGAAGTGCTGGTCGACCACCTGGCGGGCCAGGTCGACGATCCGGCGCTCGTTGGCGAAGGAGAGGCGGCGCGCGACGTCCTCGAGGCGCACCCATGCGACGTCCACGGCCTCGTGGTCCGGGTCGTTCTCCGTGGTCAGCTCGCCGCCCGTGGCGCGCAGCAGGAAGTGGTGCACGGTCTTGTGGACGCGGTGCCGGGCGACTGTGAACCAGTAGTCGATCGCGCCGAGCGGCTCGAGGATGTGGCCGGCGATCCCGGTCTCCTCCTCCACCTCGCGCACGGCCGCCTGCCGGTGGTCCTCCTCGCCCTCGGGATGGCCCTTGGGCAGGCACCACTCGAGCCGGCCACCGCGGTTGTAGCGGGCGATCACGGCCACCTCGAGGCCGCCGTCGTGCTCGCGGACGATGACGCCGCCGGCGGAGACCTCCTCCACCGTGGGCAGGGAGGCGGCAGCGGCGGAACGGGGTCCCGCGGGGGCCGGGGTGACGGGGCGCAGAGGCGGCTGCGGCCGGCGACGCCACGCCCCCAGCGCGGAGGGCAGGGGGGCGCCCCGGTGCGCGGAGGGATCGGGGCGGGTCATGCCGTCAACTCTAGCCCGGCCCGCGCGGGCCCGTGCCGGGACCGTCTGGCACCCTTGTAGGCATCATGGATCTGACCACCGCCACCCACGCGCTGCCCCCCGGCTTCCCCGCGGACGCCACCCTGCCCGCCGTCGTCGTGGAGCTGGGGCGGAGGTTCGAGGCCGCCGGCCACGAGCTCTCCCTGGTGGGCGGCCCGGTCCGCGACCTCTTCCTGGGGCGGACGTCGCCGGACCTGGACTTCACCACGGACGCCGACCCGGACGCGTCCGAGGCCGTGGGCGCCGGCTGGGCGGACGCCACGTGGGACGTGGGACGGCGGTTCGGGACTATCGGCTTCCGCAAGGCCGGCTGGCAGCTCGAGGTCACCACCTACCGGGCCGAGCAGTACGACCCGGCCAGCCGCAAGCCGCAGGTGGCCTTCGGCGACAGCCTCGAGGACGACCTGCTGCGCCGCGACTTCACCGTCAACGCCATGGCCCTGCGCCTGCCCGCCCTCGAGCTCGTGGACCCCTTCGGCGGCATGCGGGACCTGCACGCCGGCGTGCTGCGCACCCCCGGCACCCCCGAGGACTCCTTCTCCGACGACCCGCTGCGCATGATGCGCGCCGCCCGGTTCGCCTCCCAGCTCGGCTTCGCCGTGGCCCCCGAGGTGGAGCAGGCCATGACCGCGATGGCGGAGCGGATCACGATCATCTCCGCCGAACGCGTCCGCGAGGAGCTCGTCAAGCTCGTGTGCGGTGCGCACCCGCGCGCCGGCCTCGACCTGCTCGTGCGCACCGGCCTGGCCGACCACGTCCTGCCCGAGCTGCCCGCCCTGCAGCTCGAGTCGGACGAGCACCACCGCCACAAGGACGTCTACGCCCACTCCCTGACCGTGCTGGAGCAGGCCATGGAGCTGGAGGGTGAGTACGCGCCGTCGACCCCCGACCCCGTGCTGCGCCTGGCGGCGCTGCTGCACGACGTCGGCAAGCCGGCCACGCGTCGCTTCGAGAAGGGCGGGGCCGTCACCTTCCGGCACCACGAGACCGTGGGCGCCAAGCTCGTCCGCAAGCGGCTGCGCGCCCTGAAGTTCGACAACGACACGATCAAGGCGGTGGCCCGCCTGGTGGAGCTGCACATGCGGTTCTACGGCTACGGCGACGCCGGCTGGACCGACTCCGCCGTCCGCCGGTACGCGCACGACGCCGGCGATCTGCTGCCCCGCCTGCACGCGCTGACCCGCTCGGACGTGACCACCCGCAACCGGCGCAAGGCCGAGCGGCTGGCCCACGCGTACGACGACCTCGAGCGGCGCATCGCCGAGATCGCCGAGGCCGAGGAGCTCGCGGCTGTGCGGCCGGACCTGGACGGGCAGCAGATCATGGCGCTGCTGGGGATCCGCCCGGGCCCGGTGGTGGGCCGGGCGTACACCCACCTGCTCGAGTGGCGCCTGGACGAGGGGCCGCACGAGCCGGCCGAGGCCGAGGCGGAGCTGCGGCGCTGGTGGGCCGAGCAGCCGGAGGCCCAGCAGGACTGAGGCGGCGCGGCGGACCTTCCACCCGTCGTCGGGCCGGGACCACACTGGCCGCATGGCTGAGAAGAAGACCGAGAAGAACGGCGCCCCCATGGGCCCCGGCACCTCCAACATCAAGGACCCCGAGGTCTACGAGACGCTGCGCCGCGAGGGCGCGAGCGAGGAGAAGGCCGCGCGGATCGCCAACGCCTCCGCCCGGGACGGCCGGGACGAGGTCGCCGAGCGCGGCGGCGAGGCCGGCTCCTACGAGGACTGGACCAAGGACGAGCTCGCGAAGCGGGCCCGCGAGCTCGACATCGAGGGCCGCTCCACCATGACCAAGGACGAGCTCATCGAGGCGCTGCGCGACCACTGACCGGCGCCCGCCCCCCGCTTCCGGGGCGGAAACCGGTGCTTTGGGAGCGGAATACCGCCGGAAACCGCCCCCAACCCGGTGGGGTGGGCGGGGATAGCCGGAGGCTTTGGCCCATCCAGGTCCGGATGGGATGATCGACCGCTGTGAGTTCCGACCAGCGCACCGCGCCCGTGCCCCGCCATGCCCTGTCGCCCCAGGACGGCGCGCCCGCCGTCAAGGTCGGCACACGGGTCAGTCGCGGCCCCGGCCGGGTGACCGCCCTCGACGGGCTGCGGGGGATCGCGGTGCTCGCCGTGCTCGTCTTCCACGCCTGGCCCACCTTCCTGCGCGGCGGGTTCGTGGGCGTGGACATGTTCTTCGTGCTCTCCGGCTTCCTCATCACCACCGGCCTGGTCCGTGGTGTGGACGCGGGCCGGGGCGTGGCGCTGGGCACCTTCTGGATGAAGCGCGTCCGGCGCCTCATCCCGGCCATGCTGATGGCGCTCGTGGGCACCACCGCGCTCGCGTGGCTGGCGGTGGACGAGTTCCCCGCGGGCCTGGGCCGCCAATGGTTCGGCGCCCTGACCTACACCAGCAACTGGGTGATGATCCTGCAGGGCGGGGACTACTTCAACCGCGCTTCCCCGCCACTGTTCGAGCACCTGTGGTCCCTGGCGATCGAGGAGCAGTTCTACATCCTCTGGCCCCTGCTCCTCTGGGGGCTGCTCCTGCTCACCTGGCCGCCGCGCAGCACGGTGAACTCGGGGCGGGTGGCGGACCGACGCCGCATCCTGGCGGTCGCGGTCGCGGCCGTGGCCTCCGCGGCGTGGATGGCCTGGGGCTCGTGGCACGGGTTCGAGCAGGCCCGCCTCTACTTCGGCACGGACACCCACGCCTTCGGCCTGCTGTTCGGCGCGTGCGTGGCGATCGGCCTGGCCCATGTGCCCCGGCCCGAGCACGGCGGCCCCGAGCCGCGGACCTCGGCCACGCGGGTGGCCGTCGCGTGGGGCGCCGTCGCGGTGCTCGCGGCGGGCTTCGCCCTGGTCGACGGCGGCCACGCGAGCACGTACCGCGGGGTGCTGGCGGGCCTGTCCGCCGTCGTCGCGTTCATCGTCTGGCACGTGGTGCAGGGTGACCGGCGCGACTCGCTCTCGCGCGTGCTGGGCAACAGGTTCCTGCGCTGGTGGGGGCGCCGCTCCTACGCCGCGTACCTGTGGCACTGGCCGCTGCTCGTGATCATGCGCGTGATGGTGCCCGTGGACGCCCCCGGGTGGGTCGAGCCCGTGGCCGCCGGCGCGATCCTGCTGCTGACCGCCCTGATCGCCGACCTGAGCACCCGGCTGATCGAGGAGCCCATCCTCCACGAGGGGTTCAGGGGCGCCTTCGGCCGCTGGGGCGCGGCCGCGCGGCGGGCGTTCACGGGCGGGGCCGGGCCGATCGGCCGGTTCGCGGCCGCCGCCACGGCGCTGGGGCTCGTGGCCGTGCCCGCGGCGGCCGTGGCCGCCGTGGTGCACTCGCCCGCGCAGACCCAGCTCGAGCAGGACATCGCCCAGGCGGAGGAGTCCCTCAAGGCCGCCGAGGCGGCGCAGCAGGCGGCCCGCGAGTCCCGCGCGGCGGAGCAGTCGAAGCGGGCCGAGGCGTCGGCCTCGGCCTCGCCCGGCTCGGCCGCCCCCGGGGACGCGGAGGACTCCGCCGGCGCGACGTCCTCGCCCGGATCGTCCGCCGAGCCGTCCGGGCTCGGGCTCGGCGACCCGGCCGTCACGCGCCCCACGTACTCCAAGGAGCAGCTCACCGCGGCCCTGCCGCCGTCCGAGCTCGGCCCGGACGTCACCCTGATCGGCGACTCCGTCTCGCTCTCGGCCGCGCCCACGCTCATGGAGCAGCTGCCGGGGATGCTGCTCGAGGCGGAGGTGGGCTACCAGATCTGGGACGCCGCGGACGAGCTCGAGAAGCTCGAGGCGGACGGCCAGCTGAGCGACGTCGTCGTGGTGGCCCTGGGCGCCAACGGCACCACCCATCGGGGCGACTGGGAGAAGATCCTGGCGGCCGTCGGCGAGGACCGGCTGCTCGTGCTCGTGGTGCCGCACGGCCCGATGGACTGGATCGCGGACGTGCAGGTGCAGATGGAGGCGCAGGCCGAGGCCCACCCGGACCGGATCGTCCTGGCGGACTGGGACGCCGCGGCGAAGCAGCACGTCACGGACTTCTCCGCCGACGGCGTGCACCCCCGCGCCGACGGCCAGGCCATGTACGCCCAGCTCGTCCGGCTCACCATCGAGGACCGGCTCGGCGCCCGGCGCTGAGCGCGGTGGCCGGGGCGGCACGCGCCCCCACGACGACGCCGGCCCGTCACCTCCACGGGGAAGGTGACGGGCCGGCGTCGTGCGCGGTCCGCGGGGACCGGGCGGGTCAGCGCTCGATGTCGCCGCGGATGAAGGCCTCCACGAGCTCGTGCGCCGCGTCGTCGTTGTGCTGCACGGGCGGGGACTTCATGAAGTAGGACGAGGCCGAGAGGATCGGGCCGCCGATGCCGCGGTCCAGGGCGATCTTCGCGGCGCGCACGGCGTCGATGATCACGCCGGCCGAGTTGGGGGAGTCCCACACCTCGAGCTTGTACTCGAGCGAGACGGGGGCGTCGCCGAAGTTGCGGCCCTCGAGGCGCACGAACGCCCACTTGCGGTCGTCGAGCCAGGCCACGTAGTCGGACGGGCCGATGTGCACGTCCTTCTCGCCCAGCTGCGCGGAGGTGTTGGAGGTGACGGCCTGCGTCTTGGAGATCTTCTTGGACTCCAGGCGCTCGCGCTCGAGCATGTTCTTGAAGTCCATGTTGCCGCCCACGTTGAGCTGGTAGGTGCGGTCCAGGGTGACGCCGCGGTCCTCGAACAGCTTGGCCATCACGCGGTGGGTGATGGTGGCGCCGATCTGGGACTTGATGTCGTCGCCCACGATCGGCACACCCGCGGCGGTGAACTTCTCGGCCCACTCCGGGGTGCCGGCGATGAACACGGGCAGGGCGTTCACGAACGCGACGCCGGCGTCGATCGCGGCCTGGGCGTAGTGCTCGGTGGCCCGCTGCGAGCCGACGGGCAGGTAGCAGACCAGCACGTCCACCTCCGCGTCGCGGAGGGCCTGGGCCACGTCCACGGGCTCGACGTCCGACTCCTCGATGGTCTCGGCGTAGTACTTGCCGAGGCCGTCCAGGGTGGGGCCGCGCTGGACGGTGACGTCCGCGTGGGGCACGTCCGCGATCTTGATGGTGTTGTTCTCGGAGGCGGTGATGGCCTCGGACAGGTCCAGGCCGACCTTCTTCGCGTCCACGTCGAACGCGGCCACGAACTCGAGGTCGGACACGTGGTAGTCGCCGAACTGCACGTGCATCAGGCCCGGCACCGTGTCCGTGGCCTTCGCCTCGCGGTAGTACTCCACACCCTGGATGAGGGATGTTGCGCAGTTGCCCACGCCGGCGATGGCGACGCGGATGGGGTTGGTGGCCACGGTCTGGTTCTCTCCTCGACTGTCCGGAACGGGTGCGGGCACGCGGGGCGCGCACAGGGGGCCCACACCGTTCGGCGAGGCGCTCACCCGGGGATCAACCCCGCCAGTCTACGACCGACGACGGCGGCCCCGCCCGTCCGGGGTCCGGGCGGCTTCCTAGGATGGGGGCATGAGACCGGCCCCCGCGCACGCCGCGACCCCCAGCGAGCCGCCCACTCACGCCGCGGACGGCACCCCGAGCGACGCCGTGACCGCCCCGGGCGCCCCCGCTGGGCGTTCCGCTGACAGCGCACCGTCCGGTGCCCTGCCCGCCCCCGGCGAGCGCGGCGGCCGCTTCCAGCTCGCCGGCGGCCTCGCGGCGAACGGCCCGGGGCGGGGGACCGGCTCCTGGGCCGGGCCCGTGGCGCTGACGGGGCTGCTGGTGGCTCTGGCCGCCGTCGTGACCGTGCTGCAGAAGTCACCGTGCCTGCTGCACGGCTGGGGCGCGCCGAACGTCTACTACGCGGGCTGCTATTCGGACTGGGCCGCGCTCTACGGCGGGCGCGGGTTCGCGGCGGACCCGTGGGCGCCGTTCCGGGAGGGCTCCACGTTCGAGTACCCCGTGCTGATGTCCGTCGTGGGCTCGGTGGCGGCCTGGATCACGCAGGCGCTGCCGTTCTCGCCGGAGCAGGGCACGGTGGTGTTCTGGCTCGTGAACCTCGGGTTCGTGGTGGTGCTGTGGGCCGTCGTCGCGGTGCTGACCGTCCGGATGGCGGGGCGCCGGTGGACGGACGGGATCATGGTGGCCGTGGCCCCGGGGATCGTGCTGGCCGGCACCATCAACTGGGACCTGTGGGCCGTGGCCCTGCTGGCGTGCGGCATGTACGCGTGGTCGCGCGGCCGGTCCCTGACGGCGGGGGTGCTGTTCGGCCTCGGCGCGGCCATGAAGCTGTATCCGCTGCTGATCCTGGGGCCGCTGCTGATCCTGGCGGTGCGCTCGCGGCGGTGGCGGCCGTTCCTGCTCGCGGCCGGAGGCACGGTGGCGGCGTGGGCGGCGGTCAACGTGCCGCTCATGGCGGTGAACTTCCAGGCGTGGTCCGTGTTCTTCACCTTCTCCGGCGAGCGCGGGCCGGGCCTGTCCAGCGTGTGGCACGCGTGGGACGTGACCGCCGCGCAGGCCGGGTGGGCGTTCGTGCCGGAGGACTCCCTCACCCTGCTGGCCTACGGGACCTTCGCGGTGTGCTGCCTGGGGATCTTCGTGCTCGGCGTGCGGGTGCGGCACACCCCGCGGCTGGCGCAGCTGACGTTCCTGGTGGTGGCGGCGTTCGTGCTCACCAACAAGGTGTACTCACCGCAGTTCGTGGTCTGGCTGATCCCGCTCCTGGCGCTCGCCCTGCCGCGCTGGCGGGACTTCTGGGTGTGGCAGACGGTGGAGGCGCTGCACTTCTTCGCCGTGTGGATGTACCTGGCCAAGGGGGTGGCCGAGACCCCGCCGCAGCACTCCATGGACGACTCCGTCTACGTGGCCGCGATCCTCGCGCACATGCTCGCGGTGCTGTGGCTGTGCGGGCGCGTCGTGTGGGAGATGCTGCACCCGGCGGAGGACCTCGTGAAGCGCGACCACGGCGGCCACCCGGACACCGACCCGCTCGCCGGCGCGTACGCAGGCCCGGCCCGGGGGCGCTCAGGCCAGCCGGCCGCGGTTCAGGCGTAGTCCCAGCGGTGGATCGGGCAGTCCGGGGACGACGGCGGCGCGCTCGTCCCCGCCTCGGCGGCGCCGCCCTCGCGGGGTGGCGGGCAGACGCACTGCGCCCCGGAGGCGGCCGTGGCCGCCTTCATCTGTTCGCGCCAGATCACGTGGGGGTCGGTGGCCGGGTCCGCGGCCGCGCCGGGGTGCGCCGGACGCGCGGCGCCGTCGTCGTGGGCGGGGGTGCGGGCCGCGTCCCCGTCCCGGGTGAAGCCCATCCGCACGATGGCCCAGCCGCCCACGGTCCACGCCACCAGGAGGAAGACCCCCACGGCGACGGCGATCATGATGTCCACGGCGGGCTCCTCCTGCGCTGACGGGGCGGGCGATGCGGCGGGCCCGCTTGCGGGCCAGGGTAGTCGGACGGGGTGGTGGGGGCGGTACGGTCGGGGCATGACCCCCGTGACCCGTGACACCGCCGCCGAGCTGCCCGCCCACCTGCGGGACCTGGCCGAGTTCGTGACCGCCTCGCCCTCCAGCTACCACGCCGCGGAGGAGGTCGCACGCCGCCTGGAGGCCGTCGGCTTCACCCGGCTGGACGAGACGGTCGACTTCCCGTCGGCCCCGGGCGGCTATGTGGTGGTGCGCGACGGCGCGGCGGTGGCCTGGATCGTGCCGACGGGCGCCGGGGCGCTGGGCCGGGCCGCGGGCGCTGAGCCGCGCGTGGCCGGGCCGGACGACGCGGGGCCGAGCGCCGGCGTCGTGCCGGTGTTCCGCGTGCTCGGCGCGCACACGGACTCGCCGGGGTTCAAGCTCAAGCCGAACCCGGCCACCGTCACGGCCGACGGCTGGGTGCAGGCCGGTGTCGAGGTGTACGGCGGCCCGCTGCTGAACTCGTGGCTGGACCGCGAGCTGCGGTTCACCGGGCGTCTCGCCCTCGACGACGGCACGCAGGTGCTCGCCGCGACCGGGCCCGTGGGGCGCATCCCGCAGCTGGCCATCCACCTGGACCGCGAGGTCAACGAGGGGCTGACGCTGAAGCGGCAGCGGCACACGAACCCCGTCGTGGGGGCGCTCGACCCGCGCGGCGAGGGCGCCGGCGCGACCGTGGCCGACGGTCTGGTCGCCCGCGTGCCCGGTGACGTGCTGACCGCGCTCGCGGCCGCCGCCGGCGTGGACCCGGCCGCGGTGCGCGGGCACGACGTCGTGGTGGCCGACGCCCAGGCGCCCGGACTCTTCGGGCTGGCGGGCGAGTTCTTCGCGTCGGGCCGGCTGGACAACCTGAGCTCGGTGCACGCGGGCCTCGTGGCGCTCGAGGAGTTGGCGCGCGAGCACGGCGGCGCCGAGGGGCCGATCGTGTACGAGGGGACCGTCGCGGGCGGGGTGGCCGGTGAGGCGTCCGGCGCCCCGGTGATCCCGCTGCTCGCCGCGTTCGACCACGAGGAGCTGGGGTCGGCGTCGCGGTCCGGGGCGGCCGGTCCGCTGCTCGAGGAGGTCATGGGGCGCGTGCTCGAGGCGCTCGGCGTGGCCGGGCAGGGCCGGGCGCGGGCGATCGCGGGGTCCTGGCTGCTGTCCGCGGACGCCGGCCACCTGGTGCACCCGAACTACGCCGAGCGGCACGATCCCGTGAACCACCCGCGCGTGAACCACGGCCCGCTGCTGAAGATCAACGCCAACCAGCGCTACGCCACCGACGCCGGGGGAGAAGCCGCGTTCGCCCGCTGGTGCGGCGTGGCGGGGGTGCCGTTCCAGGAGTTCGTCTCGAACAACGACGTCCCCTGCGGCTCCACCATCGGCCCGATCTCGGCGACCCGCCTGGGCATCCGGACCGTGGACGTGGGCCTGGGCCTGCTGTCCATGCACTCGGCGCGCGAGATGTGCGGCGTGCGGGATGTGGAGCATCTGACGGCGGCCGTGCGGGAGTTCTTCCGCGGGGTGTGAGGCTGCGCGTGGGGGGGCGAGCCAGAGATTTCTGCTCCTGGATGGCCCCGAGCCAGAGATTTCGGTCGTAGAAGCGGCCGGAAAACGACCGAATCATCTGGCTCGCGGGCTCGACGCGCGGGAGGCGCCCGCGCGGGTGGACGCGACGCCAGCGCCGCGCCAGTGCCCCTCCCTCGAACTGCTAGGATGGATCAGGTTGTCTGCGTGCCGCCGAAGAGCGCGGAGCATCACACGGACGACGAGCACAGAACCTCCTGCCGCGGAGAGACCGCGGCCGCAAGCCCAGAGGAGGTGGGTTCGCATGCGTGCTTATGAGCTGATGGTGCTGATCGACCCTGAGGTCGACGAGCGCACCGTGGAGCCGACCCTGAAGAAGTACCTCGAGGTCGTCACGAACGCCGGCGGCACCGTCGACAACATCGACGTGTGGGGTCGCCGCAAGACCGCCTACGAGATCCAGAAGAAGTCCGAGGCCATCTACGTGGTCGTCAACTTCCAGTCGGAGCCGGCCGCCACCCAGGAGCTGGACCGTCTGCTGAACCTCAACGAGACGATCCTGCGCACCAAGATCATCCGTCCGGAGGAGCAGAAGATCACCGCTGAGTGATCCTCGTACCGTGTCCGGAGGGTCTGAGAGCATCGGATCAGTCCCCGACGCCCCCACCGGAACCCCGCTGAGCAGTCCCGGATCCCCGGATCCGGTCACTGACCGGCAGAACCCCCGAAGACAGGAGTGACCATGGCAGGCGAGACCGTCATCACCGTGGTCGGCAACCTCACCGCCGACCCGGAGCTGCGCTTCACCCCGAACGGCGCGGCCGTCGCGAACTTCACCGTCGCGTCCACGCCCCGCACGTTCGACCGCCAGACCAACGAGTGGAAGGACGGCGAAGCGCTGTTCCTGCGCTGCTCGGTCTGGCGCGAGGCCGCGGAGAACGTGGCGGAGTCGCTGACCAAGGGCATGCGCGTGATCGTGCAGGGCCGCCTCAGGGCGCGCTCCTACGACGACCGGGACGGCAATCGTCGCACCAGCTGGGAGCTGGACGTGGACGAGGTCGGCCCGGCGCTGCGGTTCGCCACGGCCAAGGTCACCCGCGCCCAGCGCGGCGGCGGCGGCGGTGGCTTCGGCGGCGGCCAGCAGGGGGGCGGCTTCGGCGGCGCCCCGGCCGGCGGCGGCTTCGGGGGGAACAACGACGGCGGCTTCGGCGGCGCCCAGCAGGGCGGCGGTTGGGGCGGCCAGCAGCAGGGCGGCGGCCAGGCCGCGCCGCAGGACCCCTGGTCCGGCGGCGGTGGCGGCGGATGGGACACCCCGTCCTCCAACGAGCCCCCGTTCTGATCCTGCACTGACCGGGTGCGGCCCCCACGGCCGCGACGGACACGGAACACCACGGACCTCTCCGTCCGGGCGCACGTCGCCCGGAGGGCCGCCCCGGCGGCCCATCCCACCCGCGACCCGGCACCGCCGGGCCGCACTGCACACGGCCCCGTGTCCCGCACGGGACGCCGCGTGATCCCATCCCGCAGAACCGTTCTGCGGGCTCCAGAGAACTCTGAAGGAGCACCACGATGGCGAAGGCTGAACTCCGCAAGCCCAAACCGAAGTCCAACCCGCTCAAGGCCGCCAAGATCACCGAGATCGACTACAAGGACGTGGCCCTGCTGCGCAAGTTCATCTCCGACCGCGGGAAGATCCGTGCCCGTCGCGTGACCGGCGTGACCGTCCAGGAGCAGCGCAAGATCGCCCAGGCCGTCAAGAACGCCCGCGAGGTGGCCCTGCTGCCCTACGCCGGCGCCGGCCGCGGCTGATCGAGCGAGCGAAGGAAGGAACACCCAGATGGCAAAGCTCATCCTGACCCAGGAAGTGGCCGGTCTCGGCACCTCCGGTGACGTGGTCGAGGTCAAGAACGGGTACGCCCGCAACTACCTGCTCCCGCGCGGTTTCGCCACCGTGTGGACCAAGGGCGGGGAGAAGCAGGTCGAGTCCCTGCAGAAGGCCCGCGCGGCCCGCGCCGTGGCGAACCTGGAGGACGCGCAGGCCCAGGCCGCGCAGCTCCAGTCCGCCACCGTGAAGCTCGAGCGCACCGCCGGTGCGGAGGGCCGCCTGTTCGGCGCCGTCCAGACCGCCGACGTCGCCGAGGCGATCGAGGCCGCCGGCCTCGGCTCCGTGGACAAGCGCTCGATCACCCTGCCGGCGCACATCAAGTCCGTGGGCAACCACGAGGCCCAGGTCCGCCTGCACGAGGACGTCATCGCGACCGTCCAGCTGGTGGTCGTGGCCGCCAAGGCCAAGAAGTGATCATCCGCTTCTGAGCCCGTCGCGCACGCGACGCACCCGAGGCCCCGGTCTGCTCTTCACGAGCGGGCCGGGGCCTCGTGCCGTGGGGGAACATGGAGGTCATGCCCTCCGCCCCACCGTCCTCCGACCCCGCCGGCTCGACGGCGGCCCCGCGCCCGCCGCTGTGGACGCGCCCGTTCATCCTCGTCAGCGCCACCTACCTGTTCGTGGCGATGATCTTCTACACGCTCATGACCGCCATGGCGCTCTACGCCGTCACGTCCTTCGGCGCGTCGGACGCGGAGGCCGGCGTCGTGGTGGGGGCGTTCGTGCTGGGCGCGGTCCTCACCCGCATGACGACGACGCCCGCCACCTTCGCGTGGGGGCGGCGGCGGGTCCTGCTCGTCGCCTTGGCCTGCTACGTCCTCACGACGGCGGCGTACCTCTGGGCGGACTCCCTGGCCACGCTGACCGCGGTCCGGCTGCTCAACGGCATGTGCTTCGGCGCGGCCGGCACCGTGCTGGCCACGGCCGTGCAGCGGATCGTCCCGCCCGTGCGCCGCTCCGAGGGCACCGGCTGGTTCTCCACGTCCATGACGCTCGCGGGCGCCGTCGGGCCGATGGTGGCGCTGCAGCTGAGCACGGCCCTCGGCTACGACGCCCTGTTCCGGGCGTGCATCGGCTTCACGGGCATGGCCCTGCTGATCGCCCTGTTCCTGCGCGTGCCCGAGCCGCCGCTGACGGGCCGGTTCCGGCTGCACCGGGCGGACGTGTTCTCCGCGGAGGTGGCGCCGGCGGCGGGCGTGGCCCTGGCCTCCGGGTTCATGTACGGCGGCATCCTCGCGTTCATGGCCACGTTCGCGCAGCAGCAGGGCTACCCGGCGATGGTGCCGAGCCTGTTCTTCCTGCTCTTCGCCGCGGGCACCATCGTGGGCCGCGCCGTCCTGGGTGTGCTGCACGACCGGCACGGGGACAACGCCGTCGTCTACCCGATCCTCGCGGGCATGGCCGTCTCCTACGCGGTGCTGGCGCTGTGGCGGGAGCCGGCGGGCATGCTCGTGGCCGGCGCCCTGCTGGGGCTGACCTACGGGCCCGTGGTGAGCGTGTTCCAGACCATCGCGATCAAGGTGGTCCGGCCCACCGAGATCGGCGTCGCCACGGGCACGTTCTTCCTGCTCCTGGACCTCGGCACCGGCCTCGGCCCCATGGTGCTCGGCGCGGTGGTGGCCGCCGTCGGGATCCCGGTGATGTACCTGCTCTCCGGCGGCGTCGGGGTGGCGCTGCTGCTCTACTACCGGCTCGTGCACGGCGGCCGGGCCATCGCCCGGCGCCCGTCCCCGGCCTGAGCGGGGCGGCTCCGGCGCGCGGCCAACGCCCCGCGGCTGCTCATGCGTCCCATCCTCCGATGTGCACGAGGGCGTCGCCGCGGTGCACCAGGGGTGCCTCGGTGCGGCCGATGACCACGCCGGTCAGCTCGGCCTTCACGTGCGCGAGGCGGCGGCCGAACGAGTTGTAGAGCGCGCCGATCCGGTCCCCGGCGCTCACGCGTTCGCCGAGGGAGACGTCCAGGTGCACGAGGCCGTCCGCGCGGGCGCGCACCCACGTGGACTGCCACACCAGGTAGGGGGCGTCCTGCTCACCGTCGACGACGTCGGGGTGCACGGCCTCGGTGTCCTCGCCGGTGGCGTCGGTCGCCTCGGGCACGTCCGTGGTCCGCTCCTCGGGGACCTCGCCGGGCAGCGGGCCTGGGGCGTCGACGACGGCGTCCGGCCCGGGCTCGGTGAGCCCGACGTCCGCGGGGTCCACCATGTCCAGGGCCGCGAGCACGCGCAGGACCCCGTCCACGCCGGGGGCGATCGCGTACTCGTCGAACCGCCAGGCCTCGCCGGCCTCGTAGAGCAGCACGCGCGCGCCGGTCTCGCGGGCCGCGGCGCGCAGGGAGCCGTCCCGCAGGCGGGCGTGGAAGAGCACGGGCGCGCCGAACGCCTCGGCGAGCGCGCGGGTCTGGGGGTCCTCCAAGTCGCACCGGATCTGCGGCAGGTTGGAGCGGCGGTCCGCGCCGGTGTGCAGGTCGATGCCCACGGTGCAGCGGCCGATCACCTCGGTCATCATCAGGTGCGCGATGCGCGAGGCCAGCGAGCCCCGGGCGGAGCCGGGGAAGGAGCGGTTCAGGTCGCGGCGGTCCGGCAGGTAGCGGTCCCCGGCCATCACGCCGAGCACGTTGACGATGGGCACGGCCAGCAGGGTGCCGCGCAGCTGCGTGGGCTGTAGGCGCTCCAGGACGCGGCGGACGATCTCGACGCCGGCCACCTCGTCCCCGTGGATCGCGGCGGAGACCCACACGGTGGGCCCGTCCTCGCGGCCGTGCAGCACGTGCACGGGCAGGGTGACGTCCGCGCCCGTGACGAGCTGGGAGATCGGCAGGGACAGCTCGTGGCGGCGGCCTGCCGCCACCTCGACCCCGCCGAACGCGAAGGGGGCGCGGGCGGGGCGACGGCTCACGCGCGTCCCCGGTTCCGGCGCCGCACGCCGCGCGGCGGCTGCCCGCCCACGTACGAGGCGGCGGGGTCCACGAGGAGGCCGCCGGCGGCCAGCGCGGTGCGCCCCACGAGCATGCGGAAGCCCATCTCGTCCCGGTGGGTCAGGGTCACCTCGGCCTCGATCGTGCGGCCGGCCAGGGTCAGCGGCATCACGACGACGACGCGCTCCTGCGCCTCGCCGTTCGAGGAGCGGACCGTGCGCAGGTCGGCCACCGGCAGCTCGGCCGTCCGCGCGTCCGCGGCCGAGGTCTGCCACGGGTGCACCTCGAACCGGACCCACGCGGCGCCGTCGCGGGTGAACCGCTCGATGCCGAAGGCGTGGAGCGCCGAGGTGCGGGCGCCGGTGTCGATCTTGGCCTTGATCCAGGGGGTGTGGGCGGCGGGCAGGCCGACCCATTCGCGCCAGCCCACCAGACCCGGGCGAGCGGCGCCGTCGTCGGTGGCGGGCGCGCCGTGGGGGGCCGGGGCCGTGTGCTTAGATTCAGACACGCCCCTCATCCTCCCAGGAAAGCGGTCATGAAGCTCGCCATCCTCTCCCGTTCCCTGCGCGCCTACTCGACGCAGCGGCTCAAGACCGCGGCGCTCGAGCGCGGCCACCAGGTGAAGGTCCTGGACACCCTGCGCTTCGGCATCGACCTCAGCTCGGACGAGCCCGATCTGATGTTCCGCGGCCGCCCCCTCTCCGGCTACGACGCCGTGCTGCCGCGCATCGGCAACTCGGTGACCTACTTCGGCACCGCCGTGGTGCGCCAGTTCGAGCAGATGGACGTCTACACGCCCAACACGGCCGCCGGGATCATGAACTCGCGGGACAAGCTGCGGGCCACGCAGATCCTCTCCCGCCACGAGATCGACATGCCCGCCACCGTGTTCGTGCGCAACCGCGGCGAGGTCTCCACGGCGATCGACATGGTGGGCGGGGCGCCCGTGGTGATCAAGCTGCTCGAGGGCACCCAGGGCATCGGCGTGATCCTGGCGCCGACCAAGAAGGTGGCCGAGGCGATCATCGAGACGCTGCACGGCACCAACCAGCAGGTGCTCATCCAGCGGTTCGTGGAGGAGTCCAAGGGCACGGACATCCGCGCGCTCGTGGTGGGGGACCGCGTGGTGGCCGCGATGCGCCGCCGGGCCCAGGGGGACGAGTTCCGCTCCAACGTGCACCGCGGCGGCACCGTGGAGCGCGTCGAGCTCTCGCCCGAGTACGCGGAGACCGCCGTGCGCGCCGCCCACATCATGGGCCTGCGCGTGGCCGGCGTGGACATGCTCGAGGGCGAGCACGGCCCGCTGGTCATGGAGGTGAACTCCTCCCCGGGGCTGCAGGGCATCGAGGCCGCCACGGACCTGGACGTGGCCGGCGCGATCATCGACTACGTGGCGGACCAGGCCGGCTTCCCGGACATCGACGTGCGCCAGCGCCTGGCCGTGTCCACCGGGTACGGCGTCGGTGAGATCACCGTGCACGCCGGCTCCGGCTGGGTGGGCCAGTCCATCGAGGACTCCGGGCTGCTCGCGAAGGACCTGCAGGTGCTCACCCTGCACCGCGGCACCTGCGTGTTCCCCAACCCCGCGGACACCAAGGTCCTCGAGGAGGGCGACCGGCTGCTCTGCTTCGGCAAGACCGAGAACATGCGCGCCCTCATCCCCGCCCGCGCCCGCCGCCCCAAGCGCGTGCGGAAGCTGCCGGCCACCCCGATCCTCGCCTCCGTCGCCGAGGAGGCCCCGGCGCCCGAGGCGCCCGCCGACGACGCCTGAGCCCGGGCGCGGGGCTCAGCGGGCCGGGGCGAACGCGCCGATGCCCGTGAGGTGCCGGCCGAGCGTGAGCTGGTGGACCTCGTCCGTGCCCTCGTAGGTGCGCACGGACTCGAGGTTGTTCGCGTGCCGCAGCGGCGAGTGGTCCAGGGTGATGCCGTTGCCGCCGAGCATCTCGCGGGCCTCCCGGGCGATGCCGATGGCCACGCGGCAGTTGTCCAGCTTGCCGGCGGAGATCATGGCGGGGGTGAGCGGGCCGGCGTCCTTGGCGCGACCGATCTGGTGCGCCAGCAGGTAGCCCTTCCCGATGGCCACGGCCATGTCCGCGAGCTTGGCCTGCGTCAGCTGGTGGGAGGCCAGCGGCACCCCGAACTGCTGCCGCTGCACCGCGTAGTCGAGGACGGCGTCGAAGGAGTCGCGGGCGGCGCCCATCGCGCCCCAGATGATCCCGTAGCGGGCCTCGTTGAGGCACTGGAAGGGGCCCTTGAGCCCGACGGCGGAGTCGGCCGGCAGCATCGCGGAGGCGGGCAGGCGCACGCCGTCGAGGTGGATCTCGCACTGCACCGAGGCCCGCATGGACAGCTTCTGCGTGATCGCCTCGGCGCGGAATCCGGGGGTGTCCGTGGGGACCACGAAGCCGCGCACCCCGCGCCCGTCGCCGGGCTCGCCGGTCTGCGCCCAGATGATCGCGACGTCGGCCAGCGTGGCCAGCCCGATCCAGCGCTTGACCCCGTCGAGCACCCAGTCGCCGCCGGGCTCCTGGCGGGCCGTCGTCGTCATGGAGGCCGGGTCCGAGCCGGCGCCCGGCTCGGTGAGGCCGAAGCAGCCGACCGCCTCGCCGGTGGTCATGCGCGGCAGCCACTGCACCTTCTGCTCCTCGGAGCCGTGCTTGTGGATCGCGCCCATCGCGAGCGAGCCCTGCACGGAGACGAAGGTGCGCAGGCCGGAGTCGCCGGCCTCGAGCTCCTGGGCGGCGAGGCCGTACTCCACCGCCGAGCGGCCGGGCATGCCGTGGCCCTCGTAGGGCATCCCGAGCACGCCGAGACGGCCCAGCTCGGGGACGATCTCGCGCGGGAACACCGCGTCGTCGTACCAGCGGGCGATGTGCGGGCGGATGTGCTCGTCCACGAAGCCGCGCACCTGCAGCGCGACGGCCTTCTCCTCGGCGGAGAACAGGGAGTCCAGGCCGACGACGTCGGCGCGGCCGAGGAACGAGTCGGCTTCGGCGTGGAACGGGATGGTCATGGCGGGGGTCCTCTCTGCGGGGTGGTCAGCGGGCGTCGAGCCAGGTGTTGACGGCCGCGGTGTCCGCGCCGAGCGCGGGCGGCGCGTTGCACGGGTGCGCGACGGGCGGGTCCCACTGCACCGGGTGGCGGAACTGCCGGCCGGCGGGGGCGCCGGAGCGGTCCTGGACCTCGACGGTCGGCTCGAGGCCGAGGGACTCGGCCAGCTCGACGCCCTCGGCGACGCTGGACACGAGGCCGGCCGGGAGCCGCTCGGCCTGCAGCACGTCCCGCCAGTGGGCCGCCGTCTGCGCCGAGAGCGCGTCCTCCAGGGCGGTGCGCAGCTCCTCGCGGTGCTCGACGCGGTCTGTGTTCGTGGCGAAGCGCGGGTCCTCGGCGAGTTCGGGGACGCCGAGGGCCGCGGCGAAGGTGCGGAACTGCGCGTCGTTGCCGATGGCGACGGCGAGCGGCGCGTCCCGGCACGCCAGCAGCTGATAGGGGGCGATCGAGGGGTGGTCGTTGCCCATCCGCCGCGGGACGACGTCGGCGCCGAGCCATGCCTGGCCCTGGTTGGCGAGCGCCCCCTGCAGCGAGGAGAGCAGGTTCAGCCGCAGGTGCGCGCCCTCCCCGGTGCGCTCGCGGCGCAGCAGGGCGGCGAGCACGCCGGCGGTGAGGTCCTTGGCCGTGAGCACGTCCACCAGGGCGACGCCCGCCTTCATCGGGGCGTCCGGTTCGCCGGTGATGCTCATGAGCCCGCCCGCGGCCTGGACGATGAAGTCGTAGCCGGGCAGGTCCCGGCCCTCGCGGTCGCCGAAGCCGGAGACGGCGGCGTAGACCACGGACGGGTTCTCCCGCGCGACGTCGTCGTAGCCCAGGCCGAGGCGCTCCATGGTGCCGGGCTTGAGGTTGTGGACCACGACGTCGGCCCGGGCGGCCAGGGCGGCGGCCCGCCGCTGGTCCTCGGGGTCCTTCAGGTCCCAGCCGACCGACTCCTTGTTGCGGTTCACGGACTCGAAGTAGGTGGCGCCCGTCGCCGAGCGGGGCGGGGCCCAGCCGCGGGTGTCGTCGCCGCGCTCGGGGTGCTCCACCTTGATGACGCGGGCCCCGAGGTCCGCCAGCGTCATGGTGGCGAGCGGGCCGGCGAGGACGCGGGAGAAGTCGGCGACGAGGACGCCGTCGAGCGGGAGCGAGGCCGGGGAGGGGGCGGTGGTGGCCGGGGGCACGGCGGACTCCTCACTGTGGCGGACGACACGACGACGGGTTCCACCCAAGCACCGTGCTCGCGTTCCGTCCAATGACTCTGGGGCGGGTCACTGACGTGCGTGAGTCATCGGTGCCGGGCGGTCCGGGGCGGCCGGGAGAGGAGGGCACGGGGAGGACCCGGGGCCGCGGGCAGACGCTGTCAACTTCGCCGTCCCCAGATCCGGGCACCTTGTCCACAGGAGTTGTCCACAGATGTGGAGGGTGTGGACGATGGTGTGGATAGGCGTGTACCAGGCGGTGTGATGAGGGCGCAAACGAGGGTGCTGTCAAGTCCCGCGGCCGGGGCCAAAGGGGGGTGGAGAATCTTCCTCCACAGCGCTGGGGATCGCATCGTCCCAGGTCAGAGCCGGATTCTGGGACTGGCCGAGCGGTTGTCCCCAGCGTGGTCCCCAGGCGATCCACACGACACGCCGCCGAATCCACACGTTGTCCACAAGGCCTGTGGGAAACGCGGTTGCCCAGCCTCCACGGCGCGCGTAGTGTCGCGTGGTATCCCCAACGCGAGGGCGGGTATTGGCCGCAGGTGACCACTGACAGGCGCGCATCCGCTCAGACCGTCGCCCCGGGGACCGTCGCACCGTCCGCCTGCAGGAGGGTGCGGCGGCACGGGCGGTGACAACAGAGGAATCAGGGCCGGGAAGACCGGCGAGGGCCGCCGTCGTGCGGGCTGTGGGAAGGGAGTCTCCGGACGTTGACTGAGAACTACGGAGACTCGGGCTCCTACGACGGCGGCCGTTCCTCTGAACGCTTCCTGCCGCCCCAGGACCTGGAGGCGGAGCGCTCGGTGCTGGGCGGCATGATGCTCTCCAAGGACGCGATCGCGGACGTGGTGGAGCTGCTGCGCGGCCACGACTTCTACCGGCCCAGCCACGAGATGATCTACGAGGCGATCATCGACCTCTACGGCCGTGGTGAACCCGCGGACGCCGTCACGGTGGCGGACCTGCTGAACAAGCGCCAGGAGCTCAGCCGCGTGGGCGGCCCCGCCGTGCTGCACGAGCTGATCCAGTCCGTGCCCACCGCCGCCAACGCGAGCTTCTACGCGGAGATCGTGGCGGAGAAGGCCGTCCTGCGGCGCCTCGTGACCGCCGGCACCAAGATCACCCAGCTGGGGTATCAGGGCGACGGCGAGGTCGAGGAGATCGTCAACGAGGCGCAGTCCGAGATCTACAAGGTGGCGGAGAACCGCCAGTCCGAGGACTACGTGCGCCTCGCGGAGATCATGGAGCACGCCGTCGACGAGATCGAGGCGGCCGGCAACCAGGGGGAGGGCCTGACGGGCGTCCCCACCGACTTCTACGACTTCGACGAGCTGACGCAGGGCCTGCACGGCGGGCAGATGATCGTGATCGCGGCGCGCCCCGCCGTCGGAAAGTCCACGCTCGCGCTGGACTTCGCGCGGGCCGCGGCCATCCACCACAACATGGCCACCGTGTTCTTCAGCCTCGAGATGGGCAAGAACGAGATCGCCATGAGGCTCTTGAGCGCCGAGGCGACGATCGCGCTGCAGGACCTGCGCAAGGGCACCATCCGGGACGACCAGTGGTCCAAGATCGCCGCGACCGTGGGGCGGCTGAACGAGGCGCCGTTCTTCATCGACGACTCGCCCAACATGACCATGATGGAGATCCGCGCCAAGTGCCGGCGGCTCAAGCAGAAGAGCAACCTCAAGATGGTGGTGCTGGACTACCTGCAGCTCATGAGTTCGGGCAAGAAGGTGGAGTCCCGTCAGCAGGAGGTCGCTGAGTTCTCCCGCGCCCTCAAGCTGCTGGCCAAGGAGCTCGACGTGCCGGTGATCGCGTTGAGCCAGTTGAACCGTGGGTCCGAGCAGAGGACGGACAAGCGGCCGCAGGTGTCCGACCTGCGCGAGTCCGGCTCGATCGAGCAGGACGCGGACATGGTGATCCTGCTGCACCGCGAGGACGTGTACGACAAGGAGTCCCCGCGCGCCGGCGAGGCAGACCTGATCGTGGCGAAGCACCGCAACGGGCCGACGAAGACCATTGTGGTGGGGTTCCAGGGGCATTACAGTCGGTTCAGTAACCTCGCACAGGATGGCGGGGGGAGTGGTGGTTTTTAAGCGTCAAACCCCAGATCCTAGGAGAAGAGTGAAGCTCATAATTTTGGACACAAACATCCTGTTTGGGAACTGGGAAATGGAGGGGGAAGAATTTGCTCTCCTGATTGGGCTGGTGTCTGCAGGGATTGCAGAGGTTGGCGTGCCTGAAGTTGTCGTCAAGGAACTTGCGGCGCAAGAGGTTGCGAGTATAAAAGATTCTGCTGATCGTTTGAAAAACTGGCTGATTTCGGCACATCCGTTCTGGTTGGGGCGCCTTAGGTCTCTCGAAGATGACACAACCCCAGGGCTGGGTACGTCAAGACGACGTAAGTGGGTTGCCGAGGAGTTGCAAAAATCCCAGGACTTCTCAACTACTGCTGTGAAAATTCAGGACTTCTTGTCCTCTAAGGGATTCAAAATCCTATCACATCGGATCTTCGATCATGCAAGGTTAGCAGACGACTACTTTCTCAGGCGGAAGCCTTTGAAAATCGACGGGTCAGGTGTTGCTGATTGGATAATCTGGGATACGGTCGTTAACGCGACTCCTGAGGGGTCTGATGTTGTGTTTGTCTCTAAAAATACGAATGACTTTGCAGCGCCATTGGATTCTTCTGCAGAAAAGTCCAGGAGGACCCTTCATTCTGACCTGCTCGACGATGTCGGCAAGTTCAATAGCTTTTCGTACGCAACTTCGCTCGAGCAATTACTTGCGGATTATCTGTCTGATGAGGTAGATCGATATATCGCCATCAGTGAAGTTGAGACGAATCCCTCGTTGTCCGTTGATCAAGGGGATGAAGCAATCGCTGAGGTCGAACGCTACTTGATGGCGCTAGAGGGTAAAGAGTTAGATAGCGGGGGTCAGCTGGCTGACATTTTGGCATCAAACTTTAAAGGTAGTTGGAAGGTTCGAGTGGATGCTGTGGAGGTTTACTCGGGTGATGCGACATGGGAACCGGTAGAATTAATTGAAGACACAGAGTGTGCAGCCGCTATTCGAGGAAAAGTGGAGGTTCCTGTGCAAGTGGAGGCACTACTTGAGGTAGATCCTGAAGATGTCTCCGATTTTATTCTTATCAATCCAAGTGTCATGTCTATGGACTGGAGCAAGGGTAGGCCGGTTTTTCGGGTCGGCATTGATAGAAACTTTGAGTTCGAAATTGAGGGAAATTCGGGAAGGTTGTCCGTCTTGGATTACAGGATTGCATGATGGGAGCGCGCAGCCTCTGCTCTATTGCTTAATACCCCTGTGTCGAAAGGCAGCAATTCTTGTTGCAAGCCTGAAAAGACTGTGACAAATTTGGTTAAAAATTATCGAGGTGCCGGTATTGGCAAGAATATTAATTCTCGCCACAGCCAGTGCCTACGTGTATCATATGACCCATGATCACAGGAAATCTTAAGAAGCAGGTCGACCGTGTCTGGGACGCCTTCTGGACGGGTGGCATCAGCAATCCGCTGGAAGTGATCGAGCAGATCACCTACCTGCTCTTCCTCCGTCGCCTGGACGAGAGGCAGACGCAGGCCGAGGCCAAAGCGCGGCACACGAACCAGCCGGTGGAGAATCCCGTCTTCGGCCCTGATCAGCAGCATCTGCGGTGGCAGCAGCTGAAGAACGAGTCCGCGGAGACGATGTTCGCCCGCATGGACCGCGAGGTGTTCCCCTTCCTGCGGCAGCTGGGCCAGCAGGTGGGCGGTGAGGACTCCACGTACGCACATCACATGCGGGATGCCCGGTTCACCATCCCGAACGCACGCATGCTCTCCACCGCGGTGGATCTGATCGACCAGCTGCCGATGGGCAGCCGAGACACGACCGGTGACCTCTACGAGTACCTGCTCTCCAAGATCGCCTCGGCGGGGGTGAACGGCCAGTTCCGCACTCCGCGGCACATCATCGACCTCATGGTGCAGATGACGGCACCCACCCCGGAGGACGTTATCGTGGACCCGGCCTGCGGCACGGCGGGGTTCCTAGTCGGCGCGTCGGAGTATCTGCGGGAGACGCACCCGGACATGTTCTACAACGCCCATGTTCGCCTGCACTTCAACAGGCGGATGTTCCACGGGTACGACTTCGACAGCACCATGCTGCGCATCGCCAGCATGAATATGCTCATGCACGGGGTGGAGTCCCCGGACATCGCCTACCGGGACTCCCTGGCCCAGGGCGCCAGCGACGGCGACGCCGGAAAGTACAGCTTGATCCTCGCCAATCCGCCGTTCGCCGGGTCCCTCGACGCTGACGCCGTGAGTTCCGATCTGCAGCGCGTGGTGAAGACGAGGAAGACGGAACTGCTGTTTCTGGCTCTGTTCCTGCGGCTATTGCAGCCGGGCGGCCGCGCGGCGGTGATCGTGCCGGACGGCGTGTTGTTCGGCTCGTCGAAGGCGCACAAGGACCTGCGAAAGATGCTGGTGGAAGACCAGTATCTGGAGGCGGTGGTGAAGCTCCCCTCGGGTGTGTTCAAGCCATATGCGGGGGTCTCGACGGCGATCCTCTTCTTCCGCAATGACGGTCCCGGCAGCACGGACGACGTCTGGTTCTACGACGTTCGTGCCGATGGGTTATCGCTGGATGACAAGCGCACCCCGGTGGAGGCCAACGACCTGCCGGACGTGCTGCGGCGTTGGCAGAACCTGGCGGGTGAGAAGGATCGTCCGCGCACCGCCCAGTCCTTCCTGGTGCCCAAGGCGGACATCGTGGAGCAGGGGTACGACCTCTCACTGAATCGGTATAAGGAGTTGGAGATCGAGGAGGTTGAGCACCGGAACCCGCTGGAGATCCTCGCCGACCTAGAACAGCTCGACGCCGAGATTGCTGCGGGGACGGCGGAGTTGAAGGGGATGCTGCAGTGAAGACGGTGAAGCTGGGCGAGGTCGCGGAGGTGGTCTCCGGGGCCACGCCGAAGACTGGGGTCGCGGACTACTGGGGCGGGAAACACTTCTGGATCACACCGGCCGAGTTGAGTCGTTCCAGCTCCCCGTTCATTTCTGAAACCGAGCGCACCCTTACCGAGGCAGGCCTGCGGAGCTGCGCCGCGAGGATGTTGCCACCTGGCTCTGTACTCTTGAGCTCGCGTGCTCCGATTGGCCTAACTGGTATTACTACTGTCCCGATGGCCACAAACCAGGGTTTCAAGAGTCTTGTTCCCGGGCCAGATCTCTCCGCTCACTATGTTTTTCACTGGTTGAGGGGTCATCGCGCCCTCCTGGAAAGTATGGGCACGGGTGCTACGTTCAAGGAACTCTCTAAGCGAGCGGTTGAATCAATAAAAATTCCCCTGCCAGACCTTCGCTATCAGGAGCAAGTGGCGGAGATCCTGGACCGGGCTGACGGGCAGCGGTCGCGTCGTCGTGCACAGGTGGATTCCCTGGACGTTCTTGTGCGCTCCAGGTTTGCGGAAGTCGTCGCGCAGGCTCCCGCGGGCCCCGTCCTTGGGGACGTTGCTGCATTCGTTCGAGGGGTCACCTTCAAGCCGGCTGATGTGTCGGATGAGGGTGTTCCCGTCATGCGGACGAAGAACGTTCAGAGGCACCTTGATCTGTCTGATGTGATTAGAATTCCTGCGGATCTCATCAAGAATGAAGGCAAATACCTTCGTTCGGGGGACACCTTGGTCTCGAGTGCCAACAGCTACAACCTGGTGGGCAAGTGCTGCTTTGTCGGAGAGCTTCCGGAGCGGTCTGCGATCGGTGGATTCGTTGCGGCGCTCCGCCCGGGGCCGGGCGTGGACCCCGTGTTCCTCCACCACTGGTTCAACAGTGACCGGATCCAGGAGACGGTGCGCAGTTTCGGCAACCAGACCACCAACATCAGTAACTTGAACATCAAGCGAACACTCACCCTCCGCCTCCCCGATGTTCCCCTCGCCGTCCAGCGCGAGTTCGCGGCCGTCGTCGCGAAGATCGACGCACAGCGGGAGCGGATCGAGCGGGCACTGGTCCTCGAGGACGAGCTGTTCGCGTCCCTGCAGTACCGGGCATTCCGCGGCGAGCTGTGAACCCGGCAGGATAGAGCCCAGCCGCAGTGTGGCGGCGCGCACCGAAGGAGGAGCCGATGGCAAGCAACATGGACTGGGTGGAGCAGGCGTTGCCTGCCGTCCATCAGGATGCCGCCCAGGCCGAGGCCTACCTCACCACGGACCCGCGCGCCGCCGCCTTCTATGCCCGACGCTCCGTGGAGCGGATCGTGGAGTTCCTCTACGCCACCCGGGGCCTGGACGACCCCTACAGCACCGACCTCGCCGGCCGCATCAACGCCCCCGCCTTCACCACGCTTGCCGGGCGGGGCATCGTGGACAAGCTGAACTTCCTCCGCAAGGCGGGGAACAACGCCGTCCACAAGGACCTCGCCCTGGACTCCCGGGCTGCCCTGACGATCCTCCGTGAGCTCTTCCACGTGCTCGTCTGGACGGCCTTCCACCACGGCCCCCACCCCGAGGCCGTCCCCACCAAGGCGCAGTTCGACCCCGCACGGGCCCCGCGCCAGGCAGCCATGCCCGTCGAACAGCTCGACGCGGTCATCGCCCGGCTCAAGGCCCAGGACGAGGCCAACGCCCGCCTTCGCGAGGAAAGCGAGCAGCAGGCCGCTGCCTACGAAGCGGAGATCGCCGCCCTGCGGGAGCAGATCGCCGCCGCCCAGGCGGCCGTGGCTGCCAGTGACCTCACCGACCTCCACGCCTACGACTACGCCGAGGCCGAGACCCGCACCCTCTACATCGACCTGCTCCTTCACGAAGCCGGGTGGCCCCTCGACCAGGACCGCGACCGCGAATACCCCGTCACCGGACTGCCCACCCAGAGCGGCACCGGCCGGGTGGACTACGTCCTCTGGGGTGCCAACGGCCTGCCCCTGGCCATCCTCGAGGCCAAGCGCACCACCCGCAGCCCCCACGAAGGCCAGGAACAGGCCCGCCGCTATGCGGACGCCCTCGAAGCGCAGTACGGCCGCCGTCCGTTGATCTTCTACAGCAACGGCTACGAGCACTGGCTCTGGGATGACGCCGCCTTCGCCCCCGCCGGGGGCTACCCACCCCGTGAGATCGAGGGGTTCCTCACGGCAGACGAACTCGAGCGGCTGATTCAGCGCCGCACCGCCCGGCAGGACCTCGCCACCGTGCCTCCCAAGACCGAGATCGCCGGGCGCCCCTACCAGCTCGAGGCGATCCGCGCCGTCGGCGAAGCCTTCACCGCCCGCCAGCGCGACGCCCTGCTCGTCATGGCCACCGGAACCGGCAAGACCCGCACCGCCATCGCCCTCGTCGACCAGCTGCTGCGTGCCAAGTGGGTCAAGCGCGTCCTCGTGCTCGCCGACCGTACCGCCCTGGTGAAACAGGCCGCCGAGAACTTCATGAAGCACCTGCCGAACGAGACCGTCGTCAACCTGCTCAACGACAGGACCGCCGAAGGCCGTATCTACGCCGCCACCTACCCCACCATGCTCAACCTGCTCCAGCGCGACGGGCAGGACGGACCCCGCCGCTTCGGCGCGGGGCACTTCGACCTCGTGATCATCGACGAGGCCCACCGCTCCGTCTACCAGAAGTACGGGGCCATCTTTGACTGGTTCGACTCCCTCCTGATCGGCCTCACCGCCACCCCCAAGGACGAGGTGGACCGCAACACCTACCGCCTCTTCCACCTCGAAGACGGCGTCCCCACCTTCGCCTTCGACCTCGCTGAGGCCGTGGAGCAGGGTTACTTGGTGCCGCCGGAGGGGGTGTCTGCCGGGACCGAGTTCCTCCGCCGGGGCATCCGCTACGACGACCTCTCCGAGGAGGAGAAGGCCGAGTGGGACGCCCTCGACTGGGGCGAGGACGGACCTCCGGAGAACGTGGACTCCCAGGAGATCAACGACTTCCTCTTCAACGACGACACCGTGGACAAGGTGCTCGAGCTGCTCATGGAGCGCGGGCAGAAGGTGGCCGATGGAGACCGGTTGGGGAAGACGATCGTCTTCGCCAAGAACCAGCGGCACGCCGAGTTCATCGAGCGCCGGTTCAACGAGCGCTTCCCAGAACTGGGCGGCAGCTTTGCCCGCGTGATCACCAGCAAGACCGCCTACAGCGGCGCCCTGTTGGACGACTTCTCCGACCCGGACAAGATGCCCCAGATGGCCATCAGCGTGGACATGCTCGACACCGGCGTGGACATCCCCGACGTGGTCAACCTCGTGCTGTTCAAGGTGGTCCACTCCAAGACCAAGTTCTGGCAGATG
This sequence comes from Micrococcus sp. EWR3.9.1, assembly GCF_052615555.1. Classification (NCBI taxonomy): domain Bacteria; kingdom Bacillati; phylum Actinomycetota; class Actinomycetes; order Micrococcales; family Micrococcaceae; genus Micrococcus; species Micrococcus sp. EWR3.9.1. The sequence goes on from NZ_JBQXFD010000003.1 coordinate 52,941, forward strand.
CTCGGCCGCGGCACCCGCCTGCGCCCTGACCTCTTCGGTCCTGGGCGGGACAAGACCTCCTTCACCGTCATCGACGTCGGCGGAAATCTCGAGTACTTCAACCAGGACCTTCCCGAACGGGCGCCATCCCAGCAGAAGCCCCTCACCCAGCAGATCTTCGAGACGCGGGCCGCCGTCGTCGCGGCCCTGGACGCTCAGGCCGAAGCGGGGAGCGAACGGGAGGACAGAGCCGGTGCTGTGCGCCGCAGTCACGCCGACTGGCTGCACTCCTACGTGGCGGCCATGCCCGGGCAGAACCTCCTGGTGCGCAAGCACCGGCGTCAGGTGGAGCGCTGGTCCGACGCCGCAGCCTGGGGGCGCGTGAGCGCCGAGGACGTCCAGGAACTCGCTGAGCACGTGGCAGGACTGCCCTCCGCGGTGCGCGACCCCAACGAGGCCGCCAAACGCTTCGACCTGCTCACCCTGCGCTGGCAGCTCGCCGACCTGGACCAGGACCTCACCACGGCCGAACGGTGCCGAACGGCGATCCAGGACATCGCCGGGGCTCTGTTGAGCCAGGTGCGCATCCCCGCTGTGAAGCAGAAGGAGGACCTGCTGTCCCGCGTGGCCGAAGACCTCTGGTGGAAGGACGCGGGGCTCGCAGACGTCGAGGCCCTGCGCGAGGGCCTGCGTGACCTCGTGGCATTCCTGCCCCGGCGAACCTCGTCCCCCGTCTACACCGACTTCGTGGACACCCTCCTGGACTCCAGTGAAGTGGTGATCGTGCCGTCCAGGCCCGGCATGGATTGGGAGCGCTACCGGCGGAAGGCGAGGGCCTTCCTGCAGGGCGAGCGGGACACCCTGGCGCTGCGGAAGCTTCGCGGCAATCAGCCCTTGACGGAGGCGGACCTGGACGAGCTCGGCCGCATGCTGGTGGAGGCAGGCGGGTCGGAGCGTCCCGAACTGGACTGGGTCCGCGACCAGGCCGGGGACGAACTCGGTGTGTTCGTGCGAAGCCTGGTCGGCCTGGACCGCAGTGCCGCCGAGGAGGCCTTGGCCGGGTTCCTGGATGAGGGGCGGTGGAACGCCGACCAGATCCACTTCACTCGCATGCTCGTGGACGACCTGGTCCGTAACGGGGTGGTGTCTCCTGGGCGCCTCTACGAGGACCCCTATCTGGCGATGGGTGGGGTGGACGCCGTGTATCCCGGCGAGGCGGCCGACGCCGTGGTGGCCGTGTTGGCCGACGTCCGGCGGCGGGCCGGGGTGGAAAACGGCACCGGGGCGCCGTCGAAGGCAGGAAGCGCGGCGTAGCGGGTGACTACTTCCGGAGGGCCCGCTGAGCGATCTGTGGCAGAAGCTGGCCGACCTGCCTAAGACCGTCTGGGCCAGCGATGGCAGTAACTGCGACGACGCCGGCTGTGCCTATGGCAAGGCCCGCAATAGTTACGGCCGCGTTCATTCCCCCATGCGTCAGGCCGGCGAGAAAGCGCCGGTTCTCTTCATCTTTGGCGTTGGCGCGCTCAATGAGGTCGTCCACCATGGCCATCAGATGGTCGCGGTCCTCCCGCGTGAGGTCCGGCTTGTCGAGCTCCCTTTCGATGACCTCCATCTTCTTCCTGAGAAGCCAGTCGTGTGTCTGACGGCTCTGCTCATTCGTCTCCAGCGTCTTGATGGACGCTGCCCGCACGGCGTCCAGGGCCTCGCGCACAGTGGCAGGGAAGTCGAGGGCATTCTCGAGGCGAATCCGCCACTCCCGAGGGTCGAGGTGTCCCTGAGGCCTGTCGTCGCCGGAGGTGTCCTCCGGCTGCTCGCCGTCCGTTCGCGTCATGGTCCAAGCATGCCGCAGGGCTCGGCGCGTGGGTACCAGCTGTGGCACCTGCTCAGCAACGGGCTGAAGGGACGAGTGTCAGGATGCGCGGCCTACACTCGGCCTCCTACATGGTGCCAGTCAGACCTGAGGTCCCCCCGTGTGGCAGTGGCAAGCTGCGGGGCCTCGGACATGGATCGCTCACATTCGAGGCGTCAAGGCCATCTGTCGCCGTGGTCACGTCGGGTGGTCTACCCCCGCCGGGACTGGGGGCTCTCAACGTCGAATTCCTCCGCCAGGCGAGCAAGCGTGAACTCCTGGCGGAGCTTGCAGGCGCTGTTCTGGTTGGCGAACATGCCCTTCTCCCAGTAGGCCTCCGAGGCGGGCCTGGTGTCGATCCACCGCACGGGGAGCACCCATTCGGTGTTGTCGTCACTAGCTTCGGAGGCGTGGCGGTACTCGCCCTTCAGGGGGAGAGCATCAAGTGCTTGCTCGCCCTCGGCTGTGGGCAGGATGGCCTCGTCGAAGCGCATCGCGGGCCCCGTCGTCTTCCCGACACCCACGTAGCCCGTCTGCGGGATGTGGACCCAGATGCGGGCGCCCACAGGGACGTTGCGCAGGGTCCGTGTGTAGAATCGCCCGCCGCCAGCAGAGACGAAGCCGTAGCGGCGGGTGTCCTCCCATTCGCGGTCGTAGACCACGTACCAGTCGACCCCGTTCCATGCTGCCTTTTTCGCGCGGTCCGTGGCGGCGGTGGACGCAGCGGTCGTCTCGTCGGAGCTGACGAGCCACGAACGGGCGAGGTACCGGCGATCCTCGTCCTCGAGATAGGAGAAGAAGACGGCGTTGATGGGGACCCCGAAGGTGCGCAGGTAGGCCACGATCCGTTCGGAGCTGCTGTCCAGGGTGGCGGCCACGATGGTCAGGCGCTGCTCGCCGTTGAGCTCGTCCGGAAGGCTCGAACCGAAGGTCTCGTCGAAGGCGGTCTCCAGGTCCGTGCCGAGGTGACGCCGTGCGATGTCCCGGATCTCCTCTCGCGGGAGCTGGGAGGTCCACGAGGCGTAGTCGAGGATCTGGGCCACCACTGCTCGGGGAGTGCGGTCGCGCTTCAGCTCGAGGACGTGGAGATTGCCCTCCCCGTCCATCGCGAGGATGTCGATGCGGGTGCCGTAGGGCGTGGGAACCTCGCGTCCGATCACCAGCAGCGGCTCACCAAGGAGCGTGGGGTCCTTGACGAGGAACCGCTGGAGCTCGGCCTCCGAAGGCATGCGGGCCTGGTCCAGCGGACGGGGTGCACCGTGCTGGTCCATGCGCCACATCTTCATCTCGACGGGCATGGTGGTTACTCCTCAGTCCGCTGCATGGAATCGAATTTCATCCAATCACGAGCCGGGGCGAGCCGCTCGGTCGTTTCCGGCCGTGGCCCACTCGTCCAGCACGTCCCCGATGTGCGCGAACGCCGCGTCGGCGAGGGCCCAGCTGTGGGCTCGAGAGAACATCGCCCGTCCCTTCCGCAGCTGCGAGAGAGCCAGCTTGCGTGCGGCGAGGAGCACTGCGGGGTGGCCGAGGAGAACGCCGATGTCCTCCCACCCGTGAACGGCGGTGGTCCACACCGGGCCAGTCGTGCGATAAGCGGTCTGAAAGAAGAGGGGGCGGAGTTCGTCGTCGATCTCCAAGGAGTCGTGGACGTTCAGAACCATGGTCTGCTCCCACTCGCCGTCCTCGGTCCGGGCCTCGTAGAGGTACAGCATCTCCACCTTCTGGATGCTCAGGGTCGCGAACCGGCGGTGGCTCCGCGCACGGTTCGTGGAGGGCCACGCGCTGAGCACCCATCCGCGCCCTTCCGTCTCCGTGGGGAGGGGGATCACGTAGTACAGGTAGCCGGCGATCGAGTCGACGGCCTCCGCGAGATGCGGGTGCTCCCGGACCGGTTCAGGGAGGCGCCCTCTGTCCGTGCGTCGTCGGGCGCGGGCCTCAACGATCCGCTGCGGGGCGATCTCCCGCTCCACGTTCATGGGATCATCCCCGATCCACGCGGCCTGTTCCTCCTGGGTGACGATGAAGTCGAGGGGGGAGTCTCCGAATGGCTGGGCGAGCAGCGTGCGGTTGCGAAGGCGGACGTCTGCGCGTCGCTTCTCCGTGATCATGGCCTGTTCGACCCGATCCAACTCCTCCGGAGGCACCGGGGTGAAGTTCACGGCCACGATGTCCTGCCACCGCCGGCGGTGGCTCGCGAACCGGGTGGCGGGATGGATGCTTTGGCCCACGTACTGATCCCCGTTCGAGAACTCGAGGACGTAGATCCCAGGGCCGACCCCGTCTTCGAAGATCAGCGAAGGTGCCAGCCCTGCTGGGGTCTCCCAGCGGCGGAACGGCAACGGGGCGGAGACCATGGGGCCATGATGCCGTGCTGTGGCGAGCGGGGCACCCCGAGCACAGCTGTGGGCCGCTAACGCGTCCGGCTGTTCGCCACCATGGAGCCATGACGTACGAACTGACGCCGGCGCGCATGGACGCGGCCGTCCAGGACGCGGTGCGCACTCTGGGCCACGGGCCGGTGTTCGAGCTGCATCTCTTCGGGGACGGTGGCCCGGAGTGGGGCGTGACCGGTTGGTCGGAGGAGGGCGGCGCTGTCCCGGACGCCCCAGGCCTCTACGCCGTGTACGCGAAGGACGTGTCCCGTGTGCGTCGAGAGCTCGGACCTGAGGTGCCGGTGGGGGCGGACGGCTTGTTGTACGTCGGCAAGGCCGAGCGGAGTCTGGCCGCCAGGGATGTGCGGCAGCACTTCGGCACGGGCAAGACCGGCCGGTCCACCGTGCGCAGGACGTTCGCAGCGCTGCTGGAGCACTCGGCGCTCCTCTGGCCGGTGCCGCGGGCCGGGGGCAAGCCTTCCAGCAAGAGTCCGGCGACCTTCGACCTCAGCGAGCGCTCGGAAGAAGCGCTGACCAGGTGGATGGTCGACCACCTGGTCCTTCGCGTCTGGGTGCCCGAAGTGCCCGTGGCCCTCGGTGACGTCGAGAAGCACGTGATCACGGCGTGGCGCCCGCCGCTGAACCTCACCCACGCAGGCCCCCCGCCCCCACATCAAGGCAGCTCGAGCCTGGATGGTCGCACTGGCCGCTGCGCAGGAAGAAGCAGAAGAGGGGCGACTCCCGGAAAGCTGGGAGCCGACGACGGTCGGGGATCTGCTCCGCGAGCACCCCGAGCAGTACGGGCTCCGAGGGTCCGTCGGCCTGTGGACCGAACTCCGGGTGCGGTTCGCGCGTGAGCCGCCGCCGGCGTCGCGTGACGAGCTCAAGGGCCTCGTGGACGGGGCGATCGACGAGATCCTCACCGAGGCCACGCCCTATGACCGAGTGAGCGTGAACATGGACCGCTGCAACGTGGGCGGCATGAGCCAGGCGCTGATCCACCTCCCGTGGTGGCGGGAGACCGCCGTGCCGATGATCCTCGACCGCTGGCAGAAGTGGGCCGATGCACGCGGGAAGGGCTGACGGGTACAGAACCCGGCTTACAGTCGGTTCATCCCTCGGCGGGACGACCGTCGGACGCTGATGGCCACCCTCGTGCGCGCGCTGAGGACTGGCGGTCCGACCCGGCCGACGACGTCGGTAACCCTGCCGCGAGCGTCACCCCGGCCCTGCCCACGGAGCGGCTGCGCCCGGTGGGGTGAGGATGCTCGGCGCAGTTCGTCAGGAAGCGTCCACACCGGCGTCTCTTAGGTAACGATCCGGCCCGATCGTTGCACATGCGGATCCATGCGAACGGATCGGGCGTTGGGCTGTTGTCTTACAGTCCAGCGGCCGCATGGCCGCCTCGACCCGCTCCGGGGTCACGTGCACCTCCGGGGCGAGGTCTTGAGGGGTGAAGTCCGGGTCGATGCACTCCTGCCAGAAGACCACGTGCTGCTCGTCCAGCCAGTGGGCGGACGCCCGCGCATCTGCAGCGCCCTCCCCCTGCACCGAGTACCAAGACAGGTACGTCACCCCGTCCACCACCTCGGAGAAGATCGTCTCCACGTACATGCGCTCCGGCTCCAGCGTCTCCCGGAACGCCTTGGGGTCGCACAGGGGAAGTCCATCCACGCCCGGGCGCGCTCCTCCTTGCCGGGCACCACGCGGAAACGGGCCAGCTCGATCCTCATGCCCCGAGCGTAGGGGCGGGGCCCCATCACCCGTGCCGCTACCGTGACCCCATGCCCACCCCCTTCGCCGCCCTCGCCGCGCGCCGCGGCGTCGCCTTCCCGCTGCGCGCCGAGCGCCTGACGCTCACCCCGTTCGCCGCTGACGATGCGACCGCCGTCTTCGCCTTCTGCCGCCTCGAGGAGGTCTGGACGTGGACGTCAGGGCGGGCCGGCTCGGCCGACGAGCTGCGGGAGCAGTACCTCGCCACCGGCGACCGGCTGACGGTCCGCGTGGATGAGGCGATCATCGGCGTCGGGAAGCTGGCCGTGCAGGACGCGTGGAGCCAGGGCGGGCCACGCGAGGAGGCCCGGAACGCGCAGGCGGAGATCGGGTGGACCATCGACCCGGCTCACGCCGGACGGGGCTACGCCACCGAGCTCGCCGGCGCCCTGCTGGAGATCGCCTTCACGGGCCTGGGCGTGCGACGCGTGGAGGCGGAGGCCTTCGCAGACAACGCGCCCAGCCTGCGCGTGATGGAGAAGGTCGGCCTGCGTCACGAGGGCACCTTCCGGGAGGAGTCGCTGCACCTCACCCGCGGCTGGGTCGACGGCGTCACCTACGCGCTGCTCGCCTCCGAGTTCCGCGCGCGGGGGAGACTTCTCCGCGACATTCCCTGGACCTGACGAGAGGACACCCCATGACCACCGAGACCCCCACCCTCACCGCCCCCGAGATTCCCGCCACCATGAAGGCCGTCGTCATCCGCGCGCCGGGCGACGTCGTCGTGGAGACCGTGGAGACCCCGCGCGTCGTGAAGCCCGCGGACGCGGTCCTCAAGCTGGCCGCCGCGTGCGTGTGCGGATCGGACCTGTGGCCCTACCGCGGCCACAACGAGGTGGACCACCGCCGCATGGGCCACGAGTACGTGGGCACGATCGTGGAGAAGGGCACGGAGGTCGCCACCCTCGAGCTGGGCGACTTTGTGATCGGCTCGTTCATGCTCTCGGACAACACGTTCGATATCTGCCAGGCCGGTTACCAGTCCCGTTGCGCCGACGCGGGCTCGTAGACGGGCAGCCAGGCTCAGTACATGCGCGTCGAGCTCGCGGACGGCTCCCTCGTGAAGGTGCCCGGCGGCGAGCCCTCGGACCCGGACCGCCTGGCCGACTACCTGGCTGCCTCGGACGTGCTCGGCACCGGTTCGTACGCCGCCGTCGCCGCGCAGGCCCGCGCCCTGCTGGACCTCGCCTTCACCGGCCTGGGCGTGCGCCGCGTGGAGGCGGAGGCCTTCGCGGACAACGCGCCCAGCTTGCGCGTCATGGCCAAGGTGGGGCTGCGCCACGAGGGCACGCTCAAGGAGGAGCCGCTGCATCTCACCCGCGGGTGGATCGACGGCGTCACCTACACGATGCTCGCCTCCGAGTACCGCGCGCAGAGCTGAGCCGTCTCCTCATGAGCCGGTCCGAGAGCGGTGGGCCAGTTCGCCTCCGATAGGATCAGAGGGTCCTGTCCGGTGTCGGCTCGCCCCCAATGGAGACACCGCCCGTCGATGCCGCTGGCTCATTGAAGTTCGCGGGTGCATCCGTTGATTCGGAATCAACGTCCCAGTCGCGAACGACGGACTTGCCCATGGCGCTCTCAATGAGGTCCACGAGTCGACGGCGACGATCCTGGAAGTAGCCGTCGAAGTCCCCTGCCCGGAGAAACGCCGGGTCAATCGCATGGGTCGCAATCTGCGCGTCCACCTGTTCCGCACTGAGGCCCTTCGCATCCAGGCGGTCGATGTAGACGGCGGGTGAGTCGCCCCGCAGGCGGATGTTTGTCTTCTTCGCCAGAGGAGTCTTGTTGATGATGCTCTCGCGTCGCCAATACTCGATCGCGTTGTCCTCGCACCACTTCTTGGGGAAGACATGATGGATGTCGACCTGCAGCTCGTCATACGACTGGAAGTCAAGCTTCTGATCCAACATCCAGTCCTTCACGGGGGTCTGCTGCGCCATGATCAGCGCGTAGAGGCCCTTGTAGGCGGCGGACTGCCGTGAGCGCAGAGAACCGAGACGTGACTCCGCGAAGCTGGCGCGGATGATGGCCTCCGGAGTGGTAGAGCTCTTGGCCAGAGACCAATCGGGCAACTGCTCCGCGTCCTTGGCCAGCTGGGTCGTGATCGTAGACCCGTAGAGCTCGCCCAGAACTCCGCACCAGAACCATTGGTTCAAGCGCGCGCGCACCGCGTGCTCTTCAGCTCGCTCGCCCAGCAGGGTGGTGACGATCATCAACGAAACGACCTGCGAGCTGTACGGGATGCCCCGACTCTCGTGGATGTGGAGATCGCGGAGATGCCTGGCCACCCTAGGCAAGGCATCCCGCAGCTGAGGAGCCCAGGTCCGGTAGTCGTCCAGACTCATGCTGAGGATGTCTTCACGGCGGGCGCTGGTCTGGGGCACCTGCTTGCCCGTCTTGCCGGCGGCCAGGGCTGTGCGGCGCTTGGACAGGGTGATCAGCACGGAGACAGCCATGAGGAAGTCTGTGCTCCTCATTTCTTTGAGCACCGGGTACTTGTGGAGCACCTCCTCGGTGCGCGCCCAGTCCTCAGCCAGACGGAAGTCCTCGCCCGTCTCCTTGAAGTAGGCGCCGTCGCCCGCGAAAGTGGCCGTGAGGAGCTCGAAGACGTCGAGGCGCAGACCGCCCGTGTTCACCTTCTCGAAGACGGTGGCGACAGCGTCCTTGGAGATGTCCTTGTCGAGTTCGATGGCGGACACCTTGTACGTTTGCACGGACTGGGCCACGGTCGAGAGGAACTGCTGGGTGACGGCCATCCGCTCCGGGGCGCCCTGCTGGTAGCCCATCATCCACGCGAAGCAGCGTGCACTGTCGAAGAGGACCGTGGCAGGCATGAGTCCCGCCGCGTGCTGCTTCTCCTCCGTCGTCACGTCCAGCACGACGTCTCGGCCGATGTTCCCCGTGACGATGCCCGAGTCCGGCAGAGACACGACGGCGTCCTCCTGTTCCCGGACATCGCCCAGTGCCTTGACCACGTCCACGAAGTATCGGCGCCTCAGCTTGTGATGGCGCGCGTCTTCCGTGTCCACCACGCCATCCCCCGTGAGGGCCTGCACCATCGATGTGGTGCGCTGCTGACCGTCCAGAAGAAGGAGTTCGGGCTCCTTCAGGCCCTCGTGGCCGATACCGGTGATGGGGCGCGGCTTGAAGCGGACATTATGACCTCCGGTCTTGAGGGTCATGATGACGCCCATGGGGTGCCCGCGGAGGATCGTGACCAGCAGGGACCGGATGCGCTCGTCGTCCCACCGATAAGGCCGCTGGAAGTCGGGGAGCTGAAGCTCGCCGCACTGAGCCTTGTTCAGCAGTTCGACGATCGTGTACTGGGGGGTCTGGAAGGTCGACACGGGATTCCATTCCGTCGAGGTCTCGGACCACGGGCGTATCGCGTGGGACGCGCCCTCCGGGAGCCGGGTTCATCCACCATGGCGCCCACGTGGTGAGTCTGAGCCTACTGAAAGCCGTCAGCGACCCCAGCGCTGTCGGCGCTCCCCGTGGCGTCGCCGATCGCGCCGTCGCCGCGCGCGGACCGCGCGTTTCGGTAAGAACCTGAGCCGACGGCCCAGGTTCTGACGGAAACCTGCGGTCCTGTGGACCAAGAGCCCGGGCCCTGCCCGGGGCCGGCCCCGCCTCACTGCGCCGTGGCCAGCTCCCGCTTGAGGATCTTCCCGGTCGCCGTCTTCGGCAGGCCGTCCATCGCCACCACGCTGCGCGGGTACTTGTACGGCGCCACTTGGGACTTCACGTGCGCGACGAGCTCCTCTTCGGTCGCGGTCGCGCCGGGCGCCAGCGTCACGTAGGCGGCCACCTCCTCGCCGAGCTCCGGGTGCGGCACGCCCACCACGGCGGCCTCCGCCACCGCCGGGTGCTCGTAGAGGACCTCCTCGATCTCCTGCGGGTACACGTTCATGCCGCCGCGGAGGCGCACCTCGTCCAGGTTTTCGACGTCGCCGGGGTCCGGGTTGAACGGTCGTCACGGGAAGCGCCCGTCATGACACTGACACCATGACTTACAGTTGTCACTGTGAACTGGTCCTCTGATCATCTGACGGCCACCCTCGACGCCCTCCGCGCGCGTCGTGGCGACACCACCTCGGTCGAGGTCAAGCGGGCCACGGGCGGCGTCCCCTCCCTGCCGGAGACGCTTTGCGCCTTCGCCAACATGCCCGCCGGTGGAACCGTCATCTGCGGCGTCGACGAGGCGCACGGCCAGTTCCGCGTGGTGGGCGTGCCCGACGTCGCCGCACTGGAGGCGGGGCTCGTGGCCCAGGCACGCGAGGCCGTGACGCCCAGCCCGACCCTCCTGCCCCAGGTCTTCCGCCTGGACGGGAAGGACGTGCTCGTCGCCCACGTGGTGCCCCTGCGCCTCACGGACCGGCCCGCAACGGTGCGAGGGCAGGCCTATCTCCGCCAGTCCGACGGCGACTACGTGATGCACGCGCACGAGCTGCGCATGCTGGAGGTCGCCAAGCTCCACGCCGACGAGCGCGTGGACTACGACGTCAAGCCCGTCACCGGGATGAGCGAGGAGGACCTGGTCCCCGAGCTCGTGACCGACTACGTGGCGGCCGTGCGCGAGCGGGACCGCCGCCTCCGTGACCGCACGCACCAGGAGATCCTCCGCCAGACCAACGTCCTCACCGCCGCCGGGGAGCCCACCCTGGCCGGCCTCTACGCCCTCGGCGACTACCCGCAGGGCCGCTATCCGGGGCTCACCGTCACCGCCGCCGTCCAGGTGCGCGGGGGAGAGGGGCAGGCGCGCAGCCGCAACCTCACGGACTTCACCGGCCCCGTCCCCGTGCTGCTCGACGAGGTGATGGCCTGGGTGCGCCAGAACCTCGGGACCGAGCACGTGTACCGCCCCGACGGTCAGCTCGAGCGCCGCCCCGAGCTCCCGCTCGCCGCCGTCCGTGAACTCCTCGGCAACGCCCTCGTGCACCGCGACCTCGGCCCCGACACCCTCGGCGCGGGCAAGGCCATCCAGGTGCGGCTCACGGACCGGGCCCTGTTCATCCAGAGCCCGGGCGGCCTCCGCGGAGTGTCACTCACCCAGCTCGAAAGTGACGAACACGCCCAGGCCGCCGTCAATCAGCGGCTGTACCAGATCGCCAAGAAGCTCACGACGCCGGACGGCGCCTCCGTCATCGAGGGCGAGGGCGGCGGCATCCACGAGGTGTTCCGGTCCGCTCGGCAGTGGGTGCTGGACCGGCCTCAGCTCATCGACACGGGCGTCCAGTTCAAGGCTCTGCTCTGGCGGCCGCGGCCCGAGGGGGCTCGGCCGAGTTGGCGGGAGCCTGCCGTGGAGGTCGCGACGACGTCCCCCGCGGAGGTGACGCCCGGGGCGAAGGCCGGGACACCGTCGTCGGCCGTGCCGCCCAGCTCCGCGCCCACCCGCCACGAGGGGCGCGTCCTCGGTGCCCTGGCCGCGGGGGAGGCGGTGGGCATCCGCGACCTGGAGGAGGCCACCATGCTGACCGCGCGGCAGATCCGCTACGCGCTCCGCCAGCCGCTGCTCGACGGGCTGGTGGAGATGACCGGCGGTCAGGGCCACAAGGACACCCGGTACCGACTGGTGTCGGCCAGAGGGGCGGGAGACTGACACTGCCGCTCTTGAGAGCCCCCCTTGGTGGTCGACTGTGAGTCTGAAGTGTCAATCTGTCGATGTGGATCCGTCCCATGAGCAGAATGAGGTCCTATGCCGCACTCTGATCCGGTTCCCGAGCCGTTCGTCCTGACTCTTGGGTCGGTGCTCGACGCCGCTGGCCTGGACCCGCACGAGGTTCTTGCCATCCATCACACATACAAGGCGGATGGGCTTCCCTCGCGGGCCGCGGCCACGCCCGAGCGCGTGCTCGCCTACACGCGCGAGCAGCACCACGTGGGGAAGTTCCCGAAGGAGCCTGCCCGCCACTGGCTGATCTTCATGGGGGAGGGAGGGCGTCGTTCTCGCCTCACCGCCGTGTACGAGAACCGCGGGGAGGCCGTGGCTGAGCGCACGGAGCGGCACCGGTACTACGACGTTGCGCCGGTGCCGCTGCTGGCCTCCCTCGAGGAGCGCCTGGTGGTGGAGTGGTCCGCAGATCCCGTGAACTGGGCCAAGCGCGGCCCCCTGGCGGCGCGGTTCCCCGTCCTGGAGATCGCCGACCCCACCACCGAGGCGTTCCCCGGCTTCGACCACGTGCTGCTCAGCTACGGGGACCTGCAGTCAATGGTGGCCGAGACCCGCTACGCAGGCTGGCGCACTGCCCTGCAGGCCGTACGCGGGATCTACCTGATCGCCGACGAGACCGCGGGCCAGTGCTACGTCGGCAAGGCCGACGGTGAGCGTGGTGTGCTCGGCCGGTGGGAGGCCTACGCCCGTGACGGGCATGGCGGGAACGTCGCCCTCCGGGATGCCCTGGAGCTCGATCCCACCCAGCCGGAGCGGTACACGTTCAGCCTGTTGCGCGTGTTCGGCTCCGATACCCCGCAGGCCCAGGTCGACGCCGCGGAGAAGCACTACAAGGACGCGCTGATGACGCGCCGGTTCGGGCTGAACCGGAACTGAACGGACGTCGTAGTCCTGGGGGAGTGGGCGAAGGTCAGACGGGGGATGGAATGCCCGCGCCGAGCCTCGGGGAAGAGGACAAGCGCGCCATCCCGGCACTGCAGCCATCGCTGAATTCCTCGAATATGACTGCCCGCGAGCACACGGGGCATCTGCAAGCCGCCCGCATTGATGTCGTCGCGCGGGCCGACGTCGTCGAGGAGTGCGGGTCAGGTCTGATGGGCGTGAACGGCCCACCCGGGACCGGCAAGACGACGATGCTCAGGGACATCCTGGCGTCCAACGTCGTCGAACGAGCACACCGAATGTCGGCGTGTGAGAACCCATTCGACGCCCTCACCGAACGCACCCATGAGTGGACCGGCGAGGGCAGGATGCGACGACGGGCGCGCGAACTCCGGCCCGAGGTGGCCGGCCTCGAAAAGGTGGTGGCCTCGGTGAACAACGCGGACGAGGAGAACCTCTCCGAGGAGATTCCACATCGGAGCGCCACCAAGGACGGCCGACACGTGGATGCGGACTACTTCGCCTGCCTGGCCACCGCCGCCTTGGGCGGAAGCGGCGGGGGAAGAGGACGCCCTGGGTGAGGACAGCTTGACGTCGGAGCAGCCGGGCACCTCGGGCCTGGCCACTGCGCCGATGGCAACGGCACCGACTCCGCCCCGCTCCGCGCGCAGGCGGCCGACGAGGGGGTAGTGCTGCTCGGGGTCCTTCTGGAGGGCCCGGACCGGCCCGGGGCGCACGGGGCGCACGGGGCCGGCCGGACCGACCTACGGACCGGACGGCTCAGCCCTGGGCCGACTCGACGTCCTCGTCGACCCAGTCGCGGGAGCGTTCCACGGCCTTCTTCCACAGCCGCAGGGCGCGCTCAACCTCCTCCTCGTCCGTGGTGGGCTCCCAGCGCTTGTCCTCTTCCCAGTTGGCCACGAGCTCGTCCTGGGACGCCCAGAACCCCACCGCCAGGCCTGCGGCGTAGGCGGCGCCGAGAGCGGTGGTCTCGATGACCTTGGGGCGCACGACGGGCACGCGCAGCAGGTCCGCCTGGAACTGCATGAGCAGCTCGTTGGCGACCATGCCACCGTCGACCTTCAGTTCGGTCAGGTCCACGCCGGAGTCCGCGTTCATGGCGTCCAGGACCTCGCGGCTCTGGAAGGCGGTGGCCTCGAGCGCCGCGCGGGCGATGTGCCCCTTGTTGACGTAACGGGTCATGCCCACCATGGCGCCGCGGGCCGCGGCGTCCCAGTGCGGGGCGAAGAGGCCGGAGAACGCGGGGACGAAGTACACGCCGCCGTTGTCCTCCACGCCGGCGGCCAGGGTCTCGACCTCCGGGGCGCTGGCGATCATCCCGAGGTTGTCCCGCAGCCACTGGATCAGCGAGCCGGTGACGGCGATCGAGCCCTCCAGCGCGTACACCGGCTTCTGGTCGCCAATGCGGTACGCCACCGTGGTGAGCAGGCCGTTGTCCGAGTGCACCGGCTCCTCGCCGGTGTTGATCAGCATGAAGTTGCCGGTGCCGTACGTGTTCTTGGCCTGGCCGACCTCGAAGCACGCCTGGCCGAAGGTCGCCGCGTGCTGGTCGCCCAGGATGCCGGTGATCGGCGTCTCGCGCAGCAGCTGCTGGCCGGATACGGTGCCCACCTCGGCGGAGGAGCTGACGATCTCCGGAAGCATGGACATCGGGATGCCCATGTCCGCGCAGATCTCCTCGTTCCAGTCGAGGGTGTCCAGGTTCATCAGCATGGTGCGGGAGGCGTTGGTGACGTCGGTGACGTGCCGGCCGCCCTCCCCGCCGCCGGTGAGATTCCACACGAGCCACGAGTCCGTGGTGCCGAAGATGAGGTCGCCGTTCTCGGCGGCCTCCCGGGCACCGTCCACGTTCTCCAGAATCCAGGCCACCTTGGGGCCGGAGAAGTACGTGGCCAGGGGCAGCCCGACGCGCTCCTTGTAGCGGTCCGCGCCGACGTCGCCGGCCAGGCGCTCGCAGAGGTGGTCGGTGCGGGTGTCCTGCCACACGATGGCGTTGTACACCGGCTTGCCGGTGTTGCGGTCCCACACCACGGTGGTCTCACGCTGGTTCGTGATGCCCACGGCGGCGACGTCGTGTCGGGTCACCTCGGCGCGGGCCAGGGCCTCGCCGATGACCTCGCGGGTGTTCGTCCAGATCTCCACCGGGTCGTGCTCCACCCAGCCGGCGCGCGGGAAGATCTGCTCGTGTTCGCGCTGACCAGTGGACACGATGGCCCCACTGTGGTCGAAGAGGATCGCGCGCGTGGACGTGGTGCCCTGGTCGATGGCCATCACGTAGCGGGGGGTGGTCATGTCCTACTCCTTCGGAGGTGGTCACGGGGGTGTGGGGGTGGCGGGCACGTTCCCGCAGGGGAACGTGCCCGCCGGGGTTGGACGGGCAGACCGCTCAGACGAACAGAGGCGCGGCGAGGCCGGCCAGGACGGCGCCGACGAGCGGGCCGACGATCGGCACCCACGCGTAGCCCCAGTCCGAGCCGCCCTTGTGCCGGATCGGCGCGACGGCGTGGAACAGGCGGGGGCCCAGGTCGCGCGCCGGGTTGATGGCGTACCCCGTGGGGCCGCCCAGGCTCGCGCCGATCGCGACGACGAGCAGGGCCACCGCGAGCGGGCCGAGCCCGGAGGGGGTGGAGCCGAAGAGCAGGATCACGAACACCAGGACGAACGTGGCGATCACCTCGGTGACCATGTTCCACAGCGGGTTGCGGATCTCGGGGCCTGTGGCGAAGGTGCCCAGGATCGCCCCCTGGTCCGTCTCCGCCTGGTAGTGGTCGCGGTAGGCCAGCCAGGCCAGGGCCGCGCCGAGGAAGGCGCCGATCAGCTGCGCCGCGAAGTACGCGAGCGTGGTGCCGAGGGTCACGGCGATGCCGGGGGCGTACTCCTCGGCGCCGCTGACGAGCAGGCCGACGGTCACGGCGGGGTTCAGGTGCGCACCGGTCGCGGCAGCGACGTAGACGCCCGCGAAGACGCCCAGCCCCCAGCCGAAGCTGATGAGCAGCCAGCCTCCGCCGTTGCCCTTGGTCTTCGTCAGGACGACGTTGGCGACGACGCCGACGCCGAGCAGCAGGAGGATCGCCGTGCCGGCGATCTCATGCAGGAAGATCGTGCCCATGGACGGGCTCCTTTCAGTGGACGGGGGCGGCGTCGGCGGCCGCGAGCGCGGCGGCGGCGGTGACGTCGTCGTGGGCGGTCTCGCCGCGGAGGCGGGCGGCGACGAGGTCCTTGTACGCCCGGATCTCACCGGCGATGCGCTCTTCATCCCAGCCCAGCTCGGGGCCCACGAGGGACGCGATCTCCTCGGCCGCCGCGACGCCGCGGTCGCGGACCTCGGTTGACAGGCGCGTGCGGCGCTCGATGACGTCGTCCAGGTGGACGACGCCCTCGGCTCGGGCCGCGTAGACGATCTCGGCGCGCAGGTAGCGCGGCGCCTCGGCGAGAGGGACGCTCAGGGACGGGTCGCCGTCGATCAGGTCGAGCACATGGCGCAGGACGGTGCCGTAACGGAACAGGAGCCGGTCCACGCGGGCCTCGTCCAGGCCGTAGTCGGCGGCGATGCGGTCCGCCTCCGCCTCGATCTCCGAGTAGCCGAGGCCGCCGAGCACGGGGATGCGCTCGGTGAGGCTGGGACGGGTCGGGTGGGTCTTGCGCACCACGAAGTCCACGACGTCCTCGGCCATGGCCCGGTACGTGGTCCACTTGCCGCCGGCCACGGCGGTGAGGCCGGGGGCCACCTCGGTGACGGTGTGCTCACGGGAGATCTTGGTGGAGCCGCCGTCGGATCCGGTGACCGGCTGCAGGAGCGGGCGCAGGCCGGCGTACGTGGCGATCACGTCGTCACGCGTGAGGTCCTCCTTCAGCACCGCGTTGGCGTGCTCGAGGATGTAGTCGATGTCGTCCGCGGTGGTGGCCGGATGGGCCACGTCCTCCGCCCACGGGGTGTCCGTGGTGCCGATCACCCAGTACTCGTCCCACGGGATGAGGAACAGCACGGACTTCTCCGTCTTGGTGATCACGCCGGTGGCGGCGTCGGCGCGGATGCGGTCGCGCGGGACGGTGATGTGGGCGCCCTTGGAGGCGAGCACCTCGAGGCCGCCGTTGGCCCCGGCCAGCTCCTGCTGCTCCTGGGTCCACACGCCCCCGGCCAGGATGACGGCGCGCGCGTGCACGTCGAACTCCTCGCCGGAGGTCTCCTCGCGGACACGCACGCCCTGCACACGGCCGTCGTCGCCGCGCAGGTAGCCGGTGACGGCGGTGTAGTTGGCGGCCACGGCGCCGTGGTCCACGGCGGATCGCACGAGCATCATGGCCAGGCGGGCGTCGTCGAACTGGGCGTCGGCGTACTCCACCGCGCCGACGATCTTCTCGTCGTCGAGGGAGGGGAAGGTCGCGGCCATGGAGCGGCGGCTGAGATGGCGGTGCGCGCCCATCGCGCGGCGGCGGCCGAGCGACTGCATGGCGTCGTACATGGTGACGCCGGCGCCGATGAAGCCGCGGTCGATCACCTTGTGGAAGAACGGGAAGACGAAGCGCAGGGGACGCACCAGGTGGGGCGCGGTCTGGGTGAGCAGCAGGTCGCGCTCCCGCAGCGCCTCGTACACCAGCTTGACGTCCAGCATCTCGAGGTAGCGCAGGCCACCGTGCATGAGGCGGGAGGAGCGGGACGAGGTCCCGGAGGCCCAGTCGCGGGCCTCGACGATGCCCACGTCGAGGCCGCGGGTGGCCGCGTCGAACGCGGCGCCCACGCCGGTGGAGCCGCCGCCCACGACCAGGATGTCGAGGGGGGCCTCCGGGCTGGTGGCCCGGAGGCGGGCGAGGTGGTCCTCCCGCGTGGCGGCGGAGAGGGGGACGGTTCGCAGGGTCGGCATGGGGGGTTGCTCCTTTATCAGTGGAGGCACAGTGTAGTGGCGTGGCTCACGATACCCAGTATCAGCACGAGCCGAGGTCCATGATGTCACTCCCGGGCCGCGGGTATGCACGCGTCGGGTACGGTCTCGCGGAACCCGAGCCGCTCGAACAGCGGCACGTCGGCGCGCGTGGAGGTGGCTCGTCCCACACGCTCCTCGGGCTGTGGCACCTCACCCTGTTCCGCTGGAACGAGGGCGGAGCGCCTCGGGTGACGCGTGCCCTCGGGTGAGGCCCCGCCCCTACACTCCGACCATGGACATCACCGTCGGCGCCGTCGGCCGCGCCTCGCTCTCGGACTGGGAGCAGGAATGCTGCGGTGACTCGATCGCCGTGGGGGAAGTCCACGAGCTGATCCTGCTGCCCTCCCGGGGAGTGAGTCAGGCTGGGCCCCTGGCCTCTGCAGGCTGGGTCGTCACCCATCACGACGACGGCAGCCCCGCCGGGTCGATCCCGTTGCGTCGTGTGCGGGCCGTGGTGAGGGCGGCACACGAGGTGTGGCCCTCGGGGCGGCTCGCCGAGATCGACCGCGTCCCCGGCCACGCTGACCTGACGATCCTTGAGCCAGAGGAGGCCACCGGCCTCGGCTTGGGGGAGGTCGTCTACGTCGGCGCCTACGAGCCGGTGCTCCCCGAGACTCCCCGCCCTGACGAGTGGCTTCTCGACCTGGAGATCCTCGAGGACCTCGGTCCGCACACCTGGTGAGCCTCGCGAGTCCACCCCCTCACGGTCTCGAGCTGCATGGGGTGAGCGTAGAAGTCCGTTCGTCGTCATAGATGGCCCCTCACCCCCCGGTCGCTCGCGAGCATCGCGTAGACGAGGGTGTCCGTCCACTCGCCCTTGCTCCACAGGTCCTGCCGGTGGTGTGCCTCTCGACGCATCCCGAGCATCTCGGCCAGTCGGGCGGACGCCGTGTTGCGGGCATCCATCTGTGCCACCACCCGGTGCAGGCCAGACGTCTCGAACCCCAGGTCCAGCAGCGCAGCCGCGGCCTCCCGGGCGAAGCCTTGACCGGCATGCCGCGGATCCAGTGCCCAGCCGATCTCCGCGACACCGCGCTCGCGGTCCGTCAGCCACAGGATCACGTCACCCACGGGGACGCCCGCGTGCTCCACCACCAGGGACACCGCCCCGGACGGGCCGCCGAGGTCGTCCCACGTGATCCGCTTGGCCAGCTTCGCCCGCGCGGTCGCCTCGTCCCAGGGCTCGTCCAGCAGGTGGCGCACCACCTCGGGCTGCATGTACATCTCCTGCAACCAGCCGAAGTCGTCCTCCCGGTGCGGCCGCAGCGTCAGCCGCGCGGTCGGCAACGGCCAGTCAGGGGCGCGGCCGCCCGCAGCCGCGCCCTCCTTGCGCCCCGCCGGAGGCGGGGCGTCGACGTCGGCGGGGACCGGCGTCGTCGTGCCGGACGCCCAGTCCTGGCGCAACATTGCGTAGGCCACGGACGCGAGCGGCTCGCCGCCGTCCACGGGCCAGCCGCGCCGGTAGTGCGCCTCCTTGACCCAGCCGGCCCGGCGGAAGGTGCGCAGCATGGGGACGTTGTCCTCGCGGGTCTGGCCCTCGAAGCGGTCCACCGCGGGCATCGTCTCGAAGACGTGCCGGGTGAGCGCGGTGAGGATCTGCGCGCCGAGCCCGCGCCCGCGGAACCGCTCCGCCACGCGCAGGTCGAACAAGGGGGTGGGGTCCGTGAGGTCCTCCAGGCGCACCACGCCGACGCGGCCGTGCTCGGCGTGGTCGATCCAGAAGGTGCGGTGGTCCTCATCCTCCCAGGCGCCGCCATCGACGGCCTTCTCCGCCTCCGGCCGGGTGACGCGCGGGCGCGTGTGGAACGGCCACGCGTTCTCGGTGAGCAGGGCGACGAGCGCGTCCCGGTCGGCGCCTGCCGGGTCGAGCGGAGTGAAGGTGACGTCCATGGGGCCGAGAGTAGGGGAGGGGACGTCACCGCCGCCCGTTGTCGTGACCCCATGGCCACGCCCCTCCTCGACCTCGCGGCGCGCCGCGGCGTCGTCTTCCCGCTGCGCACCGAGCGGCTGACGCTCACCCCGTTCGCCGCCGACGACGCCCCCGCCGTCTTCGACTTCTGCCGCCTCGAGGAGGTGTGGACGTGGACGTCGGGGCGGGCTGGGTCCGCCGGCGAGCTTCGGGAGAGCTACCTCGCCGCCGGCGACCGACTGACAGTCCGCGCGGGCGAGGCGATCATCGGCGTGGGGAAGCTGGCCGTGCAGGACGCGTGGAGCCAGGGCGGCCCGCGCGAGGAGGCCCGCGACGCGCAGGCGGAGATCGGCTGGACCATCCACCCGACCCATGCCGGCCAGGGCTACGCCACCGAGCTCGCCGGCGCCCTGCTGAAGCTGGCCTTCACAGGCCTGGGCGTGCACCGCGTGGAGGCGGAGGCCTTCGCGGACAATGCGCCCAGCCTGCGCGTCATGGAGAAGGTCGGCCTGCGACACGAGGGCACCTTCCGGAAGGAGTCGCTGCACCTCACCCGCGGCTGGGTCGACGGCGTCACCTACGCGATGCTCGCCTCCGAGTTCCTCGCGCGAGTCTGAGCTGCCTTACCCCCCACCCCATAAACGTCCATGTCAGAGCGGGGGCAACGCACCGTAGCCGGTGTGCTCCGGCAGGTAGCGCCCCCTTCCGTCCCGCCGCATACCCCTGGGTGGACAACCCGATGCAGACTGTGACCGTCTCCTCCAGGAAAGGACAGGGCCATGGCACTCACCCAGCGCATCAAGGAGCTCCGCACCCGCAACGGGCTCTCCCAGGCCGCGCTCGTGGACCGGCTGCACGTCTCCCGGCAGGCGGTGACGAAGTGGGAGGCGGGACGCGGCATCCCCGGCGTGGACAACCTGCGGGCGATGGCAGCCCTGTTCGGCGTCAGCGTGGACCATCTGCTGGACGGCACCGGGGACGGCGCGGCACCCGCCGTGCTTCGGCATCCCGTGGACGTCGCCTCCCTCGAGCCGTACAAGCCGGCCGGTCGATCCCTGGGCGCGAAGAGTCACCGGGCCGTGCGCGAGGCCTTCCCTGACGCGGTCATCTACCCCCTCGCGCGGATGCGGTCCAATAACCGGGTGCAGGAGTTCCTCGAGTGGGGGCTGATGCTCGCCTTCGACATCCCCTACGGACTCTTCGGTCTCAGCGACAGCCTCAGCAACCGGGACGCCTACTACCTGGTGGAGGAGAAGAACCGCCATGTGCTCGCTCGCGTCACGCCCAAGGCCGTCGAGGGCAAGGAGGTGCCGGAACCCGTCGAGGGCCGCACGTTCACCGTCGGGGCGGACCGGTTCCGTCGAACGAGCCGGCCCCTCTGACCAGGCCGAGGCTGGCGAACTGCTCCTCCGGTCGCTGCCCCGGCCCTGGATGTGGAGGTCATTGTGGGCTCGGCCCCGGGCGTTCACCTCCGTGCCGCGGGGCAGGGCGCCGACGTCTAGCGAGTTCCTCGCGCATGCAGCCCGCGTGCAGTCTGGTCCCGTTGACCTGACCGGGGGGGCGTACCACTGCATCTGCCGGCCCGATGTCGCAGCCCGTGGCGACCGTTCAACCTCACGCCGGAGGCCGCTGCCCGCAGGAGCCGGGCCACGTCGTCGCGGCCGCGCCCGACACGGACGGGTCTCGGCCTCGGCGGAGTCGCTGTGAGGCGCGGCCTGCTCTCACTGGTGCGGCAGCAGCGGTCTGCGAAGATCGACGCGCTGAGTATGCAAGGTGAGAGCGAGGAAGGAGTGGCGATGAGCGCATGGGTGGTCCGCGCGGGACAGCGGGGGGAGAACGAGCACTGGAACATCGAGCACGGGCGCGTGAGCGTGGGCTGGCCGGAGGTCGGTGACCTCTCGCCCGCCACATCCCGGGAGGACGTCCGCCGTCGCGTGGAGGAGGCCTACCCCGGCGACGGCGCCGCCCGCTGGGCCAACTACACCGGCCAGCTCTGGGCGTTCCGGGACTCCATCCGCCCGGGTGACCTCGTCATCCTGCCGCTGAAGACCAAGCCCGGCTACGTGCAGTTCGGACGCGTCACCGGCGCGTACGCCCACGACGCGGCCGAGGCTGGCTGGCACCGCAGCCACTCCCTGCCGGTGGACTGGCTGGGGGAGCCGGTCTCCAAGACCGTGGTGGGCCAGGACCTCGTCCACACCCTCAATGGCAGCCTCACCGTGTTCCAGCCGAGCCGGAACGACGCCGAACGCCGACTCGAGGCCATCGCTCGAGGAAAGCCCGACCCCGGGTTCACAGAGGGGCTGCCCCGTCCGGTGGCGACCCCCGCCGACCACACCACCACCGAGGTGACGGACCCCGAGACGGCACCGACCGTCGTCGCCATCCGAGACCGTATCCGCGCCCATGTGGCCGGGGAGTTCCGCGAGCACGAGCTGACCCACCTGGTCGCGGAGATCCTCACGGTGCTCGGCTTTAGGTGTGAAGTCTCGCCACCCGGGCCCGACGGCGGCGTGGACATCATCGCGGGCACCGGACCCTTGGGGCTGGACGCGCCGACGCTGATCGTGGAGGTGAAGTCCGAGCCGACCCCGATCGGTTCCCGGGTGCTGCGGGGGCTGCACTCTGCGATGACACAGCACCGGGCGGATCAGGCGCTCCTCGTGGCCTGGGGTGGGGTGACTCGACCCGCAGAGCTGGAGTTCAAACGCGACCGTACGACTATGCGCATCTGGGACGCCGACGCGCTGCTCGATCAGCTCTTCCTCACCTACGACCGGCTGCCGGCCTCCACGCGGGCGCGGATCCCGCTGCAGCAGGTGTGGGTGCTGGAGGACGAGGGGTGACGGCGCCCGAGGTGCTGGTGGCCGAGGCGCGGGAGGCGCTGCTGAACGGGCCGGTGTTCCGAGTGGAGCGGGCTGAGACCGCGCCTGGTGGCGTCAAGGCCGTCACAGCGGACGGTGTGGAGTTTCCGAAGGGGCGCGGTCTGTACGCGATCTCCGAGGTGACACCGTCGTGTGTGGAGGCCGGGACGCTGGACGCGCCGGTCGGCCCCGGCGGCCTGCTCTACGTCGGCAAGGCGGAGAAGAGCCTGACGCGGCGCGATGTGCGGCAGCACTTCGGGACCGGGAAGACCGGGCGGTCCACCGTGCGGAGGTCGTTCGCCGCGCTGCTGCGGGACGAGCTGGGACTGGTACCCGTCCCACGGGCGACGGCATCAGCGACCTCGACGGCGCCGTCCACGTTCGCATTGACGGAGGAGTCGGACCTGCGGATGACCACCTGGATGACCGAGCACCTGGCCCTGCGCGTCTGGACTCCGCCGTCCAACGTGGTGCTGGCCGCCGTAGAACGCGAGGTGATCGCGGACCTGAACCCGCCCCTGAATCTGACCCATGCCGGCCCGCGGCCGCGGTTGAAGGCAGCGCGGAAGGCGATGGTGGAGGCCGCCGCGACTCAGTTCGACCAGCCGTGATCCCTGGCCTCTGGGCCAGGCGACCGGACAGAGCGTATCGACGGCGTCGTGGTGGACGCCGACTTCCCGTGGGGACGGCGAGTCGTCCGCAGAGCCCTTCCCGGGGTGGAGGAATGCGGTACTTTCGGTGGCATGACCGCATGTATTCCCGTTCCCCTGCAGATGGCATTCGACCGGTGGGTCGCGGCCGGCAGGCCCAAGGACGCGCCCATTGTGTGGCGAAAGCCCTCGTGGGAGAAGGCGTTGGCCCATGCCACCCCCGTCCGGGAACTGCTGGGCGGATGGCCCGCAGACCTGAACGGGGACCCGTTGACGCGCGAGAAAGTCACGGAGTCCGCCGGGAAGGTCACCGCCGATGACCGTGCCGCACAGCTGACGGCTTTCCTCGCAGCGATGGTCTGGGGCTACGGCCGTGTGGGCTACGGCCCCTCGCGCGTCGCAAAGATGCTGGCAGAGCCGCGCTTCCTGGATGACCTCGCGGAGCTGACGCGCGTGACCCTGGCGGAGGGCGGGGTGGCGGGATACCAGCGTGTACGGGACGCTCGCTACGGCGAGCCGAGAGACCGGGGGTTCCTGAAGCACCTGGGTCCGGCCTTCGGCACCAAATACATCTACTTCCTCACCAAGGCCCAGCCGGTGGAGGGCCAGGTTGCACCCGTGCTCGATTCGGTCGTCCGCATGTGGTTCCGGAAGAACGTCGACGACGAGGCCACGAACGTGGAGATCGGCGCCGGCTGGGGCTACGCCGAGCGATACGCGACCTACGTGAAGACCATGCAAGCCTGGGCCGAAAAACTCGGCATTGCCGCCGACGACGTCGAACGACTCATCTTTGCCAGCCGCCAAGCCGAAGTCGGCGGCGGGTGGGCCGAATCGTGGTCCGATGCGTCCCCGACCAGCGCGCAGGAGCTTCTGGAGCATCTCGGGGCTCAGATCGCCGCCCTGGGCCTCCAGGACGAGGCGGAGACGCACCTCGAGGCGATCGCTGATCTGCTGGCGGAGACCACCGAAGACGACGCCGACGGACCCGCGCACCATTGACCTGCTCGCCGCCGTCGCCCACCTCGGTGGCGGACCTGCCGCCCGGGTGTGGGCCGAGGGGCTCGAGGAGACGGACGCCGGCTGGGTGCCACGCTTCGACGTCGACGTGCTGGCGGCCGCCCTGCGGCCCGTCCACGCGCGGCCCCGGTGGGAGGAATGGGGGCAGATCACCGCGCCAACCCTGCTGATCACCGGGGAGAACGGGTACGTGCCCGCCGGAGAGCTGGACGAGATGCGGCGGCGCCCGGATGTGCGGCACGTGCAGGTGCCCGGCGCGGGGCACGACGTGCACCTGGAGGCGCCGGAGCGGGTGGCTGAGCTCGTGCGGGGGTTCGCGGCCTGATTGATCTGGGGCAGGATCACCCCATGGACCACAAGCAGATCCTCCACGGCGGGCTGCGCCGCCAGCGTGCGGCCCTCCTGCACAAGCTCGAGGGCCTCAGCGAGCGCGACGCCCGCCTGCCGCGCACTCCCACCGGCACCAGCCTGCTGGGACTGGTCAAGCACGTCGCTGTCATCGAGCTGGAGTACTTCGGCGAGACGTTCGGCCGCCCCGCTGAGGTGCAGCTGCCCTGGGCGGCGGCGGGGCAGCCGGAGGAGGACAACGTGGACATGTTCGCCGCCGAGGGTGAGTCCCTCGAGGACGTCCTCGAGTTCGCCCGCCGCTGCTTCGCCCACGCGGACGCGACCATCACGACCCTCGACGCCGACGCCCCCGGGCGGGTGGCGTGGTGGCCCGACGACAAGGCGGAGGTCACGCTCGCGCAGATCATCGCGCACGTCGCCCTGGACGAGGCCCGGCACGCCGGCCACGCGGACATCCTGCGGGAGCAGATCGACGGGCAGGCCGGCCTGCGCGCCCCGGGGAACAACCTGCCCCCGTGGGACGCCGACCGCTGGGCCGCCCACGTGGGCCGTCTGACCGCCATCGCGGAGGGGAGCGGCAGGCCGGGCCGGAACTGAAGGCACATGCCTCCCGTACCCGACCTGCCCGCCTGCCTCGAGCACCTCGGCGCGGCCTTCGGCACCAAGTACCTCTACTTCCTCACCAAGGCCCACCGGGAGTCCGACATCGCCCCCGTCCTCGAATCCGTGGTGCGCGCCTGGTTCGCCGAGCATGTGAGATGTGGTGGGCTCGGACTTCCCGTGGGACTGCTGGTCGGGTGAGACCACGCTGCAGGCGGCACTGGCCGAGTCCCTGGAGCAGCTCCTCTCTACGTTTGCGGGGGAATCCCGCACCTGACCCGCACAGAACCCGACTGACAGCCGGTTCCCCCTCCAGGCAGGATGGCCCCATGACGCGCCTGCTCCCCGGGGACTCCCCCACGCTCGACCTCGCACCGGAGGACCCCGCCGACCTCCTCGCCCGCCTGCGCGCGGTTGGCGTCGAGATGAACGCGTCCGCCGAGCAGTTGATCGCCGACGCGTGGGTGCGCGTCGACGCGCCGATCCGAGTGACCGTCGTCGAGCGCACGCTCGCCGAGCTCGGCTTGCCCGACGGCGGCACCCTCCCCGAGCTGCGGCGAGCGGTTGAGGCGGCGGGCCTGCGGGAGTGCCCGCCCACCGTCGCCCCGCTGCTGCGCATGGCCACCCTGGACCAGGCGAACGCGCCGGACTCCGTGCTTCGGCACGGCCGCGCGCCCGACGGCTCCGCGCATGTGCTCAGCCCGTCCCTCGGCGACGAGCCCGGCGTGCACCGCGGCCTGTACCTGCGCGTGGTGGACCACGTCCCGAGGCTGCGCGGCTTCACGTGCGATGACCTCCATGTCTTTGGCCCCGAGGACCGCTGGATTCTGGCGCTGTGAGGGGCGCGGCCGGGTGCCCAGACCGCTCCACCGGCCCGGCATCGGCACGGACTTCTCAGGTGCTACACTGAACCCACTACATCCCCCACGCCTCTCCACGATGCGCACTTGGGGGATTTTTCTTTGCCTGGCGCTGCTTCGTGCCGGAACGGGAGGGTGAAGTGGGACGGACCATGCGGGCACGGGGGTCGGAGACCTTCACGAAGCCCCCGCTCTCCCACGAGCGGATGCTCGAGCAGCTTGAGAGCCGGGGGCTCGTGGTTCCGGACCGGGACCGCGCTCTCCGATACCTGCGGCACCTCGGGTACTACCGGCTCTCCCCCTACACGATCCCCTTCCAGGCGGAGCGATCCACTCACACCTTCGCCCCCGGTGCCGAGTTCGACGACGTCCTGGACCTGTACGTCTTCGATCGCAAGCTGCGGCTTCATTGCCTCGACGCCCTCGAGCGTGTGGAAGTCGCGGTCCGCGCAGCCCTGACCGACCACATGTCCACGACCTATGACGACGCCCACTGGTACATCGACGCCGCGCACTTCCGCGACCGACAGCGGCACGCTGACCTCCTCGACGTCGTCCGCCGTCTGGTACGGAGCCGGCTGCTGGGGTTGGCCGAGTCCGGTCATGACCGGATCCACCACCCCTCGGCGCTGGAGCACTACCTGATGACCTATCGGAAGCCGGAGCTGCCCCCGTCCTGGCTCATGGTGGAGTCCCTGACCATCGGGCAGCTGGCGGGCCTGTACCGCAACCTCGCGCGTCGCTCAGATCGTGTGGCGGTGGCGGCCAGCGTGGGGTCGACCGACACGGTGCTCACCTCGTGGCTGCAGGTCTACGTGCGCGTGCGGAACATCTGCGCCCACCACGGCCGCCTCTGGAATGTGGGCCTCGGCGTGACCCCCATGATCCCCAAGTCACCCGCCATCTCGTGGCTCTCCGGTGCCGAGGCCGTTCCCGAGGCGTCCCGCCAGCGTCTGTACCCGGTGCTCGTCTCGCTCCAGTCCCTTCTGGACACGGTCTCGCCGCGCAGCCGCTGGGCCGACCGCCTGTACGAGCTCCTGCATGACAGGCCCGAGATGAACCTCCACGGGATGGGCGTTCCGGTGGGCTGGTCCTCGGATCCGTTCTGGTCTCGTCACCTCCGATGAGCGCGGCCAGTGCGGGAGTCCTTCATCCCAGGGAGACGGCCGCGGCCCGCCGCCGTCGTCGGGAGGATCCGTAGGCTGGCGGCCCATGAGGATCGAAATGGAGAGGTTCCGCGTCCGCGCCGGCAAGGAGGAGCGTGCCCGCGAGTGGATCGCGTTCCTGCGGGAGAACCCCGAGGCGTTCCGCGAGACCGTGGAGCCCGAGCGGATGTACGTGGAGACGATCTTCTCCGAGACCGTCGGGGACGCCCTGTATCTGTGGTGGTACACCCTCCAGGGCGAGGACGGTGCCGAGCTCAGCGACTCCACCCACTGGCTCGACGAGCGCCACGCCGCCTACTGGCGCGAGTGCATCGACCCCGACGAGCCCAGCCTGCTGCTCATTCCCGAGGTGCACATGAGCCCCGAGCGGCTCGAGGATCCCACGCGGCCGCTGGGGGAGTGAGGCGGGCGCGCAGAACCCGGCTGACAGCCGGTTTATCTCCCCGGCATCATGACCCCATGACCCCCTCGCCCTTCACCGTGGTCGCTGGCACGTTCTACCGTGCCGTGGACGCCCGGTTCGTCGATAGCGCCCTTCGCGGCTCCCGCTCCGCCGGTCGGTACTCGCCACCGGACGCACCCACGCTCTACCTCAGCTCCTCACCGGAAGGAGTGGACGCGGCCATGGTTGCTCACACGGACGCGACCACCCCGCCGCGCGAGCTGCTGACCTTCGACGTTCATGCCGAACGGATCGTGGATCTGCGCGACGCCGAGGCGCTCGCGGCCCTCGGCGTCGACCTCGCCGACGCCATGGCCCCGTGGAAGCCGGCCGTGGAAGTGGGGGAGGAGCCATCGTCGTGGGCGGTCCGCCGACGCCTGGAGGAGGCCGGCGCACACGGGCTGATCGACCCGTCCCGCACCGCCCCCGGGCTGTGGCACCTCACCCTGTTCCGCTGGAACGAGGGCGGCGCGCCCCGGGTGACGCGCACGTTGTGACGCGAACGGCTCCCCTCGGACGTTCAATCCCCGCGGCTACTCTGGTCCCATGTCCGCCATCTTCGACCACCTGCGTTCCGACGACGGCGAGCACGTCGGCTACATCGAGATGGTCGGTGACCTCTTCGTGCCGCACGACCTCCTCCACCGACGCCGAGGCGAGCCCATGGAACTGCACGAGGCTGAGGCTGTCCTCGACACGATCGGCTTGCGTGCGCTCGCTGAGGACTGGCTGCTCGACCCGGCCGACGGCATCGGCGAACCCGTGCGGGTGCGCATCCAGGAGGTCACGCGCACGCAGGTGACCATCGCACCCACGGTGGACGGCGCCGTCGGGGAGGTCGCCAAGAGCATCGACCCCGCCGCGAGCATCACCCTGACCCTGCCCGCGGAGCGGCTGCGCCCGGCGGGGTGAAAGGGGGCGCGAGAGGAGCTACGGGGCGTTTCGCGCACCAAAGATGCTCAAAGTTATGGCAAGCATGAGCGAACGATGGTTCATCGCTCCATAACTATGGATACTTATGGCATGGATCTTGGACCTCTCCTCGCCGCGGGCGAGACCCTGGACGTCGAGTTCAAGCGACGGCTGGGGAAGGACGACCTCTACCAGGCCGTCGTCTGCATGGCGAACGGAACCGGGGGCCTGATCCTCGTCGGTGTTGATGACGACGGCACCGTCGTCGGGGCGACGGGGGACCACGGCGGCCCTGTGGACGCAGACCTCTTGGCTGGACGCATCCAGAACGGCATCGAGCCACCGTTGAGCGTGGACGTCGAGGTGGTCCCCTGGGAGGGCAAAGACGTGGCGGTCATCACCGTCCCCCAGGCGAAGTCCTCGTTCGTCGGTACGCGCAAGGGGCTGTTCGTCAAGCGCCTCGTGGGGCCGGACGGTCGCCCCGCGTGCATGCCGATGACACCGATGGACGTCCTGCGGGCCGGGTTCGACGGGATCGGGCTGGACTATGCCCGGGCGGAAGCGCGCGGAGCAGAGTGGGCACACCTCGATCCAGGCGAGTTCGATCGGTTCCGGCGGCTCGCCGCCCAGTCCGCCGGCGACAAAGGGCTGGCGGAGCTCGCCGATGCGGAGCTGCTGCGGGCGTTGGACCTCCTCACCCCCGACGGCGGCATCAGCCTCGGCGCGATTCTTGTCTTCGGCACGTCAGAGGCCCTGCGCCGGTGGGCGCCCACCGCAGAAGTCCTCTTCCAGGACTCCCGGCCCCATGGTCTAGAGGCAAACGAAGACCTGCTGCTTCCCCTGTTGAGTGCATTCGAGGAGATCGAGGCGCGCTTGGCACTGCGGAACTCCGTCACACCCGTAGAGGTGGGTCTCGTCCGTGTGGATGTCCCCCTGTTGTCAGAGAGTGTGCGACGCGAGTCGATCGCCAATGCACTGGTACACCGCGACTACGCCGAAGTGGGGCCGATTCAGGTGACCTTCACCGGGGCGACGTTCTCGGTCGCGAGTCCTGGCGGGTTCCCTCGCGACGTCTCACCGGTCAACATC
Source organism: Micrococcus sp. EWR3.9.1 (assembly GCF_052615555.1). Classification (NCBI taxonomy): domain Bacteria; kingdom Bacillati; phylum Actinomycetota; class Actinomycetes; order Micrococcales; family Micrococcaceae; genus Micrococcus; species Micrococcus sp. EWR3.9.1. The sequence continues at coordinate 82,270 of NZ_JBQXFD010000003.1, forward strand.
CTGAATCGCTCGGCTCCCCGCAGCCCCGCCCTGGCGAACGTGTTCAAGCGCGCCGGTCTCGTCGAGCGCAGGGGAAAAGGCGTGCAGGACATGTTCGCCTCGCAGCTCCGCGCCGGCCGTGGCGCACCGGACTACGGCCGTTCCACGCAGCGGTCCGTGATCGTCGACGTCCCCTTGGATGACGAGGACAGGGAGTTGCTGATCTTCCTTGCCCGCAGGCAGAACGAGGGTCAGCGCGCACTGACACTGACAGAGCTGCGAATGGTCCACGAGATCAAGCACGGAGGGCCTGCCAGCTCGGCGGATGTGGCGGAGTGGCTTCGACTTCCCGTGACGGACGTGCGCGGAGCGGCTACCGCGCTCGTCGAGGCCGGCGTCCTGGAGGCGCGTGGGAACGGCCGGGCGCAGCGGTACATGCTGACCGCGCGGTTCTACGAGCTGGCCGAAGACCGAGCCGCCTACCTGCGCCTGCGTCCGGTCGACCGAATCCAGCAGCGGCGGCTGATCGCTGACTACGTCCGCGAGTTCGGGTCCATTACCCGAAGCAAGGCCGCTGAACTGTGCCAGATCGCGCCCACGGCAGCGAGAGCGGTGCTCAAGAGCATGACGGAAGAAGGCCTCCTCGAATTGCGTGGGGAGCGGCGCGCAGCGCACTACGTGCTCCCGGGCTCGTAGCAGTGTGCCCGGCCGCGCGCGCCGAGGCGATCGCGCGGCTCAGCAGTGTCCGTGCACAATGATGGCTCTTACGCAACGATCGATCCATATCGTTGCGTAGGATGCCCGTATGGGTACGGATCGGACTACCAGTACGGCCATCGGCTCGGAGGAGCGCCCCTGGACCGCGGACCCCGACGACGCCGGCATCCTTACCCGCCGCGCTCGCGTGCGTGCAGCAGGCCCATATCGAGCCGCGCTCCCGGCCCGCATCGCCCAACTCGGGCTCGACCTGCCCTCCGATCTGGCGACCGAGGTCGAGGAGGCGACGGCCGCCGTCGTGCGCTTCGACGCCGAGATCGGCCACGCCCTCCCGGGGCTCACCGGCGAGATCGCCCCGATCGACGCGGTGCTCCTGCGCACTGAGTCCGCGTCCTCCTCGCAGATCGAGCACATCACCGCGGGCGCGCGAGCCCTCGCCCTGGCGACTCTCGGCGAACGCACCCGCCCGAACGCAGCGCTCGTGGCGGCGAACATGAGGGCCATGGGCGCTGCCTCCCGGTTGGCCGCCGACCTCGACGAGCCCGCCCTGCTGGCCGCCCATCGTGCCCTCATGGACGGTCAGGAGCATGCCCGGCCGGGCGCCTACCGCGATGCGCAGGGGTGGATCGGGGGCGGGGTGCCCACGCCGCACACGGCGCAGTTCGTCCCGCCCCACCCGGAGCGCCTGCGTGCCGGGATGGACGATCTCTTCGCCTATCTGCGACGCACGGACGTACCCGCCCTCGTGCAGGCCGCCATCGCGCACGCCCAGTTCGAGACCATCCACCCGTTCGCGGACGGCAACGGCCGCACCGGGCGCGTCCTCGTGCACGCCGTGTTGCACCGGGCCGGCGCGATCACCCGTATGGGGGTGCCCCTCTCCGCGGGACTCCTCACGGACACGGCCGGATACTTCGACGCCCTCACCGCCTACCGCGACGGCGACCCCGCGCCCATCGTGCGCCGCTTCGCACAGGCCGCCCTGGCCGCCGTCGGCAACGGCCGAGAGCTCGTCGCGGACCTGGACGAGGCCCTGACCGGCTGGCGCGAGCGGCTCACCGCCCGGCGGGACGCGGCGGTCTGGCGGGCGCTCGCGGTGATCATCGCGCAACCCGCCGTGACCGTGGACCATCTGGCCCAGGCGCTGGGTGTCTCGCGCCCGGCCGCCCAGCGGGCCGTGGACCAGCTTGTCGAGGCCGGCGCTCTGCAGGCCGTGTCCGCTCAGCGTCGGAACCGGGTGTGGCTGGCCACCGAGGTGCTCGCCTGCCTGGACGAGTTCGCCGCGCGTGCGGGCCGGCGGGGTTGACCGGGTGTGGACTACCGGGCTGACCAGCCTCATGCCGCGTGTAGTGTCCCGGCCATCCGGGCGGGCGTCGGGTTGCGGGCGTCCATCTGCGCCACCACCCGGTGCAGGCCGTACGTCTCGAACCCCAGGTCCAGCTGGGACACCGATCCGGCAGGGCCGGCGAGGCCGTCCTCCCGGTACGGGCGCAGCGTCAGCCGCGCGGTGTGCAACGGCCAGTCAGGGGCGGGGCCGCCCGCAACCGCGTACTCCCCGCGCACCCCTGACCGGCACAGGACTCGGCTGACAGCCGTCCCGCATGCCCGCTTCGACAGGCGCCGGCATCTTATGCCCCTCCCCACCCGGCCCCTTCCGAGTCCGACACAATGCATACATCCATGCATGCATCCGATTACTCTGGCCCGCATGACTCCACTCTCCGACCCCTTATGGGGCAGTCGTGCCACGGCTGCCGGCCGCCTGGCCCACGACGTCGCCTGGCGCATCGTCCGCGGTGAGATCGCCGCGGGGGAGATGCTCACCGAGGTCCAGCTCTCCACGGAGGCCGGCATCTCCCGGACGCCGGCCCGGGAGGCCCTCCTCCAGCTCGAGCGCTGGGGCCTGGTGCGGCTCCTCCCCAAGAAGGGCGCGGCCGTGCAGGCTCTCACGCCGCAGAGCGTGGCCGACCTCACGGCCCTGCGCGGCCTCCTCGAGTCCACCGCCCTCGCCACGGTCGCCGCGCGGCCCGACGCCGTCGGGCCCCTCGTCGCCACGCTCACCGCCAACCTGGAGCAGCAGCGCGCCGCCCTGGACGCCGGCGACCTCGCGGCGTTCTCCGCGCTGGACGTGCGGTTCCACCGGGACGTGATCGCCACGTGCGGCAACGCCGCCTTCGACGAGGTCGTGCGCACCTTCGCCCCCCGCCTGGCCCGCCTCATCCACGCCGCCACCGGCGGATCCGTCGACGCCGCCCGCCGCCTCCTCGATGGGCACGCCGAGATCTGCGCTCAGCTGGCCGCCGGGCGCGCCGCCGACGCCCAGCGCGCCCTGCAGGCGCACCTCGACGCCGCGGGGAGCGGCGTCGTCCCCGGCCTGCCGCCCGTGGGCCCGTCCAAGGCAGGTGAACCCCGATGATCGAGGGCCTGCTGATCCTGCTGCTCTGCCAGCTGGCGGGCACGCTCGTGGCCGACACGCTGCACCTGCCGATCCCCGGGGCCGTGCTGGGCATGCTCCTGCTGCTCGGCCTGCTCGCGTGGCGCCGGCCGGCCGAGGACGCGCCGGTGATGGCGGCGAGCCATCACCTGCTCCAGCACCTGCCGCTGCTGTTCGTCCCGGCGGGCGTCGGCGTCGTCGCGGTGCTGGGCCTCATCGGGGAACACCGGGCGCTGATGCTGGTCGGCTTCGTGGTGCCCTGGCTGCTGGGGCTGGTGGTCACCGCCGGCGTCGCCGCCCCGCTCGCCCGCCGCCTCACGGACAAGGAGGACGCACAGTGAACGCCGCCGAACTGACCGACTCCCTCACCGAGGTCTGGGACGCGCTCCTGCGCACACCGCTGTTCGGCGTCGCGCTGACCCTCGCCGTCGCCGTGCTCTCCCGCCGCCTGTGGCTCGCCGCCCGGCAGACCGCCCTGCTCACGCCCGTGCTCGTGACGATCGTGCTGGTGGCCGCGTTCCTGGCCCTGACCGGCATCGACTACGAGACCTACATGATCGGCGGCAGCTACCTCACCTTCCTGCTGGGCCCCGCCACCGTGGCCCTCGCCGTCCCCCTCTACCGAGCCGGCCCTGACATCCGGAAGCTGCTGCTGCCGGTCGCCGTCGGGGTCACCGTCGGCTCGCTGACCGCCATGGTGAGCGCCGTGCTGATCGTGCGGCTGATGGGCGGGGACGCCGCGCTGGCCGCCACGTTCGCCCCCAAGTCCGCGACGACGCCGATCGCCATGGCGGTGGCCGACGCCGGTGGCGGGATCGTCTCCCTCGCCGCCGTGCTCCCCGTGCTCACCGGCGTGCTCGGCGCCGTGCTGGCCCCCTGGGTGCTCGACCGGCTGCGCGTGCGCGACCCCCGCGTGCGCGGCCTGGCCATCGGCGTGAGCTCCCACGGCATCGGCACCGCCCGCGCCCTCGCCGAAGGCCCGAAGACCGGTGCGTTCTCCGCCCTCGCCATGGCCTGCTCCGGCGTGCTCACCGCGCTCCTGGCCCCGCTCGTGCTGGCGATGACGGGGTGAGGGCCGGGCGGCCGCCCCCCGGCCGGGCAGCCGCCTCGACCCGCTCCGGCCGCGGCGGCCTCCTTACCGTGTCCGCCCCGCCTGCCACCCTGGTCCTCTTCCTTCCCCGCGGGCCGCCCGCCGGCCCTCGCAGGCGCGGTGACGCGGCCCGGTCCTGCGAACGAGAGGACCCCACCCATGATGGGCCCGTCCCACGCGGCCACCGGCGCCGCGGCCTGGCTGGCGCTCACGCACTGGCAGTCGCCGATCGCCGTGCTGCACCTGCCCGCCGAACTCCAGCTGCTCGGCGCCGTGACCACCGCCGGCGCGGCCATGATCAGCGACTGGGACCACCCCCGGGCCACCGTCGTCCACGCCCTGCCGCCCCTGACCGAGTGGCTGAGCCGCGGCATCCGCCACGTGGCCGGCGGGCATCGGCGCGGCACGCACTCGCTGGTGGGGGTCGCGGCGTTCACCGCCGTCGCGACGGCGGCCGCCTCGATCCAGGTGCCGATCGCGGGGCACGTCTACACGCCGGGTCAGGGGGTCATCGCCGCGTTCCTGGCGGCCGTGGCCGCCAAGGCCCTCCGACTGCTCCCGAACCGGGGATGGAGGGCCGCGTGGGCACTCGGCATCCTGGTCGCGGTGTCGGCGACCGTCCTCAGCGACGGGCTGTGGTGGATCCCCGCCTCCGTGGCCGTCGGCGTGAGCGTGCACATCCTCGGCGACGCCCTCACCAACAACGGGGTGGCCCTGCTCTGGCCGCTCAGCCCAGAGCCCCCCACTCGCCTGTGGTGGTGGCAGTCCTCCGGACGGTTCCGGCTTCCCCTGCTCGGCCGGACCGGGTCCTGGCGGGAGTGGGCGCTCGTCTCGGTGGTCACCGCGTTCACCGTGGTGCGGGCCGTGCGGCTCGTCCCGCTCGCCGCTCGGGGGGTGGCGGCACTGTTCTGAGCGGCGGCACCCGGCCACCGCCGCCCCCTCACGCCTCCGGGAGCCACCCCGCCCGCACGGTCGCCTCGGTCCCGCGCGGCAGCCTCGGACGGCCGCCGGCGGCCAGGTCCCGGCACGCGTCCGTGAGCGCCTCGAACGACCACCCCGGGACCCGGCCCAGCCCCTCGGCCGTGCCGTCCTCGCGCCAGTGCACGTGCCAGTCCCGGCGCCGCAGCCCATGACGGCCCCGCAGGCTCACCCCCGCCCCGACCGCGCGCACGACCGCCTGGTCCATGGCCTCGAGCAGCTCATCCGACCCGGGGTCGCAGGCGTCGCATCCGCAGTCCGGGAGCAGCGCGTGCACCTGCCCCGGCGCACCGGCCGCCACCCGGAGCACCGGCAGGACGCCGCCGTCGTCGTCCTGGGGCACGTCCGTCTCCAGCAGCCACCAGGGGGAGGCGCCGTCGACGCCGGCCGGCGGCGCCACCCGCAGCGCCCGGTCCACGGGGGCCGCCAGGTCGGCGCGCCCGGCCTCGTCGAGCGGGATGCCACGCACCGGGTCCGGCACGACGACGGCGCCCGCCTCCGCGAGCACCTCGGCCCACACGCGGGCCCGGGCGGCCGCGATCCGATACCGCTGCGGGTCGGTCACCCGGGAGTACTCCTCCTCCCGGGGCGGGGCGCCGTCCGGGTGCGGGTCAGGCCAGGCGGGCAGGCCGAGGGCGGCGTACCGCCGGGCCACCTCCGCCCGCAGGCGCTGCAGGGTCGTCATGGGAGGCTCACCGTGTGTCCGGCCTGGGCGGCCGCCCCGGGCTCACTCCGCCGGCGTCAGTTCCCGCTTGAGGATCTTGCCCGTGGCGGTCTTGGGCAGTCCGTCCCGCACGGTCACGGTGCGCGGGTACTTGTAGGGGGCCACCTGGGACTTCACGTGCTGGATCAGCTCCTCCTCCGTGGCGTGCGCACCGGGGGCGAGCACCACGTGCGCGGCGACCTCCTGACCGAGCTCCGGGTGGGGCACCCCCACCACGGCGGCCTCCGCGACGGCCGGGTGCTCGTAGAGCACCTCCTCGATCTCGCGCGGGTACACGTTGAGCCCGCCGCGCAGGATCATGTCCTTCGTGCGGTCCACGATGTAGTAGTTGCCCGCGGCATCGCGCCGGGCGAGGTCGCCCGAGCGGAACCAGCCGTCCTCGGTGATGGCCTGGGCGGTGGCCTCCGGCTTGCCCCAGTAGCCCTTCATCACGTTCTCCCCGCGGATCCACACCTCGCCCAGGGTCTCCTCGTCGCCCTCGGGCACGACGGCCCCGTCCGGCGTCACCAGCTGCATCTCGCACCCTCGGACGGCGCGTCCGATCGAGCCCGGATGGTGCTCCTCGCCCGGGTGGTTGAAGCACGCCACCGGGGAGGTCTCGGACAGGCCGTAGCCCTCCAGGATCTCGCAGTCGAAGGTGGCCTCGAAGCGGCGCAGCAGCTCCACGGGCATGGCGGATCCGCCGGAGACGCCCAGGCGCAGGCTGGCCAGGTCCTCCGGATGGTCCTTGGCCGCGGCCAGCACGGCCCCGTACATGGTGGGCACGCCGATGAACACGTCCACCGCGTGCTCGCGGACGGTCTGCGCGGCCACGGCGGGATCGAAGCGGGGGATCAACGCCAGGCTGGCGCCCATGGTCACGGGCGCCATGAGCGCGCACGTGAGGCCGAACACGTGGAACAGCGGCAGGCAGCCGAGCACGGTCTCCCCGTGCTGGAGCTGGATCAGCGTCTCCGCCGCGGTGTCCGCGTTGGTGCCCATGTTCCGGTGGGTCAGCTGGGCGCCCTTGGGGCGGCCGGTGGTGCCGGAGGTGTAGAGGATGACGGCGTCGTCCTCGAGGTCCCGCTCGACGGTCTCGGTCACCGGGCCGGGGCTCTGCGCGAGGTGCGGGGCGAGGCCGTCTTCGCCGAGGGTGCGCAGCGGCACACCGCGCTCGCGGGCGCCCTCCACGGCTTCCTCGGACGGCACCGACCACAGCATCGACGCGCCCGAGTCCTCCAGGTAGTACTCGATCTCGCGGCGCTTGAACAGCGGGTTCATCGGGACGACGACGGCGCCCAGCTGCAGGGCCGCGAAGAACACCACCGGGAACGCCGGGATGTTCGGCACCATGAGCGCCACGCGGTCCCCGGGGCCGATGCCCTCCTGCCGCATGAGCCCGGCCAGGCGCTGGGACTGGTCCTGCAGCTCGGCGTACGTCATGCGGTTCTCGCCGAGGATCAGGGCGGTGGAGTGCGGATGCTCGGCGGCGGTGCGCTCGAGGCGGGCGGGCAGGGTGAGGGTCACGACGGGCCTCCGGGGGGAGTCGGATGTGATGGGAACCACAGCGTAACGCCCGGCGGTGCTCGTTCGCTGTGAGCCGAGTGGGGTGTGTCGGCCGACCTCACGCCAGCGACATCACCGCGGTTCTGCCCGGCGGTGATGTCGCTGGCGCGCGGTCATCCACCGGCCCCGCCCGCGTCGCCGATGTGTCGTCTCCACGGCTCAGGGGCGCAAGACTGGTCCCCGCACACCGCCCGGACCGCCGGGCCAGACCGGAGGACAGACCATGACCGCACAGACCCCCGCCACCCCTGCCATCCCCAAGACGATGAAGGCCGTCGTCATGCGCGCGCCGGGTGACGTGGTCGTGGAGGAGGTGGACACCCCGCGCGTCGCCCAGCCCACGGACGTGGTCCTGAAGCTGGCCGCCGCGTGCGTGTGCGGCTCGGACCTGTGGCCCTACCGCGGCCACAACGACGTCGACCACCGGCGCATGGGCCACGAGTACGTCGGCACGATCGTGGAGAAGGGCGAGGACGTCGCCACCCTCGAGGTCGGCGACTTCGTGATCGGCTCCTTCATGCTCTCGGACAACACGTGCGAGATCTGCCAGGCCGGCTACCAGTCCCGTTGCGTCAACGCCGGCGAGTACACGGGCAGCCAGGCGCAGTACATGCGTGTCGAGCTCGCGGACGGCTCCCTCGTGAAGGTGCCCGGGGGCGAGCCCTCGGACCCGGACCGCCTGGCCGACTACCTCGCCGCCTCGGATGTGCTCGGCACCGGCTGGTACGCCGCCGTCGCCGCGCAGGCCGGCCCCGGCAAGACCATCGCCGTGGTCGGCGACGGCGCCGTCGGCCTGTGCGCCGTCCTGGCCGCCAAGACCCTCGGCGCGGAGCAGGTCATCGTGTTCTCCCGCCATGAGGATCGGGCCGCGCTCGCCCGTGAGTTCGGCGCGGACGTCGTGATCGCCGAGCGCGGTGAGGAGGGCGCCGCCCAGGTGCGCGAGCTCACCGGCGGCTACGGCGCGCACGGGGTGTGCGAGGCCGTCGGCACGCAGGGCTCCATGGACCAGGCCCTGGCCTCGGTGCGTCCCGGCGGGTACGTCGGGTTCGTGGGCGTCTCCCACGACCAGACCCTCGACGGCTCCGACCTCTTCGCCCGGGAGATCCACCTCGAGGGCGGGCCCGCGCCCGTCCGCCGCTTCCTGCCCGAGCTGATCGAGCGCATCCAGTCCGGGGAGATCCAGCCCGGCCGTGTGTTCACCGCGCGCATGCCGCTCGATGACGCCGCCGAGGCGTACCGGGCCATGGACGAGCGCCGCGAGATCAAGGTGCTGCTGGAGGTCTGAGGCCGCCGTGGCGTTTGGCCTCCACGAGCGGGAAGGGGCAGACCTGGCCGTCGGTCTCGAGCAGGCTGGGCGACGCTTGACCCTCCCCTTGGGGGAACGCCCACGCTGGGATCACCTGAGAGAAAGGTCGCCCCATGAGCCCCCTGATGACCGTCGGCGAGTTCGCCCTCGCCACCGGACTGAGCGCGAAGGCGCTGCGCTTCTACGACGAGCGCGGCCTCCTCGCCCCCGCCGACGTCGACGCCCACTCCGGCTACCGCCGCTACGCGCCCGGCCAGATCCGGACGGCCGCGCAGATCCGCGTCCTGCGGGCGGCCGGCCTCACGGTCGACGACGTCCGGTCCGTCCTCGCGGACCCGGCCTCCCTGCCGGCGCGGCTCGAGACGCACGCGGCCGAGCTGCGACGCCGCCGCGACCTCGAGGACCGCGCGCTCGCGCTCGCGGCCGCCGGTGTCTACGCGGCCCCGGATCCTGACGACGACGGCGCCCCCGCCCGTCCCGGCCCCGTGGCGGAGCGCACGGTCGGGCCGACGCCGTGGGCCGGCGTCGTGCAGCGGGTGGCCCTGGACGAGGCCGGTGAGGAGGCGACCACCGAGCGCGCGAACAACGCCTTCGCGACGCTGTTCCAGGCGCTCGCGGAGGCAGGGTCGGCACCCGCCGGGCCGCTGTGGACGGCGCTGCGTCCCGTGCCGGGCGCCGCCGACGTCGTGGAGACCGTCCTGGCGGTCCCGCTGAGCGGTCCGGCTCCCGCGGGCCTCAGGGTCGACGGGCACGAGGTGGTGACCGGGACGCTGCCGCGCCGGGTGGAGCGGTACGTGGACGTGCGGGCCGATGCGGGCGACGTCGACCTCCTCGACGACGCCCCCGGCGGCGCGCTGCCCCATCCGGATCTGCTGGGGCTCATGGACGCGTTCGACGTGGAGGACGCCGGCGCCGCGCCGGAGATCCGCCAGATCCTCGCAGACCCGGAGGCCGGACACATCGAGCTGGCGGTGACGGTGCGGGAGGAGGCGGGGGCGGGGCAGGGGTGAGCCGGCGCGGGGACGGCACGGCGTGTCTGGCCGGCCGACCCTGCCGGTCCCGCGCCGACCCCCGGGGGCTCAGGGGTGCCCGGGGTGGCCCGAATGTGATGGAGTGCACGGATCCTGTCCGCGACCTGGGAAGAAGCCATGGAGCAGTTCGTCACCGCCGCCAACTCGATCATGTGGAGCCTGCCCATGGTCGTCGGGCTCCTCGCCCTGGGCCTGTACTTCACGATCCGCATGGCGGCTCCCCAGGTGCGGCTGCTCAAGGACATGGTGGGTCAGCTGGTCAGGGGAGGATCGTCGTCGGCGGGGATCAGCTCGTTCCAGTCGTTCGCCATGGCCCTGGGTGGGCGCATCGGCGTCGGCAACATCGCGGGCGTCGCGGCCGCGATCTACCTGGGTGGCCCGGGCGCGCTGTTCTGGATGTGGGTGACGGCGATCCTCGGCGCCCCCGTGGCGCTCGTGGAGAGCTCGCTGGCGCAGCTCTACAAGCACAAGGTCCGCGGCGAGTACCGCGGCGGGCCCGCGTACTACATCCTTGAGGGGCTCGGCCGGAACTGGCGGTGGCTGGCGGTCGCCTACGCCGCGGCCACCGTGTTCGCCACGGTCTTCACCGGCCCGCAGATCCAAGCCAACGCCGTCACCGCCGCCACGACCGAGGCGTGGGGCTGGGATCCGCTGTGGGTGGGTCTCGGGATGGCCGTGCTGTTCTGCGTGATCGTGTTCGGCGGCATGCACCGCCTGGGCCGCACGGTGGGCCTCGTGGTCCCGTTCATGGCCGGCGCGTACATCCTGGTGGGGCTGCTCGTCGTCGGACTCATGTGGCAGCAGGTCCCCGCGATGTTCGGGCTGATCTTCTCCAGCGCGCTGGGCCTGGACTCGGTCTACGGCGGCATCCTCGGCGCCGCCGTCGCGTGGGGCGTGCGCCGTGCCGTGTACTCCACCGAGATCGGCACCGGTTCGGGCGCCCAGGCCTCGGCGGCCGCCCACGTCTCCCACCCCGTGAAGCAGGGCCTGGCCCAGGCGTTCTCCGCCTACGTGGACACCCTGTTCGTCTGCACCATGACCGGCCTGATGATCCTCGCCACGAACAGCTTCAACGTGCTGGGCCCGGACGAGGAGAGCCTCCTCGCGGAGCACGTGCCCGGCGTCGAGGAGGGCCCGGCATGGGTCCAGATCGCCATCGACGAGGCACTGCCCGCCTTCGGACCGTCCTTCGTGGCGATCGCCGTCTTCCTGTTCTCCTTCACCACCCTGCTCTCCTTCGCGTTCTACGCGGAGACGAACGTCGCCTACCTCATCCCCAACAAGACGGCGCAGCGCGCGGTCATCGCGATCGCCCGGCTGCTGCTGGCCGGCTCCATGGTGTTCGGGTCCGTGCAGAGCTCGGCCCTCGTGTGGGCGTTCGCCGACTTCGGCGTCGGCCTCTACACGTGGGTGAACATCCTCGCGCTCGTGCTCCTGAGCCCCGTGGCCATCCGCCTGCTCAAGGACTACGACCGCCAGCGCCGCGCCGGCCAGGACCCCGTCCTGGACCCGGCCGCCATCGGCGTCCGCAACGCCCACCTGTGGGAACAGATCCACGCCGCCTACGAGCGCACCGGGGACGTGGACGAGGCCATGGACCACGTCGCGGACACCGCCCCGGACACCCGGGCCATCACCGTGGTCCCGCGCCGGGAGGGCTGAGGACCGACGACGGCGGCCCGGGGCGCCGGACGTCCGCGACGACGTCGGGCCACGGGCCAGGGCCGTCCGCGCGGCCTGAATCCCGGCAGGCTCACCCCATGGACCACAAGGAGATCCTCCATCAGGGGCTGCGCCGGCAGCGCGACGCCCTCTTCGCGAAGCTGGACGGCCTGCCCGAGCGGGAGGTCCGCCTGCCCCGCACCCCCACCGGCACCAACCTGCTGGGCCTGCTCAAGCACGCGGCCACGTGCGAGCTCGAGTACTTCGGCGAGGTCTTCGGCCGCCCCGCCGGCATCCCCCTGCCCTGGGACGCGCCGGGGGTGGGCGAGGAGGACGGCGCGGACCTGTTCGCCGCCGAGGACGAGACCCTCGAGGACGTCCTCGACTACGCGCGGCGATGCTTCGCGCACGCGGACGCGACCATCGAGGCCCTCGTCCTCGACGCGCGGGGGCGGGTCCCCTGGTGGCCCGCGCACCTGGCCGAGGTGACTCTGGCGCAGATCCTCTCCCACGTGGCCCTCGACGCGGCCCGCCATGCCGGCCACGCCGACATCCTGCGCGAGGGGATCGACGGGCAGGCCGGCCTGCGCGGCCCCGGGGACAACCTGCCCGGCTGGGACGCCGAGCGGTGGGCCGCGCACGTGCGGCGGCTCGAGGGGATCGCCCGGGGTGCGGGCCCGGTGCGCTAGCGTCCGCGGTGATGACTCCCCGCTCGCTCGCCGGTCTGGCCCTCACCGTCGCCGCCCTGATGTCCGCCTTCGTGCTGATGGCGCCGACGGCGCCGGGGCTGTTCGTCGGCGTGCTCACGGTGGGGACCTTCGGGTTCGGCCCGTTCTACGGGGAGCCCTCGCGGCAGCTCGTGGACCGGCCGTGGAGGCGGGACACGCGCTGGCGCGATCTCGCCCGCCGGGTCCGCACCGACTGGCTCTCCCGGCAGCTGGGCGCCGTCGGCTGGAACGCGGCCATCAGCCGCCGCATCACCGGCCGGGCCGACCTGCGGCGCATCCGCACCGCCGCCGTGGGCTCCCTCGTCAGCCACGCCGCCTCCGCGGGTCTGCACGCGGTGGCGGGCGTGGCGCTGGCGGCCGTCGGGCATCCGGTCTGGGGCGTGGTCGCGGTGGCCCTGGGGCTCGTGGTGCACGCCTGGCCGGCCCTGCTGCAGGTCTCCGTGCTCGGGCGCATCGACGGACTCCAGACGCAGATCCGCGGGGACCAGCTGCTCTGGTGACCGGCCGGCACCGGGCGGCCCGGCCGAGCACTTTGTGGGCCGAATCCGACGGATGAGCCCCTGAATCGGGCACGGGAGCGTCGCATTCGGCCCGCAAAGCGGTGGGGAGGGGGCAGCGGGGAGAGGGCGGCGAGGAGAGGGCGGCGGGGAGAGGGCGGCACCGCGCGCTCAGCCCTACGCTCGGACCCATGACCGAGCACACATCCGAGCACACCCCCGAGAACCCCCACGTCGTCCGCCGCGGCTCCGGCGTCCCGCTGATCGCGGTGCACGGCAACAGCGTGGACCACCGGCTGCTGCTGCCGCTCGACGACGCCCTCGCCGAGGCCGGGGAGGTCGAGCGGATCTACGTGGACCTGCCGGGCTTCGGCCGGACCTCGGCCCTCCAGGACGACGGCGGCCTCCCCGAGCTCGCCGCCTGGCTCGTGGACTGGATCCGCGCGGAGGTCGGCGAGCGGCCGTTCGCGGTGCTCGGCAACTCCCTCGGCGGCCTGCTCGCCCGGCACGTGGCGGCCGAGTTCGGCGCGCAGGTGTTGGGGCTGGGGCTGCTCGCGCCCGTCGTCGACCCGGACGAGGACCGGCGCACCCGCACCGACCTGGTGGTGCGCGAGCGCGACGACGCCTTCATGTCTACCCTCGACCCCGACGACGCCGCCCCGTTCCTCGAGATGTCCCCGCGGCTGACGCGGGACACGTGGGAGCGGTTCCGCGAGCACGCGCTGCCGGGCGTCCGCGCCGTGGACGAGGAGGCGCTGAAGCGCCTGTCCGCGCGCTACGTCCTGGACGCCGTGCCGGAGGAGGCCGCGCCGCCGTTCGAGGGGCCCGCCCTGATCCTCACCGGCCGGGAGGACCACCTCGTCGGCTACCGGGACCAGGCCGCGCTCCTGGAGCATTACCCGCGCGCCACCTACGCGGCGCTCGACGCCGCCGGCCACAACGTGCACCTGGACCAGCCGGAGGTCGCCGAGGCGCTCGTCCGCGCGTGGGCGGTGCAGGTGGGCCGCGCGGCGTCGGACTGAGGCGGGGTCAGGGGGAGGGACGGGCCTCCACCCGGGCCTCCGCCTCGGCGCCCGCCCCCACCCCGACGCCGGCCCGCGCCAGCAGGCCGTCGGCCACCCGCAGCAGGGCGGCGACCGCCACGAAGAACACGAGGATCGCCACCACGTAGACGGCGACGCCGTCGTAGCCCAGCCGCGGGACGTCCAGGATCGTGTACGGGTACCAGTCCAGCCACGGCCCGCGCAGCAGCGTGAACGCCAGCCAGGCGAGCGGGATGAGCGTGGACAACCACACCACCCGCCACGTGATCTGCCGCCGCGGCCCGAAGACCGCCCACAGCACCGGGGTGAGGATCGGCGTGACGATGTGCTGCAGGGTGTCGTTGAACCGCTCGACGGCGGTCATCGGGTCGGCGTCCCGCAGCAGCACGTTGAACACCACGCCCGTGATCACGATGCACACCACCCCCGTCACCCGCAGCACCCGGAACAGCGTGCCCGGCCGGTGCAGGCGCAGCGCCAGCAGCAGGGACGTCAGCCCCACCAGGAAGTTCGAGAGGAACGTGAAGTACGTGGGCTGGTTGAGCATGTGCTCCCAGCCGCCCTCGAGCACGCCCGCGTAGCCCGCGTCGGCCGGCAGGTCCGAGGACTTCCACGAGCCGATCCACAGTGAGAGCAGGTTGCCGCCCAGGGACAGGGCCGCGGCGACGGCGAAGGCAGGCCGCGCCGTCGTCGTCCAGCGGCCGGAGGGGGTGGGGAGGGTCATGCGCCCATCCTGCCGGAGCGCGACGCCGCCCCCGGTGCACTGGCCGAGCCGCTCGGGCCGGCGGGCGTGTCCCGGCCGGCGGTCCGGACCCTACGCTCGGCACCATGATCCGGACCCCCTGGACCCGCACCCCCGCCGGCGCGAGGCGCGCGCGCCGCCCCCGACAGTTCCGCCGCGTGACGACGACCGGGCCCGCCGCCGTGGACGTGGCCTGGGCCCGCTACGCCGACCTGCGCCTGTGGCCGCGGTGGGCTCCGCAGATCCGCGCCGTGGAGGCGCCACGGCGCCGGCTGCGGGCCGGGCTTCGCGGCGTGGTCCACGCGCCCCTGGGGCTGCGCGTCCCGTTCGTGGTCGAGGAGGTCGACGACGACGCCCGCACCTGGCGGTGGACGGTGCGGGTGGCCGGGACGGCGGTCTCCATGACGCACGACCTCACCGCCACCCCCCGCGGCACCCGGGCGGGGCTGACGGTCCACGGGCCCGCCGTCGTCGCCCTGGCCTACCGACTGCCGGCCCGCGTGGCGCTGCGGCGGCTGTGCCGGGCGCACCTCTGAGGGCGGACCGCCGGGCCGGGCCTGTGGCCAGGGGCCCCGCCCGCCTCACACCGCCGCGGCGTCGGTCCGCAGCTCGACGCGCGGCCAGTCGGCGAGGTCGGCGAGCATCTGCCGGTCGTGGGTCACCACGACGACGGCCTGCTCCGTGACCTGCAGGGCCTCGGTCATCTCGTCCACGAGCGCGGGGGAGAGGTGGTTCGTCGGCTCGTCCAGCAGCAGCACGTGGGGGCGCTCGATGAGCACCATCGCCAGGTGCAGACGGGCCTGCTGCCCCTGGGACAGGCGTCCGACCGGGGTGTCCGCGGCCTCGGCGGTGAGCAGCCCGAGCGAGGGCAGCGTGGGGGCCGGCAGGGGACGGCCCAGGTCGTCGACGCCGGCCTCGTCCGCGCCGACGCGGCGCACGTGCTCCTCGAACACGGCGGCGGCGGTGCGCTCCTCGTCCCACGCGGGGGTCTCCTGCGCCACGAGGCGCACGCGCACGTCGGCGCCCACGGTCACCAAGCCGCTCGTGGGCTCCAGGTCCCCGGCGAGCACGCGCAGCAGCGTGGACTTCCCGGCCCCGTTCGGGCCCGTCACCAGCACGCGGCCGCCCGGCACGAGGGCCGCGCCCATCGGCTGCTCGAGCCGCCCGGCCACGCGCACGGCGTCCGCGGTGAGCAGGACGTCGTCGCCCGCCGTGCCCGGCCCGCCCGCCGTGCCCGCCGCCGCGTCCGCGCCGTCCCGCGGGTCGCCGTCGGGCATGTCCGCGAACGGCCAGTCCAGGCGCAGGGGCGGCTCGGGCACGGTGATCCGGTGCGCCTCCAGCTCGTCGAAGCGCCGGTTGAACATCTGCACGATCCCCGCCGACCGGCTCGAGCGCTGGTGCTTGCCGGTGCCCTTCGGGGGCCGCCACGAGCCCTGCATCTGCTCCCGCGCGTCCTCCACGGCCAGCTCCAGCCGCTCGCGCTCGGCGTTCTGCTCGGCGTACTCCTGCTCCCAGGCGGCCCGGGCGCGGCGGCGCCCCTTCGCCCAGCCGGCGTACCCGCCGGAGTACCGCCGCGGCCGCCCGTCCTGGCTGGGATCCAGGTCCACGATGTCGGTGCACACGGCGCGCAGCAGGGCGCGGTCGTGGCTGACGACGGCGACCCCGCCCGGGTGCTCCACCAGCCGGCGGGTGAGGAAGTCCAGGGCGACGTCGTCCAGGTGGTTGGTCGGCTCGTCCAGCAGCAGCAGGTCCGGCCGGGAGCCGAGGGTGACGGCCAGGCGCACCCGGTGGCGCTGGCCGACCGAGAGCGATGTGAGGGGGCGCTCGCGGTCCGTGCACGCGTGCAGCCCCTCGAGGTCCATGTCCACGCGCCGGCCGGCGTCCCAGGCGTCGTAGAGGTGGGCCCGCTCCAGCGCGGTGGAGTACCGGTGTCCGGCGCCGGCGTCGTCGGGGGCCTCGGCCAGGGCGGCCGCGGCGGCGTCCAGGGCCTCGAGTGCGGCGTGCGGGCCCGTGAGGGCGTCGCGGACCAGGTCGCCCACCGTGCGGGAGCGCCCGTCGGCCCGCGCCCGCAGCGCCTGCGGGACGAACGCGAGCGTGCCCGCCCGCGTCACGCGGCCGACGTCGGGCGTGATCCGGCCCGTGAGCACGTGGAGCAGCGTGGTCTTGCCGCGCCCGTTCTCACCCACGATCCCGAGCCGCGAGCCGGCGTTGATCCGCACCGTGGCGTCCGTGAGCACGCGGTGCCCGCCGAGCGAGACGGTCAGGTGCTCGCCGCGCAGGTGGGCGGCGGGCCCGGCGGGCAGGGCGGGGGAGGGAGGGCCGGAGGTCATGTCCGCCAGTCTAGGGAGGGGGCGCGCTGCCGCGTCCGGGGTCGGGACTACGCTCGGGGCCATGTCCGCCGCCCCGCCGCCGCCCGCCTTCGGCACCGTCCTGCACCACCGCGCCCACGGGATGGCCCCGGGGGAGTCCATCTCCCCGCCGCTGGTCCACGCGAGCGCGTTCCACCTGCCCGGCGCGGACCCGGACGGCGCCCCCACCGCCCCCGGCGCGGACGTGCCTTTCCAGTACGCGCGCTGGGCCACGCCCACCTGGTCCGCGCTCGAGGCCGCCCTGGGCGCGCTGGAGGACGCCGACGTCGCCGTGGTCCCCTCCGGCATGGCCGCGATCGCCGCCGTCCTGCTGCCCCTGCTGCACCCGGGGGACCGCGCCCTCCTGCCCGCGGACGGCTACGGGCCCACCCGCGCCCTCGCCGCCGAGCACCTCACGCCCCGAGGCGTGCACGTGGACCTGGTCGCCACCCAGGGGCTCGCCCATGCGGACCTGAGCGGCTACGACCTGGTGCTCGTGGAGACCCCCTCCAACCCGGGGCTGCGCGTGGCGGACCTGGCGGACGTCGCCGCCCGCGCCCACGCGAACGGCCGCCGGGACGGCGCGGGGGCCCTCGTGGTGGTGGACAACACGCTGCTGACCCCCCTGGGGCAGCGCCCGCTGGAGCTGGGGGCGGACGTGGTCGTGGCCTCGGACACGAAGGCCGTCAACGGGCACACGGACGCCCTCGGCGGGCACGTGGCCAGCCGGGACCCGCAGGTGATGGCGCGGGTGCGCGGCTGGCGGACCCTGGCCGGCGGGATCCTGGGCACCCACGAGGCCTGGCTCATCCACCGCGGTCTCGAGACCCTCGAGGTCCGCTTCGCCCGGATGTGCGCCTCGGCGCAGGCGGTCGCGGAGCTGGCCGCGGGCCACCCGGCGGTGCGCGCCGTGGTCTACCCGGGGCTGGCGGACCACCCGGACGCGGAGGTCGTGGCGCGTCAGATGACGGCGGCGGGCGGCCTCGTCGGGCTGCGGTTCGCGGACGCGGCGGCGGCCGAGCGGTTCATCGCCGCGGCGCAGTACGTGGTGCCGCAGACCAGCTTCGGCGGCACGCACACGGCGGCCGAGCGCCGCGCCCGCTGGGGCGACGACGTCCCGGACGGTTTCGTGCGTCTGTCCGTGGGCGTGGAGCCCACCGCCGAGCTGCTGGCCGACCTGGAACGCGCGATGACCGCCGCGGGCGGCGGGCGGACCGCCTGACCCGCGCCCTCCGCACTTTGTGGGCCGAATACGACTCTCCCGGGGGCTCTGGGGCCCGGGAGAGTCGTATTCGGCCCTGAAAGTGAGCGCCGCCGAGACCTCACCCTGACCCGCGTCCCGGCTACGCTCGCGGACGAGGCCGCCCACCCGCGCCTCGCCCGCCCGCCCCGTCCCAGGAGGCCCCGCCCCATGCAGCTCGACCTGATCGTGGAGAACGCCCGCCTCATCACCGGCGACCCCGCCCGCCCGTCGGCCTCGCGGCTGGGGGTGTGGCGGGGCGTCGTCGTCGGGGTGGACGAGGAGATGGACGGCCTCGCGACGCGCGAACGTCTCGACGCGCGGGGGCGCACCGTCCTCGCCGGGTTCAACGACGCCCACGCGCACAGCGTCTGGTTCGGCCAGTCCCGGCTGGACGTGGACCTCGAGGGCGCGCGCACCGCGGAGGAGGTCCACCGCCGGGTCCGCGCCCGCGCCGCCGAGCTCGACCCCGGCGCCTGGGTGACGTGCACCGGCTTCGACCCCGGCCACCTCACCGGCCCCCAGCCGGACCGGGACGACCTCGACGCCGCCGCCTCCGGGCGCCCGGTGCTCATCCGCCACAACACGGGCCACGCCGTCACGGTGTCCGGGGCGGTGCTGGTCCTGGCCGGTGTGGGGGAGCAGGTGCTGCAGCAGCCCGAGGGCGGGCGGATCCTCACGGATGCCGCCGGCCGGCCCACCGGCCTGTTGGAGGAGACCGCCATGAGCCTGGTGACCCGGCTGCTGCAGCCGGAGTCCCACGAGCACATCGGCGCGTGCCTGGCGCGGGCCTCGCAGGAGTACGCGGCCGAGGGCATCACCTCGGTGACGGATGCGGGGGTGGCCGGCGGGTGGATCGGGCACAGCCCGCTCGAGTTCGGCGCGTATCAGCGCGCCCGGGACGCGGGGCTGCTGCGCACCCGCTTCCAGACGATGGTCACCCTGGACGCGCTGCACCCGGTGGACGGCCATCCCGACGACGGCACGCACCTCACCCTCGACGCCGGCGTGCGCACGGGCGTGGGCGACGAGTGGCTGCAGATCGGGCCGGCGAAGGTGTTCACGGACGGGTCGATGCTCGGACAGACCGCCGCGATGACCGAGGACTACTGCGGCCACGGCCACGGCCGCGGCTACCTACAGCAGGACGCGGGGGAGATGCGCCGAGCGTGCCTCGGTGCGGCGGCCGCCGGCTGGGCGCTGGCCCTGCACGCGATCGGCGACGCCGCCCTGGACTTCGCCCTCGACGTGATCGCCGAGGCGCGGGGCCGGTTCGGGCGGCCCGTGATGCCGCACCGCGTGGAGCACGGCGGGGTGGTCCGCGACGATCAGGTGGCCCGCATGGCCGAGCTGGAGGTCGTGATGGCCACCCAGCCGAACTTCATCAGCGCGTTCGGCGGGTCGGTGCGGGAGCGGATCGGGCCGGAGCGGGCCGCGCTCTCGTACCCGGCCGGGCGGCTGCTGCGCGCGGGCCTGGTGCTGCCCGGCAGCTCGGACCGTCCCGTGGCCGGCGGCCGCCCGCTGGAGGTCATCCAGGACTTCGTGCTGCGCCGCACCGAGACCGGCGAGCAGTACGGCCCGGACGCGGAGCGGCTCACGGTGGCCGAGGCCCTGCACGCCTACACGGTCGGCTCCGCGGAGGCGACCGGCTGGGGCGGCCGCAAGGGACGGCTCGTCGCGGGCCAGCTCGCGGACTTCACGGTGCTCAGCGAGGACCCGCACGCGGTGCCGAGCGACCAGATCGCGGCGATCGACGTCGTCGCCACCGCCGTGGGCGGGGAGTTCGTGCACGGCGGGCTGTGACGCCCGGCCCCGGCCCCGGCACCTCGCGACGAGCCCTGCGATATGGCCCCTAAACCACGCGTTTAGGGGCCATATCGCAGGGCTCGTCATCCAGGGGAGCGGGTGGGGCACGTCCGGTGACCCGGCGGTCAGCCGTGGCTCTGCCGGGGGGCTGCTCCCTACGCTCGGAGAACGGCGCGCAGACCGCGCGCCGCCCCGAGACCATGAGGAGCACCCCGTGGCGCACGACGACGCGAACACCACCACCACCGACCAGCTCACCCTGCAGGACCCCACGAAGCGCTACCCCGTGATCAGCCCGCCGGAGCAGTCGTTGCCCGGCACCGGCCTGGACGCGGAGATGACGCCGAAGGCCGACCTGGGTGAGAAGTCCTACCGCGGCACCGGCCGTCTCGAGGGCCGCAAGGCGCTCATCACCGGCGGCGACTCCGGCATCGGCGCGGCCACCGCGATCGCGTTCGCGCGCGAGGGCGCCGACGTCGTGATCACCTACCTGCCCGAGGAGGAGAAGGACGCCCAGCACGTCCTCGAGGTCCTGCAGGCGGAGGGGCGCACCGCCGCCGGGATCCCCGGCGACCTCCGCGACAAGACGTTCTGCGCCGACCTCGTGGCCCAGGCGGTCGAGAAGCTCGGCGGGCTGGACGTGCTGGTGAACAACGCCGGCAAGCAGGTGGCGCAGGACTCGATCGAGGACATCGACGACGAGCAGCTCGAGGCCACCTTCGACGTCAACATCCTGGCCCAGTTCCGCCTGGTCAAGGCCGCCCTGCCGCACCTGAAGCCGGGTTCCACGATCATCAACACCACGTCCGTGGTGACCTACATGGCCCCGCCGCAGCTCGTGGACTACGCCTCCACCAAGGCCGCCATCAACACCTTCACGAAGGCCCTGGGCCAGCAGCTGGCCCCGAAGGGCATCCGCGTGAACGCCGTGGCGCCCGGTCCGATCTGGACCCCGCTGCAGCCCTCCGGCGGCCAGAAGCCGGAGGCCCTGCCGGAGTTCGGCCAGTCCACTCCGCTGGGCCGCGCCGGGCAGCCCACCGAGCTCGCCCCGGCGTACGTGTTCCTGGCCTCGCCGGAGTCCTCCTATGTGGTGGGCGCGACCATCCCGGTGACCGGCGGCATGCCCACCCCGTGACCGGAGCCGGGCGTTCCTGTCCCTGGGCGGTCACACCACCAGGGACAGGAACGCGCCGAGCGCGAAGCCGACCACGGTGAGCAGCCCGGCCTTCTCCCCGCCCTTCTCTCGGGCCTCGGGGATCATCGTGTCGATCAGCATGACCAGCAGGGCGCCGGCCGCGAAGCCCTGGATGCCGCCGGTCAGGGCAGGGGAGGCGACGTCGGCGATCAGCCCGCCGCCCCACGTCGCCAGGGCGCAGACCACCGCCACGAGCGACCACTGGATCAGCAGGTGGCGGCGCGTCTTGCCGCCGTCGAGGGAGTCGGCCGTGGCGGCGATGGACTCGGGCAGGTTGGACATGAAGATCGCCACGAGCAGCGCGAGGGACACGCCCTCGCCCGCGACCAGCCCGATGCCCAGCACGAGCTGTTCCGGGATGCCGTCCAGCAGCGCGCCCACGGTCAGCGCCGCACCCGAGGACGAGCCCCCGGACCTCGCGGCGGAGCGCTCCACCGCACGGTCGCCGAGGAAGTAGGCGGCCGCGCCGAGCGTCAACCCGATGCCGACGGCGGCAGGTCCGGCCGCCTGCACGCCCGCCTCCGCGAGCTCGAAGGACACGGACGCGATCAGGGCGCCGGCGCCGAAGGCGAGCACGAGTCCGATCGTGCCCATGTGCCAGCGGCGCAGGGTCGCCAGGACGGCGCCCACGAGCAGGGAGGACGCGGCGACCGCGCCCCACATCAGGGTCATCACGGCAGCCAGGCTACGCGCTGACCGGGGGCGACGCCGGGCCGCCGCCTCAGCTCACCGCACGACCTCGTCCGCCTCGCCCGTGAGCCCGAGCTTCTCGGCCACGTAGTCCACGTCCTTGTCTCCGCGGCCGGAGAGGTTGACCAGGATCCGCGCGTCCCGGCCCATCTGCGGGGCGAGGCGGATCGCGTGCGCCACGGCGTGCGCGGACTCGAGCGCGGGGATGACGCCCTCGAGCCGCGTGAGCCGCTGGAACGCGTCGAGCACGGCCGCGTCGTCCTCGGCCACGTACCGGACGCGGCCGACGCTCGCGAAGTGGGCGTGCTGTGGACCGACGCCCGGGTAGTCCAGGCCCGAGGCGATCGAGTGCACGGGATCCGGGGTGCCGTCGTCGTCGGCGAGGACGAGGGTGGCCATGCCGTGGAGGACGCCGTCGCGGCCCTGGGTCATGGTCATCGCGTGCTCGCCCTTGGTCGCGGAGCGGCCGCCGGGCTCGACGCCCACGAGCGCGACGTCGGCGTCGTCGAGGAACGCGGTGAACGCGCCGATCGCGTTGGAGCCGCCGCCCACCGCGGCGACGACGGCGCTCGGCAGCGCCCCGAACCGCTCCTGGAACTGGGCGCGGGCCTCGCGGCCGACCACGGACTGGAAGTCGCGGATCATCGTGGGGAACGGGTGCGGTCCCACCACGGAGCCGATCGCGAACAGGTACTTCTCCGGGTCCGCCGCGTACACCTCGAACGCCGAGTCCACGGCCTCCTTCAGGGAGCGGCCCTCGCGCTCCACCGAGACCACCTTCGTGCCGAGCAGGCGCATGCGCACCACGTTGGGGTGCTGCTTGGCCACGTCGATCGCACCCATGTGGATCTCGCAGTCGAGGCCGACCATCGCGGCCGCCGTCGCCAGGGCCACGCCGTGCTGGCCGGCGCCGGTCTCCGCGATCAGGCTGCGCTTGCCCATGCGCTTGGCGAGCAGCGCCTCGCCGATCGTGTGGTTGATCTTGTGGGCGCCCGTGTGGTTCAGGTCCTCGCGCTTGAGCACGATCCGTGCGCCGCCGAGCTCGTCGGAGAGGCGGTCCAGCGGGGTCAGGGGGGAGGGGCGCCCGACGGCGTCGCGCAGCAGGCGTCGGTATTCGGCGTAGAACTCGGGGTCCTGGCGCGCCTCGGCGTACGCGCGGGCGACCTCGGCCATGGGGCCGGCCAGCTGCGGGGGCAGGTGGGCGCCGCCATACTGGCCGAACATGCCGTCCGCGGAGACGTCCAGGTCCGGGGTGGTGACGAGGTCGCAGGCCTCGGCGAGGGTGCGGGGCTCGGGGGCGCCTCTCAGGGCGTTGTCCTCGGGGTTGCGGTGGGTCATCGGGGGTCCTCCTGGGATGGGGCCCGCCGGAGCCGCTCATGACGGAGCCGCCCGGCAGGCGAGCGGCTCGTCGTGTCAGATGCGCATGACCGGGGCCGCCCTCAGGCGGTCCACCACTGCTGCGCGTGCATCTGCATGGGGCCAGCGTACTGCACGTCGGGGCAGGCGTGAGTCTCACCATGTGGCTACAAATCTCATAATGTGGACGCGGCTCCCCATCTCAGTGAATCGCGATTCACCCTGGATCCATGACCGTCACCACCGTCGACACCCAGTCCCTGACCGCCGAGGCCGCCGCTGTGCTGGCCGCGATGCCCGGTGTGTCCTACGAGACGTTCCTCGCCGAGGCCCCAAGCCTGCCGGGTGTGGTCGCCGTCGTCGCCGACGACGCGGCCCGTGCCGCCCTCGGCCTGCCCGCGCAGCACACCGGCCTGCTCGCCGTGACGGCGGCGCCGCACGGCCTGCGCGACCGCGACGTCCGCGTCGCCTTCCAGTCCGGCCGCACCGGCGCCTCCCCGCTGCGCCAGGGCCTGGCCGCGCTGCTCAGGGACGTGCTCGCCCTGGACGTGGAGCGCACCAGCCCGGGTGCGGCGGGGGAGGGTTTCGCCCTGACTCCGGAGTCCGAGGAGACGCTCACGGCGTGGATGCGGGAGCACCTGACGCTGCGCGCCTGGGTCGCCCAGGACGCCTCCGCCCTCGAGGGGGTCGCCCGAGAGGTGGCCGCCGATCTCGCCCCGGCCCTGCAGCCGGGCGCCCTGGCGGCCCCCGTGGCGCAGCGGGTCGCGGCCATGAGGGCCTCCGCCCGCCGTTCCGCCACGCTCTGAGCCGGCCGGGCGCCGGAGGCGACGCCCTCGTCCGTGGCGCTCGGTCTCGTCGCGCCGGGAGATCACCCCGAGTCCGCTGACAGGATGGGTGCATGAAGCACGAGATCGTCCTCACCCGCGGGGACCTCACCCTGCGCCCCCTTGCCCCCGACGACGGCCCCGCCCTGCGCGAGCTCGTCGACGCGGCTATGTGGGCGGGGAACAGCGCGCCCCTGCCGGTGGACGGCGCGGCCATGTCCGCGCACCTCGCCGAGCTGATCGAGCGGGAGGGCACCTTCGCCTTCGCCGTCGAGCAGGGCGGGGAGCTGGTGGGGCGCACGAGCCTCTATGACCTGGTGCCCGGGCTGCGGGTGGAGGTGGGGCACACGGTCTACGCGCGTCGGGTGTGGGGCACCTCCGTGAACCCCGGCTGCAAGCTGCTGCTGTTCGGGCACGCGTTCGAGGAATGGGCACTGGAGCGGGTGGCCCTGCGCTGCGACCACCGCAACGCCCGTTCACACGCCGCCATCGCCCGCCTGGGGGCGACGTTCGAGGGCACTCTGCGCCGCTTCCGTCCGGCGGCAGACGGGACGATCGCCGACGTCGACTACTTCAGCGTGGTGCGCGAGGAATGGCCCGCGGTGCGCGCCGGGCTCGAGGCGCGCCTGGCGGCCTAGGGGTGTACAACGGGGGGATGCCACCCGAAGCCTCTGCCCCGTCCGCCGAGCGCGGACCCTCCCGCTCCCGACCGGCCGCCGTCGCCGCCCGCCCGGACGCCCCCTCCCCGCGGGCGACCGCCCTGCTGTTCGCGCTCGCGGTGGCCGCCGGCTCCGTGATGCCGCTGCAGGGCCGCATCAACTCCCGCCTCGCCCACCTGACGGGCGACCCCGTCCTCGCCGCGCTGTGCTCCTTCGCGGCGGGCCTGGTCGTCATGGTGCTCGTGAGCGTGCTGACGCCGCGGGGCCGCCGGGGCCTGGCCCGCATCCGCCCGGCCCTCGCCGCGGGGTCCGTGCGCCCGTGGTACGCGGTGGCGGGCGTGATCGGCGGACTCCTGGTGCTCACCCAGTCCGCGACGATCGGCCCCCTCGGCGTGGCCGTGTTCACGGTCGCCGTGGTCACCGGGCAGGTGGTCGGCGGGATGGTCGTGGACCGGCTCGGGCTCAGCCCCGCCGGGGTGCAGCGCCTGACGCCGCGGCGCCTCACGGGGGCGGCGCTCGCCCTGGCCGCGGTCGCCCTCGTGGTGTGGCCCAAGCTCGGCGAGGCCGGCGGCGGGCCCGGCTGGGCGCTGCTGGCCCTGCTGCCCCTGCTGGCCGGCCTGGCCACCGCCGGACAGCAGGTGTTCAACGCCCGTCAGACCACGGCCTACGGCACCGCCATCCCGGCGACCCTGGTCAACTTCACCGCCGGCGTCCTCTTCCTCGGGATCGTGTGGGGCGGGATCGTCCTGGCCTCCGGCCACGGCATGCCCGCGCTGCCGCACGACTGGCGGCTCTACCTCGGCGGCCCGCTGGGGTGCGTATTCATCGGGGTGGGCGCCATGGTCGTCCCGCGCCTGGGCGTCTTCGCCGCCACCCTCGGCCTGGTCTCGGGCAACCTCCTGGGCTCCCTCATGGTGGACCTGGTGGCCCCCACCGACGGATCCACGGTCACCACGACGACGGTGCTGGGCACCCTGGGCGCCCTCGCCGCCGTCACGCTTGCGTCCTGGCCGGCGCGGCGCCGGTAGCGCCGCCCGCGGCGACAGCCCGCGGTCACCGCGCGGGACTCAGGCGCGGGCCACGGTCCCCCGCCGCCCGTGCCGGCGACCGTGCATCACGAAGTAGTACCCGGCGGCGATCACCAGCACACCCGCCAGGGCCGCGTACATGGCGCCGTAGCCGGCGGAGGCCACGAGTCCGCCGAGGAGCACGGGGCCCAGGCCCAGCCCCACGTCCGCGAACAGCATGAGGGTGGAGATGCCGGCGCCGAGCTGGTGGGAGGGCACCGCGTTCACGGCGATCGCCTGGGCCGCGGGCATGAGCGTGCCGTAGCCGAGGCCGCTCAGCGCCCCGGCCAGCACCACCTGCCAGTCGCGCGTGGCGAAGGCCAGCACCAGGAGCGCGGCCGTGAAGCAGAGGAGTGCGGGGTAGACGACGGCGTCGTCCCCCCGGCGGTCCTGCAGGGTGCCCAGGGTGAGGCGCATGACGAGCATCGCCGCGGCGTAGGCCAGGAAGAAGAGGCCGGCGCCGGCCGTGAGCCCGCGCTCCACCGAGTAGGCGTTCAGGTAGGTGAGGATCCCGGCGTAGCTCAGGCCCACCAGCAGCATGAAGCCACTGATCGGCAGCACCGCCGGGTGCAGCACGGAGCGCAGGCGGAAGCCCACCGCGGGGGCGGGGTGCTCCAGGGGGACCTCGCCGGCGGCGCGCTCGCCGTCGACGCCCGCCGCGGCGGGCGCCTCGCGCACCAGCAGGCCCAGCACGAAGCTGACCACCGTGATCCCCAGAGTCGCCCGGAACAGCCACACGTAGCCGATGGAGCCGGCGAGGAAGAGCCCCAGGGCGGGGCCGATCGCGGTGGCCAGGGTGGTGCCCAGCGCGAGGTGGCCGGTGGCCTCCGCGCGTCGCCCGTCGGGGATGGCCGCCTGGGCCAGGGCCATGACGGCGGTGCTGGCGAAGGCGTAGCTGGCGCCGTGGAGCATGCGCACCGCCACCAGGGCCGGCAGTGAGGAGGCGACGAGGTAGAGCGTGCAGGACAGCGCGACGGCGACCAGGGCCACCACCAGGACGCGGCGCTTGCCGAAGCGGTCCACCACGTGGCCGGTGACCACGCGGCTGACGGTGGCGCCGATGACGAAGGCGCTCGAGGCCAGCCCCGCCCCGGCGTCCGAGGCGGCGAACTGCCGGACCGCGTACACGGCCATGGTGGTGACGAGGGCGTAGAACGCGAGGAACTGGAGGAAGGAGACCACCCAGGCGAGGACGAAGGTGGGGGAGGCGATGCGTTCCTGCTCGGCGATTTGCATGATGCAAAAGGTAGCATCGTTTGCATGATGCAATCATCTGAGGGGGCGTGGGTCGACCCGGTCGAAGGGATCATGTACGAGCACATGCTCCTGCTGCGGGTGGCCACGCAGGGGGTGGCCCCCTACGGCCGGTCGAGCGCGCTGGAGCGCAGCGCCACCGTGCTGCTCGCCCGCCTGGAGGCGGGCGGGGCCATGAGCATCGCCGAGCTGGCCGAGGCCTTCGACCTCGACGTCTCCACCGTCCACCGGCAGGTGGCCGCCGCCATGAAGGCCGGCCTCGTCGAGCGGGTGGCGGACCCCGACGGCGGCTCCGCCCGGCTGCACCGTCCCACGGAGGAGGGACGCGCCCGCCTCGCCGCGGAGCTGAGCTCCCGCGCGGACAACGTGGCGCAGATCGTCTCCTCCTGGCCCGCCGAGGACGTCGTCGAGTTCAGCAGGCTCCTGCGGCGTTTCAACGAGGGGGCGGAGGAGCGCCGGGGCCACCCGTGGCCCCGACCGCAGACGGGCCCCGGTGCGGAGGACCCCCGGCTCTGAGCACCGCGCCCGCCCTCAGGCGCGACGGATGCGGTCGGCCAGCGCGGCCGACTCCGCCGGGTCCAGCACGGCCGCCGGATGCGGCCCCGCCGCGGCGAGGCGCTCCGTGCAGCCGGCCTCTCCCAGCGGCGCCCCCGCGGCCAGCACGACGTTGCCCCAGTCCAGGCGCTCCAGCATCCCCTGGTCCGCGAGCGTCCACGGGCCGGGCACCCCGGCCTCGGCGGCCGCCTCCTCGAGGGCGCCCAGCTCGGCGCCCAGGAAGCGCAGGCCGGCGTCGTCGCCGATGTTCACCAGCAGCACCCCGCCCGCCGTCAGCAGCTCGAGCAGCTCCCCGTAGAACACGGCGCCGCGCAGGTGCTCGGTGCCCTCCTCGCCGGTGCCGATGTCCAGCACGACGGCGTCGAACCGCTCCCCGTCCAGCGCGAGGTCGACGGCGGCCAGGCGCGCGTCCGCGACCACGGAGACGAGGTCCGTGCCCGCCGGCAGGGGCAGCTCGGCGAGCACGAAGGACACGAGCTCCCGGTCCAGGTCGACCACCGTCTGCTCCGAGCCGGGCCGGGTCGCCTGGAGGTAGCGCGGCAGGGTCAGCGCGCCCGCGCCGAGGTGCAGGACCCGCACCGGCGCACCCGCCGGGGCGACGCCGTCGAGCACGTGGGCCATGCGGCGCAGGTACTCGTAGCGGATGCGAGCGGGGTCGGCCAGGTCCACGTGGGACTGGACGGCCCCGCCGATCTCCAGGACGAACCCGCCGAACTCGTCGGGGGCGATGCGGGCGTCCACGCCCGACGTGGACAGGTGGACGGTGCGGCCGGAGGGGGAGGGCTGGGCGGGCATGCCCCCAGCATCCCACCCCTCAGTACGCTGGACGGATGAGTCAGAACGTCCTCACCGTCTACGGCGCCGACTGGTGCCGAGACTGCCTGCGCACCAAGCGCCAGCTCGATGAGCTCGGCGTCGCCTACGACTATGTGGACCTCGTCGCCGACCCGGCCCAGGCCGATGCCGCCGAGCGGATCTCCGGCCGGAAGAACATCCCCGTGGTCGTGTTCCCCGACGGCGACCACCAGGTGGAGCCGACCAACGAGGAGACCGCGGCCAAGCTCACCGCGCTGGGCCTGATCTGAGGTCGGGCCGCCCCCGGCGCGAGCCCCGCCGGCGCTCTCGGTGGGCGCGCACCGGGGTCTACGCTCTCCCCATGGAGCACATCGACGAGACCGCCCTGCCCGCCCCCGAGGACCGCGTCGTGTCCGCGACCCGTCACGTCGACGCGCCGGCCGGCGTCGTCTTCGAGCTGATCGCGGACCCGGCCCGCCAGCCCGAGTGGGACGGCAACGACAACCTGGCCGAGGCCGCCCCCGGGCAGCGGGTGACCGCCGTCGGGGACGTGTTCGTCATGACCCTGCAGAAGGGCGTGGACCGCGCGAACCACGTGGTCGAGTTCGAGGAGGGCCGCCGTATCGCCTGGAAGCCCTCCGAGGTCGGCGGGGAGCCGTTCGGTCAGCTCTGGCGGTGGGAGGTCGACGGCGACGACGAGGGCGGCTGCCGCGTCACCCACACCTACGACTGGACCGCCCTGACCGACCCGAAGCGCATCCAGAAGGCGCTGCGGACCGGAGAAGAGCAGCTCCGCGCGTCGATCGACCGGCTCGCGGACCTCGCCGAGCGTCAGGGCTGAGCCGGCCGCTCACCCGGCCGAGGGGAATCCGTTGCGGTTCTGGCCCTTCTGACGGCCGAATCGGCGGCCAGAGGGGTCAGATCCGCAGAAGATCTGGCCCGGGCGCGGGGCGGTGCCGGCGTGGTCTGCCACGTCGCGCGCCGCTTCACGGCAGCGCCAGCCGGAACACCTTCTTCCACGCGGAGCCCACCTGCCGCAGCAGCGGGCCGGTCGTGTACGGCAGGCCGTAGCGGGCGCAGATCTCGCGGACCTTGGGCGCCACCTCGGCGTACCGGCTGGACGGCAGGTCCGGGAACAGGTGGTGCTCCACCTGGTGGGAGAGGTTGCCGGTCATGAAGTGCATCAGCTTCGAGCCGGAGATGTTCGCGGAGCCGATCATCTGCCGCACGTACCAGTCGCCGCGGGTCTCGCCGTCCACCATCTCCTCGGAGAACGTCTCCGCACCCTCCGGGAAGTGCCCGCAGAAGATGACCGCGTGCGCCCAGATGTTGCGCAGGCCGTTGGCCAGCAGCGTGCCCACGAGCGCAGCCTTGCCCGAGCCCGTCAGCACCTCGGCGACCGCCGGCGTGGCCACGTAGTCCTTCGCGAACTGCCGTGCGGCCTTGACGCCCACGGAGCGCAGATCCGTCATCAGCTCCTCGCGGGACTTCTCGCCGGTGCGCACCCGGTCCAGCTCGAGGTCGTAGAGCGCGATGCCCCACTCGAAGATCGGCGCCAGCCCCGCATTGATCACGGGGTTGAGCAGGTGGCGGGGCCGCCACGGCTCGGACTCGTCCATGCGCAGGACGTTGTAGCCCACGTCGCGGTCCTTGCCCACCACGTTGGTCCAGCGGTGGTGCAGGTCGTTGTGGGTGTTCTGCCAGGCCCGCGACGGCGTCACGAAGTCCCACTCCCACGTGGTGGAGTGGATGTCCGGGTCGCGCATCCAGTCCCACTGGCCGTGGAGCACGTTGTGCCCGATCTCCATGTTCTCCACGATCTTCGCGACCGTGAGCATGGCTGTTCCCGCCACGAACGCGGCGGGGTGGCGTGCGTTGAGCAGGAGGGCGCGGCCGCCGAGCTCGAGCCGGCGCTGCCAGCGGATGACGCGGCGGATGTAGGCCGCATCGGAGGCGCCGCGGCGGGCGAGCACGTCGTCGCGGATCGCGTCCAGCTCGCGGCCCAGCTCGGCCACCTGCGCGTCCGTCAGGTGGGCGGCGCCGGGCGGGCGCACCGCCGGGCTCCCGACGACGCCCGGCAGTCCCGGCGTCGCGGTCGCGGTGGTGGGGCGGGACGTGGCGGCACGGGACTCGGGGGTGTGCGGAGCCCAGCTCGTGGTGTCGGGGCGGTCCTGCGGCAGGACCCGGGCGGCGCGGCCGCGCACGGTGGTGCCGGGGATGGCCAGGGCCAGATCGTCCGGGGCGGTGGCGCCGGTGCGGCTGGGGGTGGTGGGTGTCTGGGTCATGCGGTGCTCCTGGGGGCGGGAGGCGGGGGATGGTCGGGAGGCCCGGGTCGCGGCCGGGTGTCAGGTTCAGAGGTCGAGGCTCAGCGGGCCGACGGCGGCGCTCACGCAGGTCTGGATCAGTTCGCCGGGCTCGCCGTGCACCTGCCCGGTCCGCAGGTCCGTGACCTGGCCCGAGCGCAGCGGCGTGAGGCATGCGTGGCAGATGCCCATGCGGCAGCCGGAGGGCGCGGCGATGCCGGCGTCCTCGGCCACCACGAGCAGCGGCACGTCGCCGGGGGCGTCCACCTCGAGGTCGGCGTGCTCGAACACCACGCGGCCGCCGGCCCCCGCCACGCCCGGGGCGAAGTCGGCCTGGAACCGCTCGATGGTGAGGTCCGTGGCCGCCTCGCGCCGCCACAGGGCCTCGGCGTCGTCGAGGAACCCGGCCGGCCCGCACGCGTATGCGGCGCGCTCGCGCCAGTCCGGGCAGAGGCCCTCGAGCTGTGCGGGGGAGGAGAGGTCGAGGCGTCCGGCCTCCGCGGTGTGGTGGTGCACCACGCGCAGGCCCGGGAACTGGTCGGCCAGCTCGGCCAGCTCCTCGCGGAACAGGGCGTCCTCGGGGGTGCGGGAGGAGTGGATGAGCACCACGTCGGCATCCCGGCGCGTCGGCACGAGCGTGCGGATCATGGACATCACCGGGGTCAGGCCTGAGCCGGCGGTGAGCATGAGCAGCGGGCGCGGCTCGTCCGGCAGGGTGAAGTCGCCCTCGGGGATGTCGAGGAAGAGGACGTCGCCGGGCTTCGTGTGGCGCACGAGCGTGCCGGAGACGAGGCCGATGTCGGACACCGTGATCTCCGGGTCCGCGCCCGCGGGGGCGGAGAGCGAGTAGGAGCGCCACTGCCGCACCCCGTCCACGTCGACGCCGATGCGTGCCCACTGGCCGGCGTCGTGGGCCCGCCAACCCGGTCCGGGACGGAACGCGATGGTGACGGCGCCGGGCGTCGCGCGGGCGACGGAGGTGACCACCCCGCGCAGCTGGCGGGAGGAGTGCACGGGGTCGAACAGGCCGAGGACGTCCTGCGGTGTGAGCGGGTGCAGGAGCGTCGTGACCAGGCGGGTGAGCAGGAAGGGGCCGGGCATGCCCCCACGCTATGGCGCAGCGCGCCATGATTCTTCATGTCGGACGTACGATCGACCCGCAGGATTCATCGTGAGGAGACAAGATCATGGCCTCAACCCCCGCCCCGACGCGCGGCACCGACTGGCACCCGCCGTGGCTGTCCCTGCCTTCGGACCTCCCCGGCCGGCTGGCCCCCGCGATCCCGGCCATCATGCAGCGCATCATCGAGACGGTGCCGGAGCAGATCCCGGCGTACGTGAGCGCCCGGGACGGCCGCTACGGCGAGAACCTGACGCGCGGGGTGACCGCGGCGCTCGAGCAGCTGATGAGCCTGCCAGGCACCGCCCGTCCCGCGCTCAGCCCCGAGACGCGGGCGCTCATGGCCTACCTGGGCGCGGGGGAGTTCCGGGAGGGCCGCACGATGGACGCCCTGCTCGGCGCTTACCGGGCCTCCGCACGGATCGTGTTCCGGGACCTGTCCGCCGAATGCGCCCACCTCGGCATGGGCATGTCCGTGGTGATCGACCTCGGCGAGTCCATCTGGGCCTACATCGACGAGCTCTCCTCGGTCAGCGCCCAGGCGTACGCGGAGGCGCAGTCCGCCCAGGCGGGCGTGCTCGAGCTGCACCGCGCCGCCCTCGCCACCGCCCTGGTCCGGGGCGGGACCGAGGAGAAGGAGGTGCAACGGCTGGCCGCGCTCGCGGACTGGCGGCTGCCGCGCCGGCTGGCGGTGGTGGTGCTGCCCGCGGACGCCGGCGTCGCCGTCCGGGAGAGGCTGGGCCGGGCCGGGCTCGTGGTGGAGCGGGACTCGGAGGTGGTCGCCGTGATCGACGCGACGCCCTCCCAGGGCCGCCGCGAGCGCATGCTGCGCCTGCTGGCGGGGACGGCCGCCGTCGTCGGGCCGGCCGTGGACTGGCCGCTCGTGCCCCACTCCTACCGGGTGGCCCGCACGCTGGCCGTCCAGGAGGCGGCGGGCCGGACGGCGGAGCCCGCGCAGGGGGAGGACGACGACGGCGCCCCGTCCCCGATCCTCGCCGCGGACCACCTGGCGCGCGTGGTGCTGGGGGCCGAGCCGCGCGTCGTGACGCAGCTGGCCGAACGCGTGCTGGCGCCCCTGGACGAGGTGAGCGAGGCGAAGCGGGCGGTGCTGGAGGAGACCCTGCTCGCCTGGCTCACGCACTGGGGCCAGCGGGCGCCGATCGCCGCGGAGCTCGGCGTGCACCCCCAGACCGTGGGGTACCGGGTGGGCCGGCTGCGCGAGCTGTTCGGGGAGGCCCTCGAGGACCCCGACGCGCGGTTCGACCTGGAGATCGTGCTGCGGGCGCGGCGGGACGGGGTCGGGTGAGCGGGGCGGCAGGGGGTGCCGTCTGACGGGGGCCTTCACTAGCGTGGGTGGACCACGCATCCCGACGAGGGACCCCGACGAGAGAAGAGGGACAGTGCCATGACGAACGCCCCGAACCGCGACGAGCTCCCCCTGCCGGACTACGACCACATCCCCAACGGCACGCTGCCGACCCGGATCACCGGCCTCGACGAGTCGCAGGTGGAGCAGCTGCTCGCCTACGAGCGCGCCCGCGGCGACCGCCTGCCCGTGGTGCAGGTCCTCGAGACGCGGCTCGAGGCGCTGCGCTCCGGCGCCCAGCCCTCCGGCGATCAGGTGCCGGACACCCCGGAGGTCGGCGGCTCCCGCACCGGCTCGCCCGTGACCCCGGAGACGAGCGGCCCGCCCGTGGAGCCCCTGAGCCGCGGCATCCCGGCCGACCCGCAGCACCCCGGCAACCGCTGAGCCGGCCGGGCGTCGCCTGACAGGGCGGCCCCCCGCGGAACGCGGCCACGACGCCCCGTCTCCTTCCTGTGAGAGGCGACGCGTCGTGGCCGCCTCGCGTTCCGGGCGATCCCGCGGTCCGGCCACGGAGCGCCTGCGAGGGTCCCCGTAGCGTGTTTGTGAGCTGGGTTATATTTCGACACAGCTGCGGCGGGCCTTCGGGCGCTGACGTGCGAGGCTGCCGGATTCCCGGCTGTCCGGCTCCTACTCACGGATGGGTGAAACGGCATGACTGAATTCGAGGACAAGCTTGCGCAAGTGGCTCGGCGAGCCCGCGACTACGCAAGCTCCCTGGACACGGAAGAGGCGACGAAGAACGCGCTCGTCATGCCATTCATCTCGCAGGTGTTGGGCTACGACGTGTTCGATCCCCAGGAGGTCGTCCCGGAGTTCGTCGCAGATCTGGGCCTGAAGAAGGGGGAGAAGATCGACTACGCCATCATGCGGGAGGGGAAGGTCAACATCCTCGTGGAGGCCAAGAAGGTCGGCTCGGAGCTGTCCCTGGCGCACGCGAGCCAGCTGGTGCGCTACTTCCACACCAGTGAAGCGCGGATCGGCGTGCTCACCAACGGGCGGGTGTGGAACTTCTACACGGACCTCGACAAGGCCAACATCCTCGACGAGCGTCCGTTCCTCGTCCTCGATCTTCTGGACATCGACCCGGTCACCGTGCCGAAGCTCGAGCAGCTGGCGAAGGGATCCTTCGATCTCGACTCGGTCATCGCCGCAGCCGAGGAGCTGAAGTACGTATCGGCCATCAAGCGCGAGATTTCTGCCGAGATGGCTGCGCCGAGCGATGAGTTGGTGAAGGTCCTCGCCAAGCGCGTGTACTCCGGGTACATGAACGCCAAGGCGGTGGAGACCTTCACCCGGCTCACCGAGGAGGCTGCGCGCCAGTACATCAACGATCGCGTCAACGCGCGGCTGAAGACTGCCCTGGGCGACCAGGTCGCTCCGGTACTGGCGGCTCCCGCTGAGCCCGTGGCCACCGGCGATCAGACGGTCCTGTCCGACGAGGAGAACGGTCAGGAGGGCCAGCTCAAGCCGGGCGTGGTGACGACCGAAGAGGAGATCGAGGGTTTCCGCATCATCAAGGCGATTCTCGCCGGAATCGTGCCGATGAACCGCGTCTACATGCGCGACGCAGCCTCGTACTGCAGCGTCATCCTGGACGACAACAATCGGAAGCCGATCGCGCGCCTTCACTTCGACGGGAAGGTGAAATATCTGGTGCTGTTCGATGCGGACAAGAACAGGACGCGGGCCGACCTCGAGAACTTGGAGGACATCTACGAATCCGCCGAGGCACTGCGGAGCGTCGTCAGCTCCTACGTCGGGGCCTGAGCGGACTCTGACCCGCCTACTGACCGGATCCGGCCCGCGGGCGGGCAGGACTGTGCCCCGCCGCCGTCGATGCGCCACCCTGGTGCGCACGCCCCGGTGGGACAGACCCGCCGGGCGCCGACCCGAGAGGACGTCATGACCCATCACGAGCGCGACGACCGCCAGGCCCTGGCCGCCGGCGAGACCTACCTGATCCACGTGCTGGAGACCTCCGACCCGCCCGGCAACCCGGACCACTACCGGATCACGGACGCGGTCGAGGCCCACCACGCGTCCACCGGCTCCTACGACGTCGAGGCCGGCGGCCTGGACGCCGCCCGCGAGCTGCTCGCCCGCCACGCCAAGTGAGCGACCGGGGCTGAGACGTCCGGCCGGGCCGCGCCTCACGCGCCCGGCCGGAGCCTCATCCCCAGCACGGTGCGCGCCTCGAGCCCCAGAGCCGCGCGGGCCTCGGGCGCGCCGGTGCGGTCCTCGCCCACCACGGTCATCCCGATCCGCTCGGCCACCCGGCGCGAGGCCGTGTTCTCCGGGTGGATGATCGCCACGAGCTCGTGGTGCCCCAGCACGTCCCGGGCGTGGTCCCGGCAGGCGGCGGCCGCTTCGGTGGCGTAGCCGCGCCCCCACAGGTCGGCCCGCACGTGGTAGCCGACCTCCAGGCGAGGCTCCCCGTTGACCTCCTGCCACGTCAGGCCGCAGTCGCCCACGAAGCCGGGCCCGCCGTCGTCGTGGGTCTCGATGATCCACAGCCCGTGCCCGTCCTGCGCGTACCGGCGCCGGTTGCCCGCGATCCACGCCGCCGCCTCCGCGCGCGTGCGCGGGGCGGGGTAGAAGCGCATCACCACGGGATCGGCGAGGAGGCCGGCCAGGTGGTCGAGGTCGGCGTCGGCCATCTCGCGGAAGCGCAGACGGGCGGTGGGGGCGGGCGGCATGCGCCCAGGCTAGCGGCGGGCGGATGCGCCCCGCCTCTTGTCTGCGCGGGGCCGGGCTGGTCGACTGTGCCCATGCCGCATTCCCTCTCCCTGCGCCCGTTGCGGGTGGATGACGCCGAGGCCATGGCCGCGGTCCTCGCCGACCCGGACCTGTACACGTACACCGGCGGGACGCCGCCGGGCGAGGAGGAGCTGCGGCAGCGGTACGCGATCCTCGCGCGCGGTCGCTCCGAGGACGGCGCGGAGGACTGGGCCAACTGGATCGTGGTGCTGGAGCCGGAGGGCCGGCCGGTCGGCTACGTCCAGGCCACCATCCCCGTGGACGGGGGACCCACGCAGATCGCCTGGCTGATCGGCACGCCGTGGCAGGGCCGCGGGCTGGCGAAGGAGGCCGCCGGCCTCCTCAAGGGCGAGCTGCGGGACCGGGGGGTGCGGCGCCTCGTGGCGGATGTCCACCCCGAGCACACGGCCTCCCAGCGGGTCGCCCAGGCGATCGGCCTGGCGCCGACGGACGAGGTCGTGGACGGGGAGGTCCGCTGGGCCGGGTCCGTGGACGACGGCGGCGGCCCGGTCACCGGCTGAGGCCGCGGCGCCGCTCCGGGTAGGAGCCGCCGAGCTCCACGCCCCGCTCGGCCAGGTAGGCCTCCGGGTCCACCGGCTCGCCGTCCACGCGCAGCTCCAGGTGCAGGTGCACGCCGGTGGCGGCGCCGGTCTGCCCGACGCCGGCCAGGTGGTCCCCGGCGGAGACGCGCTGGCCCGCGTCCACCACGGTGGAGTCCGGGGCGGCGTGCAGGTAGCGCCACACGTGGCCGTCCCCGGCGTCCACGGCGAGCAGGTTGCCGCCCGCGTCCCCGCCGGCCTCCACGAATAGGACTCGGCCGTCGGACACCGAGTGGAAGGGCGTGCCCTCCGGCACCCCGCCGAGGTCCACGCCGTCGTGGCGGGTCAGGGCCTCCTCGGACACCCCCGAGGGCACCACGCCCTCGCCGAACGGGTTGGGGCGGGGCCCGAAGCGGGAGGTCACGCGGCCCTGCACGGGCTCGGCGTACCCCTGCGTGTTCACCGTGGGCGGGGCGGGGGTGAAGCCGCCGTTCCAGCGCCGCCGCTCGGCGCCCGCGCCGGCGTCGTCCCGGCCGGCCGGACCGAACGCGAGGACCAGCGCCAGGACGGTCGCGATCAGGGCCAGCGCCCCCACTGCGGCCAGCACGCCCCCGGCCACACCGCTGCCCGGGGAGCCGGCGCCGGGGGTCGGGGTGGTCATCCCCTCAGTCTGTCATGCAGGGTCGGGACGGCCCCGGCCTTCGCCCACGGCATCCCGGCCCGCCACCAGCTCCCGCCCGCGCTCGTAGTCCTCGTCCGCGTTGTAGGTCAGCACGCCCACCACGCGGTCCTGCGCGTCCGTGTACCAGAGAGTGAACCCGCCGGTGCGCTCCACCATGCGGGCCTGCTCGTGGCCGTCGCCCCACGCGGCGTGCTTGAGCGTGTGCTCGCCGATGGTGCTCCAGAACCCGGGCACGGCCTCCCACCGCCGCAGGGACTCCGGGTCCGCCGTCGCCGCGTGGGCCAGCACGGAGGCCTGGCCGGCGCCGCCCGGCACGCCGACCTCGGTGCGGGCCGCGTTGTGCCCGGCGACCTCGCCCATGCCGAGGGCGTCGCCCCAGTGCTCCACGGGGATCGGCCGGCCGGCCACGGCGTGGTGGGCGCGGGCCACGTCCCCGGCCACCCACACGCCCGGCGCCGCCGCCAGGTGCTCGTCCGCCACGATCCGCCCCTCGTGCACGGTCAGCTCGGAGTCCTCGAGCCACCCGCCCCCCGGCTCGACCCCCACCGCGGCGAGGATCAGGTCCGGGGCGAGCGTGGCGCCGTCGTCGAGGTGGACGGTGCGCGGGGCGCGCACCTGCCCCACCCGCACGCCGGTGCGCAGCTCGACGCCGGCGCCGATCAGCCACTGCGCGATCCGATCGCCCGCCTCGCGGCCGAGCCGCTTCTGCTGCGGCACCTCGTCCGGGGTGACCAGCGTGGTGGCCACCCCGCGCAGGGCCAGGGAGGCGGCCGCCTCGCAGCCGATGAACCCCGAGCCGATCACGACGGCGGAGCGCGCGTGCCCGGCGGAGGCCACCAGGCGGCGGGCGTGGTCGAGAGAGCGCAGCAGGTGCACCTCGGCGTCGTCGTCCGCGACGGGCAGGGGCTTCGGGTGCGCGCCGAGGGCGAGGATCAGGCGCTCGAAGCGGACCGGCTCCTCGCCGACCCGCAGCGTCCGCGCGGCGAGGTCCGCGCCGGTGACGGTGGTGCCGCGGCGCAGCTCGACGCCGTCCGGCAGCTCCTCCCCGGCGATCGGCGTGCCCTCGGGGGCCGCCATGCCGCGCAGCACCTCCTTGGACAGCGGCGGGCGCTCGTAGGGGTGGTCCACGTCCGAGGTGAGCATGAGGACGGGGCCGGGTCCCCCGGCGTCGACGTAGGCGCGGGCGGCGCTGACGCCGGCGGGGCCGCTGCCCACGATCACGAGCGGGAACGGGGTGGAGCTGTGCTGGGCCATGCGGCCAGCATGCGCACCCGTCACGGGCGGAAGCCAGGGCCGACGGACACCCCGGCTCCGGCATACTGCCCGCATGGACCCCTCCCTGGTGTGGCTGCCGGCCGTCGTCGCGCTGGCCGCGATCACCGTGGGCGGCACGCTCCAGCGGGTGAGCGGCATGGGCGTCGGCATGATCGCCGCACCCACGCTGTCCCTGCTCCTGGGCCCGGTGGCGGGGGTGACGCTGTCCAACGTGGCCGCCTCGGTGTCCGCGGTGCTGCTGTTCGCGGTGCTCCACAGGCACGTGGACTGGCCGCGCTTCGTCCGCCTCGCACCCCTGCTCGTGGCCGGCTCGTTCGCGGGGGCGTGGGCCGTGCGGGTCCTGGACGCCCACGCCCTCGAGATCCTCCTGGGGTCCTCCGTGCTGGTGGCCGTGGCCGCCGTCCTGGGCCTGCAGCAGCGCTTCACTGCCCAGGGGAACGGGGCCGTGTTCGCCTCCGGCGCCGTGGCCGGGTTCATGAACACCACCGCGGGCATCGCCGGGCCGGCGCTCGCGGTCTACGCGGTGGCGAGCCGGTGGGACCAGCGCTCGTGGGCGGCCACCCTCCAGCCCGTGTTCCTGCTGGCCAATCTCACCTCGCTGGTCACCAAGTCGCTGTTCGGCGCGGCCGTGCCCGCGGGGCTGCACGTGCCGTGGCCGGTGTGGGTCGCCGTGGTGGCGGGCGGTCCGCTGGGTGTCCTGCTCGGTTCGGTGGTGGCCCGCCGGGTGGACCCCGCGAAGGCGCGCGTCCTCGCGATCTGCCTCGCCGGCCTCGGGGGCACGGTGGCGCTGGTGCGCGGTGTGGCCGGCACCCTGGGCTGAGGCGGGGCCGGCGCGCAGGCGTCAGGGCAGGAGGGAGCGCACGGCCGCGGCCAGCGTGTCCCGCACGTCGTCCACCGTCAGGTCCTCCGGGGCCAGGTGCCGCTCGACCGACAGCGTGTGCACGAGCATCAGGAGCATGGCCGCGGTGTGCGTGACCTGCTCGTCCGGGACGTCGGCCAGCACGCGGTGCTCACGCAGCAGGCCGGCCAGGAAGTCCCGCCGCCGGACGGTGAGCGTCCGGTAGGCTCTCCCCACGGCGGGCTCGCGCAGGCCCACGGCCTGGAACTCGTGGAGGAGCAGGGGCCAGGAGCCCGTGGTCTCGAGCACGACGTCGGCCAGGGCCTCCGCCACGCGGGCCACCAGGTCCTCGCGCGGCAGGTCGGGGTCGTCCAGGGCGTCGGCGACGCCGTCCATGGCTCGGGTGGTCGCCCGCTCGAACTGGACGGTGCAGGCGGCGGCGAAGAGGTCCGGCTTCCCCGCGAAACCGGAATAGACGGCGCCCTTGGTGTAGCCGGCCTCCGCCGCGATGCGGGCGAGGGAGGCGCGCGCGTAGCCCTCCCGTCCGAACACCCGCGCCGCGTGGTCGAGGATGGCCGCGCGGACATCCTCGCGGCGGGGTCGGGTCGCCATGTTGCCCTCTCGATGCCGATGGTATTGAATACCGATGGTATTGAATCCGCCTCGACTCGGCAAAGAGGGCCTATGTCTTCCACTCCCACCGGCGCCGATCACCATGGCCCCGGGCCCGCCCCCGTCCCGGCGCACCTCGACGACCTCCCGCCCGCCACCCTCGTGGCGCGCGGTCTGACCCTGCGCGGCGGTCGTGGGCCGGTGTTCGGCCCCCTCGACCTCGTGCTGCCCCCGCAGACCCACCTGGCCGTGCTCGGAACCCAGGGCTCGGGCCGCTCGGCCCTGCTGCTCGCCCTCACGGGGCGCCTGCAGGGCGTGCGCGGCGAGCTCGTGCTCACCGGCGGCCCCGTGGACGTCGCCCTGGACGGCCCGGAGCGGCCCGCCGCCCGCGCGTACCGGCCCCCGATCGACGCCGCGCGCCACCCGTACGCCCTGCGCGCTTGCACCGCCGTCGCCCACACCACCGACCTGGTGGAGCTCGAGCCGGCGCTGACCGCGGCCGAGGTCGTGGACGAGCGCTGCCTCGCCGACGGCGTGCGCCGCCGCGCCGGCCGCGCGCGCTTCGCCCTCCTCGCGGACGCGGTGAGGCTGACCGTGGCGCCGGAGGCCGTCGTCCGGGAGCTGTCCGCGCCCGATCGCGCGCTGCTGGCCGCCGTCGTCGCCTGCCTGCGCCCGGCCCGCCTCGTCACCTTCGACGACGTGGACGCCACCCTGACCATCGATGAGCTGGTCGCGCTCCACGCGGCCCTGGACGTCCTCAAGGACCACGGCCACCCGTTCGCGGTGAGCGCCGTGGCCTCCGCGCCCGTGCCGCGCGACGCCGTCGTCCTCACCCTGCCCCCCGTCCGGGAGAACTGATGCTGTTCCGCTACGAGCTGCGACGCTTCCGCCGTGGCCTGCCCCTGCTCGCCCTGCTGTTCATCTTCCTCGTCCCCGCCATCTACGGCGCCCTCTACCTGTCCGCGAACTGGGACCCCTACGGGGCCATGGACCGGCTGCCGGTGGCGATCGTCAACGAGGACGAGCCCGTCCAGCGCGGCGACACCACGCTGCGCACCGGCGCGGACATGACCGAACGCCTCAAGGACGACCGCGCCTTCGACTGGCGCGAGACCACGCGCGAGGAGGCCGAGGAGGGGCTGCGGGAGGGCCGGTACTACCTCGTCCTGGAGATCCCGCCGAGCTCAGCCGTGACCTCGTCAGCCCCGAGGGCGGCGGGACACCGCGGCAGGCGCAGATCACCCTGCGCCGAGACGACGCCAACGGCTTCGTGATCGGCTCCGTCACGAACGCGAGCCAGGCCAAGGTCGAGGCCGCCGTGAACCGGTCCGCGATCGAGGCGTACTTCGAGGCCGTCTTCTCCAGCCTCGGCGAGCTGCGGTCGGGCATGGTGGACGCCGCCGACGGCGCCGCGCAGCTGGCCGACGGCACGGCCTCCGCGGAGGACGGCGCGAGCCAGCTGGAGGACGGGATCGTCCAGGCCCACGACGGCTCGGGCAAGCTGGCCGAGGGCGCGGGCCAGCTCGCCACGGGTGCGGGTGACCTCGCGGACGGCGCCGCCCAGGCCGACGACGGCGCCCAGCGACTCGCCGAGGGCGCCGCATCCGCGCAGGACGGGGCCGGCCGCCTGGCCGACGGGCTCGACCAGGCGCGCGAGGGATCCCAGGCCCTCGCCGACGGAGCCGGGCAGCTCGCCGAGAACGCCCCCGCCCTGCGTCAGGGCGCCACGGACCTCTCCGACGGGCTGGCCCAACTGCAGACCGGATCGGCCGAGCTCACCGACGGCGCCACGCAGGTGGCCGACGGCACCCAGCAGCTCTACGACACGGTGATCCCCGGCCTGGACCAGGTGATCGAGCGGCAGGACGCGGTGGCCGCCGACGTCGCCGCGGTGGACGAGGACGTCCAGCGGGTCGCCGAGGTGGCCGGCACGGCCGAGGACGGCGCGGGCGCCCGCATCGCCGACGCGCAGGCCGCCCTGGCCGAGCTCGCCGAAGAGGACCCGACGCTCGCCGAGTCCGAGCAGTACGCCGCGCTCCAGGAGGCGCTCACCGGCGCGGACGAGCGGGTGACCGCCGTCGCCGGCCGCGCCGAGGAGGCCGCCGCGACCTCCGCGGCCGCCAACGAGCGCGTCCAGGGCTTCGTCGAGGACGACGTCGCCGCCTCCGCCAAGGCGGATCTGACGGACCTCAACGACGGCGCCCACGCCGTGGCCGCGGGCGCGGAGAAGCTGCAGGGCGGGATCGGTGAGGCGAAGGACGGGGCCGACTCCCTCGCCGACGGCGCCGGGAAGTTCGCGGACGGCCTCGAGCAGCTGGGCTCCGGCGCGACCGAGCTCGACGGCGGCCTGGCCCAGCTCCAGGACGGCGCCGGGGAGCTGCAGTCCGGCCTCGGCGAGCTGACGGACGGGGCGACCACCCTCGCCGAGGGCAACGCCGCGCTCCACGACGGGGCGCTGACCCTGCAGGACGGTGCGGGGCAGCTGGAGTCCGGCGCGACCGAGCTCGACGGCGGCCTGGCCCAGCTCCAGGACGGCGCCGGGGAGCTGCGCGCCGGCCTCGGCACCCTCGACGACGGCGCCCACGAGCTCGCCTCCGGGCTCTCCGACGGCGTCGACCGCGTCCCCGCCCTGACCGAGGACCAGCGGGACGAGGCCGCCCTGGTGATGTCCCGGCCCGTGGAGGCCGTGATGCAGGTGGACAACTCCGCGGAGGTCTACGGCCGCGGCATGGCGCCGATGTTCTTCTCCATCGCGCTGTGGGTGTTCGGCATCGCCGCGTTCAACATCATGCGGCCCATCAGCGGGCGGCTGCTGGCCGGGCGCCGCAACCCGGTGGCGATCGCGCTGGCCGCGTGGCTGCCCGTGGGCATCGTGGCCGTGGGCGGCGGCCTGCTCATGCTCGCCGCGACGCTGCCGCTGGGCCTGGCCCCCGTGCACCCGGTGCGGGCCGTGGCCCTGACGGTGCTCGTGGCCGTGGTGTTCTCCCTCATCGCGCACCTGATGCAGACGGCGCTCGGCACCCCCGGTTCGGCGCTGCTGCTGGTCCTGCTGGTCCTGCAGCTGGCCTCCACCGGCGGCAC
Source organism: Micrococcus sp. EWR3.9.1 (assembly GCF_052615555.1). Taxonomy (NCBI): domain Bacteria; kingdom Bacillati; phylum Actinomycetota; class Actinomycetes; order Micrococcales; family Micrococcaceae; genus Micrococcus; species Micrococcus sp. EWR3.9.1. The sequence goes on from NZ_JBQXFD010000003.1 coordinate 125,108, forward strand.
CTACCCGGCCGAGGTGCTGCCCGGCTTCTTCCAGGCGCTGCACCCGTTCATGCCGATGAGCTACTCCATCGAGGCGTTCCGCAACGCGATCTCCGGCGGTCCGGACCAGCGCTTCTGGGTGCCGGTGGTCGTGCTGATGGGCATCGGGGCGGCGGCGCTCGCCCTGGACGTGCTCGTGGTGCGGCGCCGGCGTCGGTTCCGCATGAAGGACCTGCACCCCGCGCTGCAGGCCTGAGCGGGGATGACTTCCGCACCCCGCGCCGCCGTCGTCCGTCCGGCCCGCCCCGAGGACGCGCCCGCGATCGCCGCGATCGCCGCGGCCACCTTCCCGGACGCCTCCCCGGCCTCGCTGCCGCGTGCCGCGGTGGAGGCGCACATCGCGTTGCACCTGAGTGAGGCCGCCGTGGCCGCGTGGATCGCGGACCCGGAGCGGATCGTGCTCGTGGGCGCCGCGGCCGACGCCCCGGAGACCCTGCTCGGCTACGCCATGTACGAGACCGCCGCGGCCCCCGAGGCACCCGTCACGGAGCGGCTCGGCGACGTGCCGGCCGGCCACCTCTCGAAGCTGTACGTGCTCGCCGAGGGGCGCGGCACCGGGCTGGCCGAGGCCCTCGTGCACGACGGCGTCGAGCGGCTGCGGCGGCTGGGGTTCCGGCACGTGTGGCTCGGCACGAACGCGCAGAACGCACGGGCCAACCGGTTCTACGAGCGCCTCGGCTTCGAGACGGTCGGGGCGCGGCAGTTCGTGGTCGGCGGGGAGCGGGTCGAGGACGACTGGGTGCGGCTGCTGACGGTGGCGTGAGCCGGTCGCCGCTCAGCAGGCCTCCGGGCCGTCCGGGTCCTCGTCGGGATCGATCCACGCCGACGGGTGGTAGTGCACCGCGGCGAGCCCGTCGTCGTCGGCCAGGTGCGTCTGCGCCTCGGGCACGGAGTCCGTGTTCTGCCCGGCCACCGCCTCCCACGTCCCCGCCTCGGTGCGGTGCACCACGAGCAGCAGGACGCCGGTGCGCTCGCCGGCCTCGTCGCCGTCGGGCGCGGTCTGCCCCGTCATGGTCCACGGCGCGTGCACCACTGCCACGTCCCCGAGCTCCCGCACCCGCACGCGCCCGAGCTCGAGCCGCGAGTGCGGGAACATCCAGCGGAAGCCGAGCGCGTGGTTCACCCGGATCTGCCGACGCCGCCTCCACCACACGCCCACCACGTTCACGAAGTCCGCGTCCTCGGCGAACAGCTCGGCGAGCGCGTCGGCGTCGGCGGCGTTCCAGGCGGCCGCGAAGGCTTCGGCCACCGCGGCGGGGCCGGTCGGTCGGGCCGCGACGTCGGCGGTGGGGTCCGCGGGGGACATGGCTGCTCCTGGATCGGGGAAGGGCGGGTTCAGCGGGCGGGTCCGTAGGCCAGCGTCAGCACGACGGCGGCGAACAGCACCGCCATCACGGCCAGGACCGTGAGCACGGCGCGCAGGGCCGCACGCGTGCGCGGGTCGGCCGGGGGCGGTGCATCCGGACGTCGGGTCACGCTCGCCAGTGTGGCACGCGGCACGGCGCGAGGGGCGCGTGCGTCGGCGCGCGTCGAAGGCGCCTCCCAGCCGGGGCTCAGTCGACGCTGAAGCTGCGGATGTGGTTGCTGAACACGAAGCGGTCGAACACGGTCCGCGCCGAGCTCGGGTCGTCCGCGTGACCACTCTGGGCCGTCTACGGCGGATCGAGCCCCGCCGCCGGCCGGCCTCCCATGCCCGGCCGGTTCCCACCTCCGCCCGCCCGCCCGGCAGGGGTGGTCCCGGGCCGGGCGGCCTTGGGATGATGGGTGCCCCCGGAGAAAGGTGCCCGATGCCCCCGCCCGTGCCGCAGCCGACCCGCCGACAGATGCTCCTGGCCGGTTCCGCCCTGCTCGGATCGGGACTGCTGGCCGCCTGCGGGCAGGACGGGGAGGACGCGGCGTCGTCGTCCGTGCCGACCTCGTCCGCGCCCACCTCCGCCGCCCCCGCTGGTCCGCCGCCCGCCGGCGAACCGGTGGCCTGGTCGGACGTGGCCCGGGTTCCGCACCTGTTCTTCCACTCCCTCGTGGTGGACCCGGCCCGCGCCTTCGACGGCGACGACAAGGCCGGCGGCTATCTGGACTTCATGGTCACGGTGGACGAGTTCGACGCCGTCATCCGGCAGGTCTACGAGCGCGGTTACGTGCTGGTCTCCCCGCACGAGCTGTACGAGGTGGGGGAGGACGACGTCGTGCGCCCGAAGACCCTCATGGTCCCCGAGGGCCGGACCCCGCTGATCCTCTCCCTGGACGACTGCTCGTACTACCTCTACATGGACGGCGACGGCTTCGCGGACCGCCTGATCGTGGCCGAGGACGGCCGCGTCCGCAACGAGTACACGGACGCCGAGGGCACCACGCACGTCGGGGCGTTCGACGTCGTCCCGCGCCTGGACGACTTCCTCGCCGAGCACCCGGACTTCAGCCTCAACGGCGCCCGCGGCGTGCTGGCCATGACCGGCTACGACGGCGTGTTCGGCTACCGCACCTCGGCCCGCGAGTTCGGGGACAGCCCCACGTTCGACGCCGACGTCGCGGCCGCCACCGAGGTCGCCGACGCGCTCAAGGACAGCGGCTGGGAGTTCGCCTCCCACACGTGGGGCCACCGGACGGTGCCGAAGCTGACCATGGAGGAGCTCGAGTTCGACATGAGGCACTGGCACGAGGAGGTCGAGCCGATCCTCGGCCCCACGGACATGCTCATCTACCCGTTCGGCGCGGACGTCACCGGGCCCGGCACGTACACGGAGGACAACGAGCGGTACCGCTACTTCCGCGAGCTCGGCTACCGCTCCTTCTTCCTCGTGGACGGCACCTCCAAGGCGTGGGGCCAGCTCGAGCCCGGCTACTACCGCGGCTCGCGCATCAACGTGGACGGCATCAGCCTCGCCGCGGCCGTCTCGGGCGAGCGGCCCGTGCTGGAGGAGTTCTTCGACCCCCGGTCCGTCCTGGACCCGGCCCGCCCCGAGTCCATCCGCGGCCCGAAGAAGCCGAGCCCGGCGCCGTCGTCGCCCGCCGCGGCCCCGAGAACCCCGCGACCCTGAGGAGAGCACCATGTCCATCCCCGCCACCGAGGTCGAGGCCCGCTGGAACGCGGCCGCCGAGCCGTTCACCGCCGTCGTCCGGGAGGTGCGGGACTGGGACGCCGCCACCCCGTGTGAGGGCTGGGACGCGCTGGACCTGCTGGACCACGTGATCGCCGGCCAGCGCGACTTCGCCGCCCGCCAGGGCCGGGAGGTGCCCCTCTTCGACGGGTCCCGCCAGCAGCTGGCCACCCAGTGGGCCAAGCACGCCGCCGCCATGTCCGCCCTCGCCGGTGACGAGGAGTTCATCATGCGGCCCATGAAGACCGCGCGCGGGGAGATGCCCGTGGGCGAGGCGTTGATCCGCTTCCACGCGTTCGACGTGATCGTGCACCGTTGGGACCTGGCCCGCTCGCAGGGCGTGGACGCGCGGTTCACGGACGCGGAGATCGACTGCGTGGAGGAGTCGCTGGAACTGTTCGGCGACGCCGCCTACACGCCCGGCATCCTGGGCGAGCCCGTCCCCGTGGCCGACGACGCCGACCGGCAGACCCGCCTGCTCGGTCGCCTGGGCCGTCGGGGCTGAGACCAGGGCAGGACCCGTCCCCGCACCCCAGGAGGCACCGTGAGCGAGTCCACCGGTTTCAGCGCCGCGGAGCAGGCCGCGATCGCCGAGCGCGCGCAGGAGCTGCGCGCCCAGCGCGGCGGCAGGAAGAAGGCCGACGCCCTGCAGGACCTGCTGGTGAAGATCGAGGAGATGCCCGAGCAGGACCGCGCCATGGCGGTGGGGGTGCACCGGATCGTCACGGAGGCGGCCCCGGAGCTCGAACCCCGCACCTGGTACGGCATGCCCGCCTACGCGCGCGGCACGGACGTGCTCGTGTTCCTGCAGGTCAGCAGCAAGTTCGGCGTGCGATACACGACCCTCGGCTGACGTCCGGCGCAGAGTGGTCACGACACGCCGCGTCGCCTACGGGGAGACGGCGTGTCGTGACCACTCTGCGGGTTCTCCGGCTCCTCCGCGGACCGGGCTGCCCGTCGCCAGCGCCGCACCGCCCACAGGGTCAGACCGCCCACGGCGAGCCAGCCCACCCCGAGCAGCACGCCGTTCACGACGCCCGGGCGCACCGCGAACGCCCCCATCGCCACGAGGGAGAGCTGCCCGGGGATCACGCCGACCGCGGTGGAGCCGGCGAAGATCCCCAGCGGCACGGCGAGCGCGCCCGCCCCGTAGTTCACGGGCCAGTACGGCAGCCCCGGGGCGACGCGCAGGGCCAGCAGGGCGAGGAACCCGGTGTCCTCGAGCCGCCGCTCCACGGTCTCGGCGTGGCGGCCGAGCCAGCGCAGGGCCACCTCGCGTCCGACCGCGCGCGATGCCGTACGCCCCGAGCGAGCCCAGCAGGGCTCCGACGACGGACAGCACCGTCCCCTCGATCGCGCCGAAGAGCACACCGGCGGTGACCGCCATGATCGTCACGGGGATGGGGGTGAGCGCCACGGCCGCGTACAGCACGGTGAACGCCAGCCAGCTCCACCAGCCGAAGCCGTCCAGCTGGGCGCGCAGCTCGTCCACGCCGGGCAGGCGCACGGTGAGTGCCAGCCACACGAACGCCGCCACCACGAGGACGAGGGCGGCGGTGCGCAGGATCGACACCCCGCGGTGCCCTGTGCGGGCGGGCAGGGTGGAGGCGGCGCCGGAGTCGCGCGGCGGCACGGCGGTGGAGGGCATCGGCTCAGGCTACCGGCAGCCGCTCCCTCCGCATGTCCTCCCTGGCCTGCGGTCACGCCCTGCTCTGCTTTGCTGGATCACACGCGTGTGACTCATCCACACCTGTGGACAACTCTGTGGAGAACCCTGTGCACGCGGCCCGCCGGGTGTGGACGGAGGGGCTCAGACGGTGGACGCGCCGGGCGCGTCGTCACCCGGCCGCGCCTCGCCCGGCCCCGCCGCCGGCTCGTCCTCGAAGACGGGACCGCCGTCGTCCTCCCAGGCCGCGGCGGCGTCGTCGTCCCTGTCGGTCTCCTGCACCTGGTCGTGCAGGCGCTCCATGCGGGTGTCCAGGTCCGCAGCCACGCGGGCGGCGGCCACGAGCTCGGTCGCGATGTCCGGGGGCACGCCGCCGTCGAACTTGTAGTTGATCTTGTGCTCGAGCGTGGCCCAGAAGTCCATGGCGCTCGTGCGGAACTGCATCTCCACGGTCACCGGGATCGTGCCGGTGGACAGGTGGATCGGCACCTGCACGAGGCAGTGCAGGCTGCGGTAGCCCGAGGGCTTGGGCCGGGAGATGTAGTCCTCCACCTCGAGCACCCGGATGTCCGGCTGCTGCGTGAACTGGCGGAACACGCGGTACACGTCCCGGGCGAAGCTGACGATCACGCGCGCCCCGGCGATGTCCGTGACGTTGGTGCGCAGCGCGTCCAGGTCCAGGGACAGCCCGCGGGCGGAGGCCTTGCGCAGGATCGACTCCGGCGACTTCACCCGCGTGACGATGTGCTCGATGGGGTTGTAGTCGTGCAGGTGCGTGAACTCGTCCCGCAGCACCTCGAGCCGCGCCTCCACCTGGAGCAGGGCCGAGCGGTACTCGAGGTCGAAGCGCTCGACGTCTCGGCGCAGCCGCTCCAGCGCCCCTGACGCCGCGGGGGTGAGCTGCGTCAACTCGGACACGGGGGTGCCGCGCAGCGCCTCGACGTCCGCCGAGGGCGCGGGCGCGTCCGGGGAAGGGTCCTGCTCCATGGCCTCAGAGCCTACGGCGGGATCCTGCGAGACGGTTGGCCGTCCACAGGCCCGACGGCGGCCCGTCAGTCCTCGGCGGGGATCAGCACGCGCTCGAAGGCGGCGCGCTCCTCGTCGGAGACGGCCACGGGCCGCCCGGCCGCCGGGTCCACCTGCACGAACACGGCGTCGCACAGCACGCAGCGCCGCCCGTCCTGCCACAGCTCGTGGCGCAGCGTGAAGGACGTCCGGCCGATCCGCAGGATCCACACCCGCGCCGTCACCTCGGGCCCGGCGTAGACCACGGGCGCCTCGTACTGGACCTCCATGGACCGCACGACGCGCTGGACGTCCGGGGACGCCGTCGTCGTGGCCCACGCGCCCAGGGCGCGCACGCGCGCCTCCTCGGTGAGGGTGAGCAGTCGGGCGTTGTTGACGTGGCCGTAGCGGTCCTCGTCGGACCAGCGCAGCTGCAGCCCGACCTCGAACGGGGTCGGCGTGCCGGCGTCGGCGGGGGTCTCGGGGGTGGTCGGCTGCGTCACGGGGTGAACACCTTTCCTGGGTTGAGGATGCCGTGCGGGTCGAACACGGCCTTGATGCGCTGCTGGAGGTCGTGCTGGGCGTCGCCGAGCTCGTCTCGCAGGAACGCGCGCTTGAGCAGGCCCACGCCGTGTTCGCCGGTGAGCGTGCCGCCGAGTTCCAGGCCCGCGCGGAACAGCTCGCCGGCGGCCTCCCACACGTCCGCCGGGATCGACGCGGCGTCCTCGGCCGCGCCGCCCACCTGCGCCGCCGCGCCGAACAGCAGGATCGGGTGCAGGTTGCCGTCCCCGGCGTGGGCCGTGGTGGGGATGGCGACGCCGGTGCGTGCCTCGATCTCACGGATCCGCGCGAACATCTCGGCCATGCGGCTGCGGGGGACGGCCACGTCCTCCACGAGCGGGGTGCCGAGGCGCTCGAGCGCGGGGAACGCGGTGCGGCGCAGGGCCATGAGGGCCTCCCCCTCGGCGGGGTCCACGGTCACGGTGACGTCCCCGCCGTGGGCGCGCATGAGGGCGGCCATGGCCTCCCCGTCCGCCTCGGCGCCGGCGCCGTCGGCCTGCACCAGCAGGAACGCGCCGGATTCGGGCAGGGCGGCCCCGCGCTCGGGCCCCGCGTGCGCGCGCACCGCGGCGAGCGTCGCCTCGTCCATCAGCTCCATCAGGGCGGGCACGTGACCGGCCCCGGTGATCGCCTCGGCCGCGGCGGCGCCCGCGACGACGTCCGGGAAGAACCCGCCGAGCGTCACGGGCACGCCGCGCACGGCCGGCCGCAGCGCCAGCGTCGCGCCCACGATCACGCCGAGCGTGCCCTCCGAGCCGATCATCAGCGCGACCAGGTCGTAGCCGGTCACCCCCTTGACGGTGCGGTGGCCCAGCCGCAGCAGGGTGCCGTCCGCGAGCACCACGTCCAGGCCCAGCACCGCCTCGCGCGTGACGCCGTACTTGGCGCACAGCAGCCCGCCGGCGTTCATCGCGATGTTGCCGCCCACCGTGGAGATGTCCTTCGACGCGGGATCCGGGGCCCACCACAGCCCGTGCTCGGCGAGCGCGGCGTTCAGCGCCCCGTTGAGGATCCCCGGCTCGACGACGGCCACGCGGTCCGCGGGGGAGACCTCCAGGATCCGGTCCATCGCGGTCATGTCCAGGACGATCTCGCCCGCCCCCGCGACGGCGCCGCCGGCCAACCCCGTGCCCGCTCCGCGGGTGACCAGCGGGGTGCGGGTCCCGTGCGCGATCCGGCACGCGGCCTGCACGTCCTCCACCGTCCGCGCGCGGACCACGGCCAGCGGCGCGGCGGGGGAGCGATGCCCCGAGCGGTCCGCCCGGGCGGCCTCGAGTGCGGCGGCGGAGACGTCCACGCGGCCGGGCAGCTCCGCCTGCAGGCGGGCGACGACGTCGGCGGGCGGGGCGTCCGCGGCAGGCGGGGCGGCGCGGGTCGGGTCGAGGGGTGCGGAGGAGTCCATGTCCACCAGTGTCGCCGATCACACGGGGTGGAACGTGCGTCGGCCGGTCCGATGACGCGCCCGGCCCCGTCCCTAGACTGGCGACCATGACCTCCCCGGACCCCGCTGCGCCGCGCCCCCGCGTCCACGTGCTCACCCTGCGCCCGGGTGGAGCCCGCGAGGACACCGCCCGCCGCGTGGGCGCCGTCCTCGCCGAGGCCTTCGCCACGGACCCGTACACGCTCGGGCTCGTGCCCGAGGACCGGCGCGAGGCCCGCCTCGAGCGCAAGTTCACCGCCGCCGTGCGCCACGGGCTGCGCGCGGGGGCCGACGGCGCCCCGCTCGGCGCCGTGGACGTCGCCGTGGACGCCGACGATGGCACGCTGCTCGGCGCCGCCGTGTGGACCTCCCCCGCCGCCCCCCGCGGGGTCGACGTGCCGGGCCTGCTGGCGGGGCTGCCCACCGCGGTCGCCGTCCACGGCCGCCACACCCTCGCCCTGAAGCGGATCCAGGCCGCCTGCGAGCGTGCCCGCCCGGCAGGCCGGCACTGGTACCTTGAGGAGGTCGGCACCGTCCCGTCCGCCCGCGGGCGCGGGGCGGCGAGTGCGCTGGTGCGCCACGGCCAGCGCCGCGCGTCGGGTCTGCCCGTGCACCTCGAGGCGTCCGTGCCCGCCACCGTCCCGTTCTATGAGCGGCTCGGCTTCCGTGCGACCGGCCACGTGCCCGTGCCCGGGGGCGAGCCCCTGACCTGCCTGCGCTGGGAGGCCTGAGATGAGACACCCGATCCCCGACTACCTGGCGAGCCTGATCACCGAGCTCGGCGCCGTGAACCCGGGAGAGACGGCCCAGTACATCCCCGTGCTCGCGGAGGCGGACCCGGACCGCCTCGGCATCGCGCTGGCCACCCCCACCGGGCGGCTGCACTCCGCGGGGGACGCGGACGTGGAGTTCACCATCCAGTCCGCGTCCAAGCCGTTCACGTACGCGGCCGCGCTCGTGGACCGGGGCTTCGCCGCCGTGGACCGACAGGTGGGGCTGAACCCCTCGGGCGAGGCCTTCAACGAGCTCTCCCTCGAGGCGGAGTCGCACCGCCCGGACAACGCCATGATCAACGCGGGCGCGCTCGCGGTGCACCAGCTGCTGGTGGGGCCGGAGGCGAGCCGGAAGGAGCGGCTGGACCGGGCCGTGGAGATCATGTCCCTGCTCGCCGGGCGTCGGCTCGCGGTGGACCGGGAGACGTACGAGTCCGAGATGGCGGTCTCGGACCGCAACCTCTCCCTGGGGCACATGCTCCGCAGCTACGGGGTGCTGCAGGACTCGGCCGAGGAGATCGTGGCCGGGTACGTGGCGCAGTGCGCCGTGCTCGTCACCGCCAAGGACCTCGCCGTGATGGGCGCGTGTCTGGCCACCGGGGGCATCCATCCGATGACGGGTGAGCGCGTGCTGCCGTCCATCGTGGCGCGGCGCGTGGTGTCCGTGATGACCTCCTCCGGCATGTACGACGCCGCCGGGCAGTGGCTCGCCGACGTCGGGATCCCGGCCAAGTCCGGGGTGGCCGGCGGTGTGCTCGGCGCGCTGCCGGGCCGCGTGGGGATCGGCGTGTTCTCGCCGCGCCTGGACGAGGTGGGCAACTCGGCGCGCGGCGTGCTGGCGTGCCGCCGCCTCTCCGAGGACTTCCGGCTGCACCTCATGGACGGCGACAGCCTGGGCGGAACCGCCGTGCGCTTCGTGGAACGCGAGGGTGACCGCGTGTTCCTGCACCTGCAGGGCGTGATCCGGTTCGGCGGCGCCGAGGCGGTGCTGGACGCGCTCACGGACCTGCGCACCGGTGCGGAGAAGCCCGGCACCGGCTGGGACGCCGCCGTCTACCCGCGGTGGCAGGAGGCCGCGGCGGACAGCGCGGCGCTCGCGGCCGCGACCGGCGGCGGGGCGGTGTACGAGGCCGCCGCCGTGGCCGCCCAAGACGAGAACGACGGGCCCATCCGTACCGTGGTGCTCAACCTCACGCGGGTGGACCGGATCGACGACGTCGGCCGACGGCTGATCGCCGAGGGCGTGCGCCGGCTGCAGGCCGACGGCGTGCGCGTGGAGGTCGAGGATCCGGAGCGCATCCTGCCGCTGGAGGAGGCCGGCGCCCACTGAGGCGGCGGGGCGGGCAGGAGGGGGGCGCGGCGATGTTCTCCGTCTCGCTCCCTTTCGTTCCACTGCTGTTCATGTGAGAATGGGCGGTCTCATCCCTTGACTCCACCGTTCGAGGACGACCCCCCATGCCCCTTTCCACCCTCCGCGTCAGCCTGCCCTCCCTCCGCCGCACCCGCCCCGCCCCGCAGGGGGTCCGTGAGCGGATCGCGCACGCCGTCGTGTCCCGGCTGCAGCCGCGTCCCGTGCCGCCGGTGGACCGTCGGAGCCGCCTGGCGTGGCACGTCTCGGGGGCACTGCCGCTGATCGGGTGCCTGACCTCGTTCCCCATCGGCATGTCCAAGGACTCCATGGTGATCCCGGGCGTCGGCTATCAGGGCGGTTTCCCCGCGGGCTGGTCCCACGCCCTCAACCAGCCGGCGTACTTCACGTGGCTGTCCAACGCGCTGGTCGCGGGCACGTCGCTGACGCTGGCCGCGCGTCGTGAGGCGCCCACGTCGGACGCGTTCTGGGCCGTGCGCACCGCCGGCCTCGGCTCGGTGATGGTCACGGGGATCGTCTACAACGCGGTGCTGCGCGGCCGCGAACAGGACACCTTCCTCTACCGGTTCAACGACGCGCTGCAGCACATCGTCAACCCCGTGCTCGCCCCGGCGGTGTGGGCGCTGTTCGACCCCCGCGGGCAGATCACGCCGCGGCGCGCCGGGCTGGCCTCGGTCATCCCGCTGATGTGGGCGGCGGCGACCATGGCGCGCGGGCCCCGCATCGACTGGTACCCGTACCCGTTCCTCGACGTGCCGCGGCTCGGCCGACGCAGCGTGGGCGTCGTGCTCGCCGGGATCCTGGCCGGCTTCACCGGGCTCATGGGTGTGCTCGGCACCGTGGACCGCCGCCTCGGCCTGGCCTGAGCGAGGGCGGTCCCCGGCGCTGGCGGCCGCCGCCCGGCGCTTTCGAACGTGAGAGAGGGCCTATCTCACGTTCGAAAGCCCCCATTCGCCCCCTTTCACGTTCGAAAGCGCGGGTGGGCGGGGCCGACGACGACGGCGGCGCGTCAGTCGCCGCGGACGGCCTCGGCCACGGGCACGTCGCCGTCCACGAAGTCGATCTTCCGGCCCACCGTGCCCGGTTCGTTGAGCACGGCCACGATCGCTCGGGCGACGTTGCCGCGGCTGACCTCACCCTGCGAGGCGTCGGAGCCGGAGAGATCCGGGTCCACGGTGATGCGGCCGGACGGCTCCTCATCGGTCAGGGTGCCGGGACCGAGGATGGTCCAGGCCAGCCCGGAGTCCCGCAGCGCCTCGTCCGCCTCGGCCTTGGCCTGCGCGTAGGCGTAGAAGGGGTCGTCCTCGGGCACGTCGTGGTGCAGGGACGCGCCGAGGTAGGACACCATCACGTAGCGCCGCACGCCCGCGGCCTCGGCGGCGCGCATGCTGGCGACGGCGGCGTCGTGGTCCACGGCCCGGGTGCGCTGGGCGTCCCCGCCGCCCGCGCCCGCGGAGAACACGACGTTGTCCGCGTCGCGCAGCGCGTGGAGCAGCTCCTCCTGGTCCGCCTTCTCGATGTCCAGGACGAGCGGTTCGGCGCCGGCGGCGCGGACGTCCTCGGCGTGGTCGGGGTTGCGGATGATCGAGACGACGTCGTGGCCGGCCTCCGCCAGCAGGGGTGCGGCGAGCAGGGCCACCTTGCCGTGGCCGCCGATGATCACGGTGCGGGTCATGGGGATCTCTCCTTCGGTTCGATCGGGTGCTGGACTTCCACAGTAGGGAGAGCCCGACGCCGGTGCGAGGGTGGAGCGGCGCGCGACGGCCACCCCACTCCTCAGCTCTCCGCCTGGCCCTGCCGCCAGTAGCCCATGAAGGAGACGTGCTTCTTCGGCACGCCGCCGGGGCCCACGCTGAGTCGGCGCAGGGCGCGCACCATCGCGGACTCCCCGGCGAGGAACACGTAGGCCTCGGGCCGTTCGTCGGCCTCGAGGGCGGCGACGGTCCACTCGCGCTCGACGGAGGCCGCGGGCGGCGCGACCGGCCCGCCGGCGTCGTCGGGGTCCACGCCCAGCAGGGCGGCGAGGCGGGCGTGCGCCCAGGACCCCGACGGCGCCCCCGGCGCCCGGCGGCCCACGTGCAGGCGCACGCGGCCCCGGTCCGTCAGCTCCGTCACGGCCCGCCAGTCCCACGGTTCGGGGACGGCCAGGCGCTCGGCGATGAGGTCTGCGGCCTGCCCGTCGTGGGGCAGCTCGAGCACGAGGTCCGCCTCGCCGTCGAACCCGCCGAAGGGGTCCGCGAGCTCCTCCGCCACGGACACCAGGGCGGGGACGGCGGTCTCGTCGCCCACGGCCAGCACGCGGCGCGCCCCCGTCTGCCGCCAGCCGGACCACGCCGGGGCCTCCGCCGAGGGCACCAGCACGTTCACCGCGTCCCCCGCCTGGACGGCGCGCGCCCAGCGCAGGCCCGGCCCCTGATGCGGGTCGGCGGGGTCGTCCGGGTCGCCGTGCAGCACCACGTCCACGGTCAGCGAGGGCACCTGCCGCCCGTCGAGCCGCACGAGCCCGGCCGAGCGCACCGTGTACGTGCGCATCCAGCCGCGCTCCTCCTCGGGGATGGCCAGGAACCCGGCGCGGAATCCGGCGGACAGGTCCGGGTCCGCCGACGTCCCGCCCGGCGGGGGGATCAGCAGCTTCACATAGGCGTCCCGGCGCGGCCGCGCGCCCCGGTACAGGGCGTGCAGGTCGGCGACGCCGGGCGGCAGCAGTCCCAGCAGGTCCCCGCTGGCGGCCTCCAGGTCCGGGCCCGCCAGCACGATCCGCCGGAACCCGCGGCACGGCTGCTCCACGGACACCACGCGCGTGTGCGCCACGATCATGCCGTCGGCGCTCATCGGCGGTCCCCGTCCCCCCGCGGCAGCACCACGGGGTGGCCCAGCAGCGGGTCGGCCACCACGTCCGCGTCCAGGCCGAACACCTCGGCCAGCACCTCCGGCACGATCACCTCGCCCGGCGTGCCCTGCGCCACCACCCGGCCCGCGGCCATCGCCACGATGTGGTCCGCACTGCGCGCCGCCAGGTTCAGCTCGTGCAGCACCGCGACGACGGTCGCCCGGCCCTCGCCACGCGGGTCCGGGAGCGTGCGCACCAGGTCGAGCACCTCCACCTGATGGCTGAGGTCGAGGTAGCTCGTGGGCTCGTCGAGGAGCACCACCGGGGTCTGCTGGGCGAGCACGAGGGCGAGCCACGCCCGCTGCCGCTGCCCGCCGGAGAGCGTGCCGGCCTCGCGCTCGGCGAGCTCGACGAGGTCGGTGCGCTCGAGCGCCGCGGCGACCGCGGCGTCGTCGCCGGCGGCCCGGCCGCCCAGGAGCCCGCGGTGCGGGTGACGGCCGCGCGCCACGAGCTGCGCCACCGTCATGCCCTCGGGCGCCACGGGATGCTGGGGCAGCAGCGCCACGGTGCGGGCGTAGTCGCGCGCGGACACGCGGGCGGCGTCCCGACCGAGCACCTCGATGCTCCCGGCGCGCGGGGCGAGCTGGCGGGTCAGGCCGCGCAGCAGCGTGGACTTGCCGCAGCCGTTGGCGCCGATGATCGCGGTGACGCGCCCGGCGGGCACGTCCAGGTCGAGGTCCGCGACGATCGGCGGCGCCGAGGCCGGGCCGTAGCCGAGCGTCAGGCCGCGCAGGCGGATCGCGACGTCGTCGGCGGCCCCGGCGCGCGGTGCGGCGGGGGACGGGACGGTGAGCGGGGGAGCGGTCATGCGGAGCGCACGCCTCCTGGGGTCCGGCCCTGGCACAGCAGCAGCCAGAGCATGAGCGGGGCGCCGGCGGCGCCGGTGAGCACACCGGTGGGCAGGGCGGCGCCGGTGAGCAGGGGGACGGCCTCACCGGCCACGAGGTCCGCGAGCAGCACGAGCGCGGCGCCCGTGAGCGCCGCCGCGGGCAGGGAGGGCAGGCCACGGGTGAGCCCGCGCGCCACCGGGGTGGCCAGCAGCGCCACGAACGCCAGCGGCCCCACGACGGCGGTCGCCACGGCGGCCAGCACCGCGCCGAGCCCCAGCGCCGCGGCCGAGGTGGGACGCGGCCGGGCGCCGAGGGCGTGCGCGAGGTCCGGGCCGACGTCGGCGGGGGCCAGCCGCGCGTGGAGCACCCCCGCCAGCGGCAGGGCGACCACGAGCACGCCCGCGAGCAGCGCGATGCGGCCCCACGTGACCCCGTTGAGCGAGCCGGCGATCCAGACGGTGGCCGACTGCAGGTCGTGCTGGGCCAGCGAGAGCATCGCCCCGGCCACCACGGCCTGGCCCGCCGCCGCCACCGCGATGCCGGCCACCACGAACCGTTCGCCCCCCACGGAGCGGGCCGTGGCGAACACGGCGGCCACCGCCACAAGGCCGCCGATCAGTGCCGTGGCGGCGCGCATCAGGTCCGATCCTCCGCCGGTCTGCCCGGCGGTCGCCAGCATCCCCAGCACGACCGCCGCCGCGGCGCCCTGGGTGACGCCCAGGATGTCCGGCGAGGCCAGGGGGTTGCGCAGCGTGCGCCGGTAGAGCGCGCCGGCCGCGCCCAGGGCGGCGCCGGTGAGCACTGCGGCCACGGCGCGGGGCAGCTTCTCCTCCAGCACGATGAAGCTCGCTCCCGGGATCGTCTCCCCGCCCAGGATCCGCACGAGGTCCGGGACGGTCACCTGGTACGTGCCCCACACCACGCGCAGCAGGGCGAGGACCAGCACGGCCACGGCGAGGCCCGCGCAGGCCCGTCCGAGGCGGCGCCGGTCGGAGCGGCGCAGGCGGGCGACGACGTCGTCCGGGGCGGTGTGCTGGAGGTTCATGCGGCCACCCCCGGGCGGCGCAGCAGCGCCAGCAGCACGGGCACGCCGAGCAGGACGGTGGTCACCCCGAGGTGGATCTCCCCGGGCGCCACGACGAGCCGCCCGGCGAGGTCCGCGAGGATCACGAGGACGGCGCCCCACAGGGCGCAGCCGGCCATCAGGGCTCGCGTGCTCGGCGGCCGCAGACGGCGCAGCGCGTGGGGCACGAGCAGCCCCACGAACCCGACCGGCCCGGCCAGCGCCACCGCCGCGGCCGTGAGCAGCACGACCGCGCCCAGCAGCACCGCGCGCACCCGCTCCGGGCGCCCGCCCAGACCGTGCGCGAGGTCGTCGCCGAGGGCGAGGGCGTCGAGCCCGGGGGCCACGGCGACGGCGGCGAGCAGCCCGACGGCGATCACGGGCGCCAGGGCGAGCGCCTCGCCGAGGTCGGCGCGGGCCACCGTGCCCACGGCCCAGAAGCGCAGTCGGTCCTGGACCGTGGGGGAGAGCACGAGCAGCGCCGTGGTGCCGGCGGTGGCGCCGGCGGTGATCGCGGCGCCGGCCAGCACGAGCGCCATGGGGGAGGGGGCGCCGGGTGTCGTCCGGCCCCTCCGCGTGGCGGCCGCCGCCACCGCGTAGCCGAGCGCCGCCGCGACCAGCGTCCCGACGGCGGCCAGCGCCAGCACCCCGAACGTGGAGCCGGCGACGCCGAGCGCCATGCCCGCCGCCACGGCCAGCCCCGCGCCGGCGGAGAGCCCGAGCAGCCCCGGGTCGCCGAGCGGGTTGCGGGTGGCCCCCTGCAGGGCGGCGCCGGCCACGGCCAGCGCCGCCCCCACCAGCGCCCCCGTCACCACGCGGGGCACGCGGGAGGCCACGGCCGCCGCCTCGATGCCCTCCGGCACGGGGTGCCCGGTGAGGACCGCGCCCAGGGTGTCGAGCGCCGTCGTCGCCGGCACGGTGCGCGCGCCGAGGGCGACGCCGGCCACGAGCGCCGCCAGCAGCAGCGCCGCGGGCAGGGCGCCCATCAGCACGCCCGCGCGGACGCGGGCCGGGGAGGCCAGGGCCGTGGACGGCATGGGGAGGGATCAGCCCTGCGCGGTCTTCGCGGCCTCGGCGATCGGCGGGACGACCTTCTCGAGCGCGAACGGGATGGACAGCGGGGAGATCGCGGAGACGGAGAGGACCTCCTGCTCGTCCGTCTGCAGGACGAGGGCGCCGGCCTTCACGGCCGGGATCGAGCCCAGCAGGGGGTCGGACTCGATGGCCTCGCGGACCGAGTCCTCGGCGGCCCAGGAGACGAACACGTCCGACTCCAGCTCGTCCGCGCGCTCGGGCGACCACGTGAAGAAGAACGCCTGGTCCTCCGGGGAGTTCTCCGTCACCACCGGCGCCTGCTCCATGCCGAGCAGCTCGAGGAACTTCGGGCGGTTGTCCACGTCCGTGTAGATGCTGATCTGGTCCGCGGCGGCGGGGTCGATGGTGCCGTAGACGAAGGACGCGCCCTGGAGGTCCGCGTGCTTCTCGCCCGCGTCCTTGATCTGCTGCTCGAGGTCCGCGATGAGCTCCTCCGCCTCCTGCTCCTTGCCGAGCACGCGGCCGATGACCTCCGTGGACTGCTGCCACGAGGTGCCGTAGGCGGGGACGTCCTTCGGGTAGGCCACGGTGGGGGCGATCTTCGAGAGGCGGTCGTAGTCCTCCTGCGTGATGCCGGAGTAGACGGCGAGGATGACGTCCGGCTTCACGGCGGCGATCGCCTCGGCGTCGATGCCGGAGGCCTCGGACCACTGCACGGGCTTCTGGGCGCCCTCGGTCTCGGCGAGCTTCGCGTCGAACCAGTCGGTGGACTTCTCCGCGTTCCCCCCGAACTCCACGGCGGCCATGCCCACCGGCACCACCCCGAGGGCGAGGGTCACGTCCTGGTTCACCCAGGACACGGTGGCCACGCGGGTCGGGCGCTGCGGGATCTCGGTGGTGCCGTAGACGTGCTCGATGCTGCGGGGGAACGCGGCGTCCCCGCCCGCGGCGTCCGACGACGACGCACCGGCCGACGAGGACGAGGCCGAGCCTCCGGCCGGGCCGGTGGAGCACGCGGCGAGCAGGAGGGTGAGGCCGACTCCCCCGCCGGCGAGGAGGGAGCGGCGGGACAGGGGGGACGGTGCCATGGTGGTGGCCTTTCACGGTCGCGACGCGCGGGCGCCGGGCGGAGGGGGTCGGGTCTGCGGTCGGAGGATGCGTCGGCCCTGCCGGGCCGGCATTAGCAAACACTGACGTGAGGTAACTCCGGAAGGTTAGGGCAACCTAACGCCTCTGTGCAATCCCGGTGAGGGGCGTCGTCGGGGGAGGTGGGCGGGATACGGTGGCCTGGTGAGCCAGAACCCCCTCCCCGCCCCGCGCGGCGACGCGCAGCGCGGCGCCGCCGACCACCACGACCGGGTCTCCGCGATGTTCGACGCCATCGCCGGCCGCTACGACCTGATGAACGCCGTCATGACATGGGGTCAGGAGCCGCGCCTGGTGCGCCGCACGGTGGCGCGGGCCAACATCCCCGCGCAGGCCCGCGTGCTCGACCTGGCCACCGGCACCGGGGACCTCGCGTTCGAGGTGCTCAAGCAGCACCCCGACGCGCAGGTGGTGGGCGCCGACATCGCCGCCGAGATGATGGAGGTCGGCCGTGCCCGCGCGGGCGGGGACCGCATCGAGTGGGTCGTCGCGGACGCCACGGACCTGCCGTTCGAGGCCGGCTCGTTCGACGCCGTGACCCACGGCTACCTGCTGCGCAACGTCGCGGACATCCCGGCGACCCTCGCCGAGCAGTTCCGTGTGCTGCGCCCGGGCGGCTGGGTCGCGGCCCTCGAGACGTCGCCGGCGCCGGACAACGTGCTCAAGCCCTTCTCCTCCTTCTACATCCACCGGGTGATGCCACAGCTGGCGAAGCTGATCGCCGACCGGCCGGAGGCCTACGCGTACCTGTCCTCCTCGACGAAGGCGTTCCACACGCCGGACGAGGTCGCGGACCTCTTCGCCGAGGCCGGCTTCGTGAACATCGGGCACGAGACCCACATGTTCGGCACCCTGGCCACGCACTGGGCCATGAAGCCGGTCGACTGACGCGGGCCACGCGGCGCGGCGTCAGCACAGGGCGGCCCCGGTGGCGCCGCCGGATGCGTCAGGGCTGTGACGAGTCACGCTGATGTCCGCAATCCGAGAAGACTCTGGGCCGACCCGGCTGATCCGCGTAGCATGGGGCTCCGTCGAGGGGGGATCCGCGCACCCCCCGGCCTCCGGTCGCCGCCCGTCCGCCATCCCCCGGAACGGCGTCGCCCCTCCGTCGCGAGGCGCTCGTCCCCCGCAGCCCGCGACGTCCGCGTGGGCACCGTGAACCGTCTCTTGAACGTAGAGGAACCTTGTGAGCCCCATCCAGAGCACCACCGGCCCGTCATCCATGGCGGAGCTGAAGAAGGTCCTGCCCGAGCTCTCGCACCCGGACGGCGCGCCGGTGCGGGTGCTCGTCGTGGACGACGAGCCGATGATCGCCGACCTGCTCTCCATGGGCTTCACCCTCTGCGGCTGGGAGGTGATCGTGGCCCACGACGGCGCGACCGCCGCCGAGCTGGGCACCGCCGGCCGTCCGGACCTGGCGATCCTGGACGTCATGCTGCCGGACATGGACGGCCTGGACGTCCTGGATCGCCTGCGCGCCCACTGGTCGGAGATGCCCGCCATGTTCCTCACCGCCAAGGACGCGACCGAGGACCGCGTGGCGGGCCTGGCCGCCGGCAGCGACGACTACGTGACCAAGCCCTTCTCCATGGAGGAGGTGCTCATCCGCGCGCACCGGCTCGTGCAGCGCTCCGGCGTGGTCTCGGGCGGCTCCGAGGTGCTCGTGGTCGGCGACCTGGTGATGAACACCCGCACCCACGAGGTGACCCGCGGCGGCGACGAGATCGAGCTGACGGCCACGCAGTACAACCTGCTGAAGTTCCTCATGGCCAACGTCCGCACGGTGCTCTCCAAGGAGCGCATCCTGCAGGACGTCTGGGGCTACGACTTCGGCGGCCGCGCGAACATCGTCGAGCTGTACATCTCCTACCTGCGGAAGAAGATCGACGCGGACCGGGATCCCATGATCCACACCATCCGCGGCGCCGGGTATGTCATCCGGCCTGCCTGAGACCGCCGCGGTCCCGTCGGGGCACGGCAGCACCCGCCGCAGGCGGCCCACGTCGCTGGCCCGACGCATCGGCGCCGGCGTCCTTCTGATCCTGATGGCCACCATCCTGGCCTACTCGTTCTACGCGGCCGGCATCACGAAGGCCCTGCTGACCGAATCCGCCTCCCGGGACGCCTCCGAAGCATGGATCCGCGCCTCGGAGCAGCTGACGGCCCCCTCGCCGGGCGGAGGGGGCGACGGCGGCCCGGGGCAGGGGGACCTCCGCGTGCCGGGCACCCTCGGCCAGCCCGAGGGCACGGTGGTCGCGCTCGTCCCGCTCTCCGGTCTGGAGGAGCATCAGCAGGACGCCCTCATCGGGCACCGGGTCGGTGACGCCGGGGAGTCCGTGCCGCTCACGGCGCGGGAGGCCCACGACCTTCTGCACGCCCTCCGGGACCGGCCGGGCGGGCCGATGCTGGACGCCGTCGTCGGCGACGTCTCCTATCGCGTCCAGGCCCAGACCCTGACCGCGCCGGGCCCCTGGGTGGCCGCGGACCAGGTGCTCGTGGTGGGGGCGCCGACGGGCGCCATGTCCGACGTCACACGGCAGGCGCTGCTCGCGGTCGCCGTCGGACTGTCCGTCACCGTCCTCACCACCGCGATCCTGGTGACCCTGTGGCTGCGTCGGGGACTGGCCCCGCTGCGCGAGGTCGCCGCCGTCGCCGAGCGGGTCGCCCAGGTGGACATGGCCCGCGCCGGGCTCGATCCGGAGGACTCACGCATGCCGCCTCGGCTCCTGCAGGGGCCGGACGAGGTGGCCGTCGTCGCCCAGGCGCTCGACCGGTTCACCGGCTCGGTCGAGGCGGCCCTGGAGCAGCGCCGCGTGCAGGAGCAGCAGATGCGCCGGTTCATGGCGGACGCCTCCCACGAGCTGCGCACGCCGCTCGCCTCGGTGCGCGGCTACGCCGAGATGATCGCGATGACGGAGGAGCTCTCCGCGACCGGCCGGCGGTCGCTCGACCGGGTGCTGTTCCAGGCCGACCGGATGGCCGCCCTCGTGGACGACATGCTCCTGCTCGAACGGCTCGAGTCCGTCTCGCGCGGCCGGGCCATGGGCCTGAAGCCCTCCGGGGAGGTGGCGCTGGCCGAACAGGTGGACCTGTCCGAGGTGGTCCTCGAGGGCGTGATGGACGCCCGCGCGGCGTGGCCGGACCACACATGGGTGGTGGACCTGCCCGAGGGGGCGGAGCCGGGCACCCAGCGGTCCGTCACCGGCGACCGGTCGCAGCTGGCCCGCGTGGTCGGCAACCTGCTCTCCAACGCGGCCAAGCACACCCCCGTCGGGACCACCGTCACGGCCTCCGTGCGGGAGGACCGGCCCCGGCCCGGCCTCATGCTCGTCAGCGTCCACGACGACGGCGGCGGCATCCCGGCCGACCGACACGCCACCCTCTTCCACCGCTTCGTCCGCGGCCCCGGGAAGGGCCGGACGAGCGCCTCGGGCACGGAGCCGTCCACGGGTCTGGGTCTGGCCATCGTGCGCTCGATCGCGCGCAGCCATGGCGGGGACGTGACCGTGGCGTCCGAGGGCGGGTGGACGCGTTTCGACGTCGTCGTGCCCTGCACCCCGGGGCGCGCCGGGCCGGGGGCTGCGGGCTCCTGCTGCGGCTCCGCCCGGGCCGGCCGGCCCTGACCCCGGGACGGCAACCGTTGACGTATCCCCACCCCCCTATGCGTACGGTGCCTGTGTATGACCGAAAGGGTCGTCCGGGACTTCCGGCCGATCCACCCCGACGCCGGTCGGCGCAGGCCGCCGGTGAGAGGAGCACGATCATGACTGACATCCGCCGCACCGCCACCGCCCTGACCCTCGGCGCCGCCGTCGTCACCGGCCTCGGTGCCCCCGCCGCCGTCGCGCAGACCACGGCCCCGGCCACCGAGGCCGCCACGACGGCACCGGCCTCCGAGTCGCCCGCCCCCCAGGAGGAGGAGAAGGACGACAACGGCAACTGGGGCCTGTGGGGCCTGGCCGGCCTGCTGGGCCTGGCGGGCCTGGCCGGCCGCCGCAAGCGTGAGGTGCACGCCGAGCCCGTGCGCCGCGACCACCACGTGGGCGGCGCGCACCGCGACCATGACGTGCACCGCGTGGACGACCGCGCCGGCGACGTGCGCGCCGAGGGCGCGGACACCCGCCGCCCGGGCACCGGCGACGGCCGCTGACCCGACCCCGGCCGCCCCGAGCGGCCCGTGACCGCGACCCCCGTCCCTGAGGCGGGGGTCGCGGCGCGTCCGGGGCGGGTCTCGAATGCGCCCGTCAGTCCGCGGTGTCCCCGGCGGAGGGCGCGGCGCGCAGCACCGCGTCCGTGAGGCGGTCCAGAGCCGCGGTCCCGGCCGTCCAACGCTGCCAGTGCAGGTGCACGTCGACCGCGCCGAGGGCCGGGATCGGCTCGAGATCGGGGTGGCGGCCCTCGAGCACGCCCGGCGGGATCTGCACCGAAGGGAGCATGCCCCAGCCCAGCCCGAGCTCCACCGCCCGCAGATACGCGTGCACGGACGGCACCAGGTGGGTCGGCGGGACGATCGCGGGGCGGCCCCGGGTGACGCGGCGCAGCACCGTGCGCTGCAGGCCGTCGCGGGGGCCGTAGTCCACGATCGGCAGCGAGCCGAAGTCCACCCGGCCCCGCGCGTCGCGGTGCAGCTCCAGCAGGAAGGACGCGCACACCGCGTGATAGCGCATCGTGCCCAGCGGGGTGGAGGTGCACCCGGCCACGGGCGTGGGGTCGTCCGTCACGGCGGCCACCACCGCACCGTCCCGCAGCAGGACGGCGGTGTGCTCCTGGTCCTCGGACTGCATCTGCAGGACGACGTCGTCCCACGTCGCCGCCTCGCGCAGCACGTGCTCCCACCACGTGTCGAGGGAGTCCGCGTTGAGGGCCACGCGCAGCGGCACGCGGCCGCCGTCGCCCCGGCCGAGTGCGGCGAGCGCCTCGTCCTCGAGTGCGAGGGTCTGCCGGGCGAGGCGGAGCATGCGCTCTCCGGCCGCGGTCGGCCGGACGGGGACGGTGCGGGCCAGGAGCACCTGGCCCACCTGCCGCTCCAGGGCCTTGATCCGCTGCGAGAAGGCCGAGCCGGAGATCCGCAGGGAGTCCGCGGCGGCGTCGAAGGTGCCGTGGTCGACGGCCGCGACGAGTGCGCGCAGGTGGTCGGAGTTCATGCGGTCCAGGGTAGGGGTGGCCATGAAGGATGTCTTCAGATCCTGAAGAAGATCGCGATGGCACGGACGTGGGACGGCTCCTATCCTCGCTCGGTGACCATCTTCGCCACCGGATTCCTGACCTACCTCGCCCTCATCGTCGCCATCGGCGCGCAGACCCTGTTCCTGCTGCGCCAGATCGTCCGACGCGACCGCGTGTGGACCGTCCTGACCGTGTGCTTCGTGGCCGATGTGGCGCTGCTCGTGCTCGGCGCCGGCGGCGTGGGCGTGGTGGCCGAACGCTGGCCGTGGCTCGTGCCCGCGCTGACCGTGGCCGGCGTGGTCTACCTCCTCGCGTTCGCCGTGGGCGCGCTGCGCTCCGCCTGGCGCGGGGACCGGACCCTCAGCACCGCGGCCGCGGACGGCGCGGGGACCGGGCACGGCCCCGACCGCATGGACCTCGCGGTCCTCACCGGCGAGCTGCCGCTGATCGACCCGGCGACCGGCCGCCTGGCCGAGCGCGAGCCGGCCGGGGCCGGCGTCGGGCATCACGACGACGGCGCGCCCGGCGTCGGCGCCCCCTCGGGCGGCGGGTCGGTGACGGTGCGGCAGCGCGTGCAGCCGCGCCGCATGGCGCTGGACCGTCCGCAGACGCCGCTGCCGCGGATCATCCTGCTGGCGCTGTCCGTCTCCCTGGTGAACCCGCACGCCATCCTCGACACCGTGGTCATGATGGGCACCTTCGCGCAGACGTTCGGGGCGGCGAAGTGGACGTACGTGGGCGGCGCGTTGGCGGCCTCCCTCGTGTGGTTCACCGCGCTCGGCTGGGGCGGCACCAAGCTCGCCCCGTCCATGGACTCGGCGCGGACGTGGCGGATCGTGGACGCCGTGGTGGGCGTGCTCATGCTGGGAATCGCCGTGAAGGTGGGGCTCACGCTCCTCTGAGCCGCGCGGAGAGGATGATGGGGGCATGAGTCCTTCCCCTTCCGACTCCGCCCGCACGCCGACCGTCGCGGCCGGGGAGGTCATCCGCGTCTCCGCCGTCGTGCTGGCCCGCCCGGACCGCCGCGTGCTGACCGTCCGCAAGGCCGGCACCGCCATGTTCATGTTCCCCGGCGGCAAGCACCTGCCCGGCGAGGCCCCCGTGGACACCGCCGTCCGCGAGGTGGCCGAGGAGACCGGGCTGCGCCTGCGCCCGGACGAGCTGACCCGCCTGGGCGCGTGGGACACCGCCGCCGCCAACGAACCCGGCGCCGCCCTGCACTCGGAGGTGTTCGCGCTGTGGCGGCCCGTCGCCCGGCACGAGGTCCCCGAGCCGACGGACGAGATCGTCGAGCTGCACTGGATGGACCCCGCCGCCCCGGCCGCACCGGGCGGGCACGGCGTGGCCCCGCTGCTGCACCCCGTGCTGGCCGCCGTCGCCGCCACGCCCCCGTTCTGACGTCAGCGCGGGCCGACCGGCCCGCGCTGACGTCCGCCCCGGCCACTAGCCTGGCCCGGTGACGTCGCTGCTCCGCATCCTGCGCTTCGCGCCCCAGCTCCACCGCCTCTACCTCGGCATCGCCGTCAGCTCCGTGCTGGCCGCGGTGCTGGCCCTGGCCACCCCGTTCCTGATCGGTGCGGCCACGGACCGGATCGTCGCCGCCGTCGCGGGGGAGACCGACGTGGCCGAGGCCGTCACCGCGGTGACCTGGCTGGCGGTCGCGTTCCTCGCCGTCGAGGTGGCGACCACCCTGGTGGTGAGCGTCGGCGGCTACTGGGGCGACGTGATGGCCGCACGCATGCGCACCATCCTCTCCACGCGGTACTTCGAGCAGCTGCTGCACCTGCCCCAGCGGTACTTCGACACCGCGATCACCGGGCGGGTCGTCAACCGGTTGAACCGCACCATCAACGAGCTCACCCAGTTCCTGCAGTTCTTCGCGAACAACGCGTTCACCATGCTCATCACCACCGCCGCGGTGCTCGTGATCACCGCGTTCTACTGGTGGCCGCTGGCGATCCTGCTGGCCGTCGTCTTCCCCGTGTACATGTGGCTCACCGCGCGCACCTCCACGAAGTGGCAGGTGTGGGAGGGGGAGAAGAACACGGAGGTGGACATCGCCTCGGGGCGGTTCGCCGAGGTGGTCTCCCAGATGTCCGTGGTGCGGGCCTACAACCGGCAGGACCACGAGCTCAGCGGGTTCCGCGACCGGTTCCTGCGGACCGTGGGAATCACCCGGCAGCAGTCCCGGTTCTGGCACGGCATGGACGCCGGGCGCCGGCTCGCCCTGAACGTGGCCTTCGGCGCGATGTACCTGATCGTGTTCGTCCGCACCGCGCAGGGCCTGTTCTCCGTGGGCGACATGGTGATCCTCCTGCAGCTGATGAACATGGCCCGGCAGCCGATCTTCTCCATGAGCTTCCTCGTGGACTCCGCCCAGCGGGCCGTCGCCGGGTCGAAGGACTACTTCGAGGTGCTCGCCGAGGAGCGCGAGCGGGCCGGCGGGGCGGCGCTCGCGGTGGCGGGCGCGGACGCACCGCGCGCGCCGGCGGAGCCGCGGGCCGACGTCGTGGCGGGTGCGCCGGACGTCCCCGCGGACGTGCCGGCAGTCCGCTTCGACGAGGTCTCCTTCGCCTACGACGCCGACGCCTCCCGCCCCGTGCTGGACCGCGTGTCCTTCGACATCCCTCAGGGTGCCAGGGTGGCGCTCGTGGGCGAGTCGGGCGGCGGGAAGTCGACCATCGCGCACCTGCTGCTGGGGCTGTACCCGGTGACGAGCGGACGCATCGAGGTGTTCGGACAGGACGTCGCCGGGCTGGACCTGGCCGCGCTGCGCGGGCGGATCGCCACCGTGTTCCAGGAGCCGAGCCTGTTCTCCGGGACGGTGCGCGAGAACATCGCCTACGCGGACGCCGACGCCTCCGACGAACGCGTCCGGGCCGCGGCGAAGGCGGCGTTCGCGGACGGGTTCGTGGAGGCGTTCGACGACGGCTACGACCAGGTGATCGGCGAGCGGGGGCTGCGGCTGTCCGGCGGGCAGAGGCAGCGGATCGCGGTGGCGCGGGCCGTGCTGAAGGACGCGCCGATCCTTGTGCTGGACGAGGCCACCTCCGCACTGGACACGAAGTCCGAACGGCTCGTGCAGGCGGCCCTCGAGGACCTGATGGTGGGGCGGTCGAGCCTGATCGTGGCGCACCGGCTGAGCACGATCGCGTCCGTGGACCGGATCGTCACGCTGCGCGGCGGGCAGGTGCAGGAGATCGGGACCCCGGCCGAGCTGGCCGCGTCCGGCGGGATCTACGCGCAGCTGCTCGAGCTGCAGAGGGCCGGCACCCAGGAGGCCCGGAAGATGCTGAAGGAGTACGGGCTGAGCGGGTGATCCCGGAATCTTCTGCGGATCCGACCCTTCCGAGCGCTGCGCGGCGGCCCGGAAGGGTCAGATGTGCAACGGATTCCCCGCGCGCGGCAGGACGCCCACGACGACGTCGCCCCGACTCCGCCGCATGGCCTGTGGACAACCCGACCCGCCGGCGTCGGGAGCGAGCAGGATCGGGGCCATGCGCGTGCCCGGACCCTTCCCCGCCCATCTCCAGGACGCCCCGTTCACGCGGGCGGAGGCGCTGGCCGCTGGCGTGTCCGGGTCGCGGCTGCGCAGCCGGGACGTCGAACGCGTCGCGCACGGCCACTATCGCTGGATCGGCCCTGTCACCGGGGTGACGCCGCCCGCGCGCCCCCTCGCCACCGAGCTGTCCCGGCTGCAGGACCTGGCGGCGATGCGTCCCGACGTCGTGGTGACCGGAGAGTCCGTGGCCCGGCTGCTGGGCTGGCCCCTCCCGGAGGACGTGAAGGCCCGGGTGCGTCCCACTGTCCTGCGGTCCCGCACCCGCCGGGTGCTGCGGGTGCCCGGCGTGCGCACCCGGCTCGTGGACCTGGACCGCGTCCTCGTGCGGCGGGACCGGCTGCACGGGCTGCGGTGGACCTCGCACGCCGACACCTGGTTCCACCTGGCCACCGTCCTGGACCGGGACGCGCTCGTGGCGGTCGGAGATCGCCTGGCCCGGGAGGACGAGAGGCGGGGGAAGGTCGCGCTGGCCACCCGCCGCGAGCTCGACGCCGCGCTCGAGCGGCACACCGGCGAGGCCGGGATCGTGCGGGCGCGGGAGGCGCTGGCGCTCGTGCGCACCGGGTCCGACTCCCCGGTCGAGACCGAGCTGCGCCTGGCGCTGATGGCCGCGGGGCTGCCCGAGCCGGACCTGCAGATCGAGCTCTGGGACCCCGACTACTCGCTGTGGCACCCCGCGAGCGCGGACCTCGGCTACCGGCGGTGGCGGATCGCGATCCACTACGAGGGCAAGACCCACGACGGCGCCGCGCAGGTCGGCAAGGACACCCGCCGGGACGCGGTGTTCCTGCGTCAGGGCTGGCTCAACGTCCGGGTGGCGGGGACGGACCGGTGGCGGGGATTCGTCGAGACGGTGGCGCTGGTGCGGGCCGCGATCGCGGAGCGTGGCGGTCTCGACGCCGGTGGCGCGGAGGATCGTCTGCGGACCTGACCCTTCTGGGGCGGGAGCGGACGTCCAGAAGGGTCAGAGGCGCAGAAGACTCCGGAAGGCCGACGACGATGCCGCGTCACGCGACGACGCACCGCGGTCGCGCTCCTACCATGACGGGATGACCGCACCGGATCCCGCCCCCACCGACGCCCGCCGCGCGGAAGACCGCTCCGCACGCATCGCCGTCACCGTCTTCCCGCTGCTGGTGCTCGCCGCCGCGCTCGTGGGCTTCCTCGCCCCGACCGCCGCGAAGACGCTGCTGCCCCAGGTCAACCTGTTCCTCGGGATCATCATGTTCGGCATGGGCCTGACGCTGACCCTTCCGGACTTCGGCCTCGTCGCCCGCCGGCCGCTGCCCGTGCTGCTGGGCGTGGTGGCGCAGTACGCGATCATGCCGCTGCTGGGGCTCGGCGTCGCCGTCGTGCTCCAGCTGCCGCCCGAGCTCGCGGCGGGCGTGATCCTCGTGGGCTCGGCCCCGGGCGGCACGTCCTCGAACGTGGTCAGCTACCTCGCCCGCGCCGACACCGCCCTGTCCGTGGCCATGACCTCCGTGTCCACGCTCCTGGCTCCGCTGCTCACGCCGCTGCTCACCCTGTGGCTGGCAGGCCAGTACATGGCCGTCGACGGTGGCGCCATGGCGAAGTCCATCGTGAACATCGTGCTCCTGCCGGTCCTGGGCGGACTCGTCGTGCGCCTGCTGCTGCGCCGCGTCGTCGACCGCGTGCTGCCCGCCCTGCCGTGGGTCTCGGTGGTGTTCATCGCGCTGGTGGTGGCCGCCGTCGTCGGCAACAGCGCCTCCCGCGTGCTGTCGGCGGGTCTGCTGGTGTTCGCCGCGGTGGTGCTGCACAACGGGCTCGGCTACCTGCTCGGCTACGGCGCGGCGAAGCTGTTCCGGCTGCCCACGCCCGTGGCGCGCACGGTCTCGATCGAGGTCGGCATGCAGAACTCGGGCCTCGCTGCGGGCCTCGCGGCGCAGTACATCTCGCCGGCGGCGGCCCTGCCGGGCGCCGTGTTCTCGATCTGGCACAACCTCTCCGGGGCCGTGCTCGCCATGGCCTACCGCCGTGCGGACGGCCGCAGGGCCGCGGGCGTCCCCGGTTCGGCCCCGGCGGATCGTCTGCGGATCTGACCCTTCCGAGGCGGGATCGGACGTCCAGAAGGGTCAGATCCGCAGACGATTCCGGACGGTCAACGGTCGTCGGTCGACGACGGCGGCCGTCAGCCCTCGGCCGGCGGCTCGTTGATCTGGAACGTGGCCCCGGCGGGGTCCAGCACGGTGGTGACGCGGCCGAACGGGGAGTCCTGGGGGCCGTCCAGGACCGTGCCGCCGTGCTCGCGGATCACCTCGAGCGCGCGGTCCGTGTCCGCCACGGCGAAGTACACGCGCCAGTACCCCACGGTGTTCGGCGGCAGCCAGGCCCGCGCGTCGCACAGGCCCGCGGTCGCGCGGTCGAACGGGTGGTTCGTCGCGTAGCGGGGGCTGTCGTGGGCCGCGTCCTCGGCGTCGGCTACGGTCTGCGTGTCCTCCGGGGCGTCGTCGTCCCCCATCAGGGTGGGCTGCCAGCCGGCCACGGCGCGGTAGAACTCGGCGGACTCGTCGAAGCGGGTGGTCAGGAGCTCGAACCACACGGAGGTGCCGGGGGTGAGCGGCAGATCGTGGCCGGGGAAGGTGCCGGACTGCCAGAAGCCCACGACCTCGTGGCCCGGGCCCTCGGCCACGGCCATCACGCCGAGGTCGCCGACGGGCATCGCGTCCACGAGCACGGCGCCGCCGTTCTCCCGCACCGCGGTGAGGGTGGCGTCCATGTCCTGCGTGCGCAGGTAGACGGTCCACGCGGCGGGCAGGGGGTCCTCGCCGGTCATCTGCGAGACCTGGTCGGCGTCCATGGCGCCGCCCACGGAGGCGCCGTCCTTGGTGATCATCAGGTAGTGGCCGAACTCTTCGCCGGAGTCGGTGAAGGTCCAACCGAAGAGGGCCTCGTAGAAGGCCCGCTGGCGGGCGAAGTCGGGGGCGGTGTAGTCGATCCAGGCGGGGGAGCCGGCGGGGGCGGCAGGGGCAGCGAGGAGGGTCTCGCTCATGCGGCTCAGCGTAGGGCGCGCCCGGGACCCCGTCACGAGGTCTCGGGCGCGTCGCCGGGGCCGCGGACCGGCGCCGAGCTGTGGGGCGCGGCTCGCACGCACCGCGCCCCGCCTGCTCACACCTCGGTGGAGGTGGCGGTGTCCAGGTTGCCGGTGGGCTCGTCCCCGAACACGACGCCCGGTCGGGTGAGCAGGGCGCGGGCGACGGCGACGCGCTGCTGCTGACCGCCCGAGAGCTCGTGCGGGCGGTGGCGCAGGCGGGTCAGGGCGGTGTCGTCCAGTCCTGTGATCTCCGTGCCGCCGATCCTCACGGAGCCCGAGGTCCGCGCGTCCAGCCCGGCCAGGCAGTGCAGGAGCGTCGACTTGCCCGACCCCGAGGGCCCCATGATCGCGGTGAACGCGCCCGAGGCGAAGTCCACGTCCACCCCGCGCAGGGCGTGCACCTGCGCGTCACCGCGCCCGTAGGCGCGGGTGAGGCCGCGGGCGCAGACGGCGGGCGCCGTCGTCGTGGTGGCGGACGACGACGGCGTGCCCGGCCCCGGCGCGACGGGGCCGGGGGTCGTGGGGGAGAAGGGGTGTGCGGGGGAAGCGGTGTCCATGGCGGCCACTCTTCCGCGCGGACGCGGCGGGGCGGATCGGAGGAGGGGACCACCTCTGCGGGCGGCGGGTCATGCCCGGGGATGAGGCGGGCCGGCGAGGCGTGGACCCGAGGGCGTCAGGCCCCCGCCGCCGGGCGGTGCCGGGCGGAGTGGGATGATGGGGACATGAGAACCGACGCCCCCGCCAACCGCCAGGACCTGCTGGCGGCCGCCGGCCGTCTCATCGCCACCCAGGGGGCCGCGATGTCCCTCCGCGGGGTGGCGCAGGAGGCCGGGGTCGGCGTGGGCACGCTGTACCGGCACTTCCCCACGCGTCGGGATCTGCTGGACGCCGTGCTCGAGGACGTCGTGGCCCGCACCGGAGGGATCCTGCAGGCCTTCCTCGACGGGGCGGCCGGGGACGAGCGCGACGGCGGGGCCGAGGCGCGGTGGCGGCGGCTCGCCGAGGACCTGGGGGCCGTGAACCTGGCCTCGCTCGCGGCGGCCCGGGACGACTTCGACCCCGCCGACCGGCCGCCCGAGGCCCTCATCGCCGAGGCCGAGCGTGTGATCCTCGAGCTCGCGGACCAGGTGGTGGCCGAGGCGCGGCGGGCCGGGCTCGTGGGCCCGGACGTGACCGGGGCGGACTACCTGTTCGGCCTGCTCATGGTCACCCGGTCGCCGGAGTGCGCGCTGCTGGGCCACGGCCCGGACCAGCGGCGCTGGCTGCTGGACACGTACCTGCGCGGCCTGCGGCCCTGAGGGCGCAGCCGGGTCAGTCGCCCGGGGCGTCGTCCTCCAGGACGGGGCGGGCGGTGGCCCACGCGACGGCGCCGGCGAGCAGGCCGGCGCCCGCGGTGAGCGCCAGGCGCAGCAGCCCCTCGACGCCCGTGAACAGGCTCAGGCCCAGCATCACGACGGCGGCCGTCACCAGTGCGACGAAGAAGGCCACGCATTCGCTGTCCCGCTGCGCCCGCTCGGCGGCTGGGTCGGAGGCGCGGGACGTCGTCGGGGCGGGGTGGTCCAGGATGCTGCCGGTCATGGTGCCTCTCCTCCAGTGCGCGTCGGGCCGGGGCGGCCGTCGGCGCGTGCACCCCGGCGGCGGACCCGCTGCGGGGCCTGCGTCCAGCATCGCGGAGGCGGTGGGCGCACCGGCAGGGCCATGAGGATGAACCTCGGGGCGTCCGACTCATACCCAAGTATGACCTGTGATTGTGCTGGCAGGTGCCTGGGGAGTGGCTCAGGGAAGGGCCCCGCCGCCCCGGCCGACCGCTGAGGCCGGCAGACACGCCGCTACGACGTCGGCGTAGCGGCGTGTCTGCGGGCCTCGACGAGGGGTGGGGCAGGAGCGGGGCAGGGATGGAGCGGGAGCGGGGGCGTGCCGGAACGGCGGGTCAGAACTGCACGAGGCCCGCGCGGTGGGCGATGAGCACGGCCTGCACGCGGTCGCGGGCGCCGAGCTTGGCCAGCACCCGGCCCACGTGCGTCTTCACGGTGGCCTCGGAGAGCACGAGCTCGGCGGCGATCTCCAGGTTCGCGGCGCCCTGCGCCATGAGCACCAGCACCTCGTGCTCGCGCGGGGTCAGCGACGCCACGGCCGCCTGCTGCTCCTCGCACTCGGCGCTGCGGACCTGGTCCGAGCGCAGACGCGGGGCCATGTGCGTCAGGAGCCGGCGCGTCGTGGACGGGGCGATCACGGCGTCGCCCCGGTGCACCGTGCGGATCGCGGCGAGCAGCTCCTCGGGCGGGGCGTCCTTGAGCAGGAAGCCGCTGGCGCCCGCCTCGATCGCGTCGAAGGCGTACTCGTCCAGGTCGAAGGTGGTCAGCACCACGACGCGCGGGGCGTCCGGCCGGCGCAGCAGCGCGCGGGTGGCCTCGATGCCGTCCATCTCCGGCATGCGCACGTCCATCAGCACGACGTCGGCGCCCGCCACGGACACCGACGCCACCGCTTCGTGCCCGCTGCCCGCCTCCGCCACGACCGTCAGGTCCGGCTGCGAGTCCACGAGCATGGCCAGCCCGGACCGGATCAACGCCTGGTCGTCCACCAGGGCCACGCGGACGGGGGCGGTCTCCTCGGAGCTCATGGGGTCATCCTCTCAAGTCGGGCGGGGGCGGCCGCCCCTCACACCGCCGAGTACGGCAGGTGGGCGGACACGCGGTACCCGGCCCCGACGCGCGGCCCCGACTCGAGCGTCCCGCCGAACAGGGCCGTCCGCTCGGCGGCCCCCCGCAGACCCTGGCCGCTGCCCCGGGTGGCGGGGTCGGCGGCGGCGCCGCAGCCGTCGTCGTCGATCTGCAGGTCCAGGCCGCGCGCCGTCCAGGCGAGCGTGACGAACGCGTCCGCGTCCGGCCCGCCGTGGCGCAGCGTGTTGGTCAGCGCCTCCTGCACGATCCGGTACGCGGCCAACTCGCCTCCCGCCGGCAGCGCACGGCGGGGCGTGCCGGTCTCGAGCAGGGACACCTCGAGTCCGGAGAGGCGCATCGTCTCCACGAGCGCGGGCAGGTCCGCGAGCCGCGGCTGGGGCCGGCGGGTGCCGCGGCCGTCGGGGGAGGCGACGACGTCGGGACGCGTCCCGGCGGCGTCCGCGCGGTCCGGTGCGGGGTCGGCAGGCCGTGCGGGGTCGGCAGGCCGTGCGGGGGCGCCGTCGGCGGCGGGCCGCCGGGCGTCGTCGTCGGTCACGCCGGGCACCCCGGCCACGGTCTCGCCGGTCTCGCGGAGCACGCCGAGCAGCTGGCGCATGTCCGCGAGCGCGGAGCGGCCGGTCTGGCCGATGGTCTCGAGCGCGGTGACCGCGAGCGCGGGCTTGGCGGCGGCGGCGTACCGGGCGCCGTCGGCCTGGGAGATGACCACCTGCAGGGAGTGGGCGACGATGTCGTGCATCTCCCGGGCGATGTGGCTGCGCTCGTCGGCGGCGGCGAGCTCGCGCTCCTGCCGGGACTGCACCTCGAGGCGGTGGGCGCGGTCCTCGAGGGCGCGCACGGCGAGGCGGCGGTTGCGCACGACGTCGCCGAACGCCCACGCGGTGAGCACCACGAGCCCGCAGCCGATCGCCATGATGACCATGGCCAGCGGCTCCGCGGGGGAGCGGACGGTGAGGCCGTCGGGCGTGACGAACTGCGCCGGGAACAGCCACACCTTCACCCCGTTGGCCACGCCGCCGGCCAGCCCCGTGAGGAGCCCGGCCACGGAGATGCTCCGGGGCGCGTTCGCGGCGAGGTTGTAGACGGTGAGCGGCACCATCAGCAGGGACATGCTGAACTCGGGCCCGGCGAGCAGGTGCAGGACGGCCGCGGCCGTCACGACGGCGGCCGAGGCCACCGGGCGCACCCGGCGCACGGCCCACGGCAGGACCATGCCGGCCCCGGCCAGGAGGGAGACGGCCGTCTGCCTGCCCTGGGGGTCCGGGGCGACCATCGGCCCGAGCGCGATCCACGGGAGCGCCACGAGTACGGTGAACAGGGCTGCGGCGGCCATCACGTCCGTGCGCACGGGGTGCAGGCGCGTCCACTGGTCGAGGCGGCGCAGGGGGTTCACGCGGGCCAGCCTAGGCCGCAGGCCGAGGGGCCGGCGTCAGTCCGCGGGATGATCCGGGACGGTCCTCAGGGCGCGAGGGAGGCGAGGACGTCGGCGGCCGGCGCCTCCCGGACCCGGTGCGCCTCGGTGCCGGCCCACAGGTGGACGCGCTCGAGGTCGCCGGCGGCCGCGGCGGCGGCGCGCAGCCCCTTCGTCAGGACGTTGACCTCGGGGTACGCGGCGGGGGCGTCCGGGTGCTCCGCCATGAACGCGGTGACCAGCGACCGCGCCCACCGCCCCGTGTAGGCGCGGGTCAGGCCGGTGCGGGCCCGGCCGTCGTCAGCGGAGAAGCGTGTCCCGGCCGCACACGCCGCGACGGCGGCCCGGTGCGCCGCCGAGGTGCCCGCCTCCGGGGTGAGGAGGAACGCGGTGCCGGCCGAGACGGCGTCCGCGCCGGCGGTCAGCAGGGCGCGCACGTCCTCGGCGGTGCCCACGCCGCCGGCGGCCACCACGGGCGCGGCGCTCGCGGCCCCCGTCCCGACGACGTCGCGCACCGCCGCCAGCACCGTCGGCAGCTCGGCGCGGGTCGGCTCCGCAGCCGGGTCCGACGTGCCCCGGTGCCCACCGGCGCGGTGGCCCTGCACCACGAGGAACGCGGCTCCGTGCTCGAGGGCGGCCCGCGCCTC
Source organism: Micrococcus sp. EWR3.9.1 (assembly GCF_052615555.1). Classification (NCBI taxonomy): domain Bacteria; kingdom Bacillati; phylum Actinomycetota; class Actinomycetes; order Micrococcales; family Micrococcaceae; genus Micrococcus; species Micrococcus sp. EWR3.9.1. Next base: position 158,522 of record NZ_JBQXFD010000003.1, read on the forward strand.
GGCCGCGTCCGTCACGGTGGCCCCGGTCGGGACGCCCGCCTCGGCCAGCCGGGCGAACACGTCCGCGGCCGGCAGGCCGAACGTGAAGGAGACCAGCGGCCACGCCTGCTCCTCGGCGGCGGTGAGCAGGGCGTCGAAGTCGGCCCGTTCGGCGTCCGGGTCCGGGACGACGTCCGCGGCGGTGGGCAGGCCGGCGGCGCCGTCGGCCGTCAGGCCCGCCCGGTACGCGGCGACGGCCGCCGTCCGCGCCGACCGTGCGGCCGCGGTGCGTGCGGCGGCGGGGATCGCCGTGTTCACCGCGTCCGGGACGAACAGGTTCACGCCCCAGCGGTCCGGCCCCTCCGCGCCCAGCAGCGCGCGCAGCGCGTCCACCTGCGCGCGCATCTGCACGGCCGTCCGCATGCCGCCGGCGAGGAACCCGCCGCCGCCGGCGCCCACGACGGCGGCCACCAGCTCCGGGGTCGAGGGGCCGCCGGCCATCGGGGCCACCGCCACGGGCACGGGCGGGATCAGGCGGGCGCGGGTGACGTCGTCGTGGGATGGCTGCGTCATGACCCCCAGCGTAGGGGGAGGGCCCGGACCCGCCCCGCGCCTACAGTGGGGCGGGGTACACGAGGAGAGGGAGGTGCGTCGTGGAGGTGCTGCTCGCGCTCTCGCCCATCCTGCTCACCCTCGTGCTGCTGCTCACCCGGCTGCCCGCGTGGGTGGCCCCGGCGGCCGGGACGGCCGTGGCCGTGCTGCTGGCCCTCACGGCCTTCGGCGTGGCCCCGGGCGACCTGGGCGGCGCGATCGGCGCCGGCGTGCCCACGCTGCTCGAGATCCTGGCGATCATCGCCGGCGGCATCACCCTGTCCCGCGTCATGGAGTACTCGGGCGGGCACGCGCGCCTGGCCGCGTGGCTGTCGGCGGGCAACGGCCCCACGATCGCGACCGCGCTGCTCATGGTGCACGGCGTCATCCCGTTCCTCGAGACCGTGACCGGGTTCGGCGTCTCCCTGATCGTGGGCGTGCCGCTGCTGCTGGGTCTGGGCTACACGGCGTTCCGGTCCGCGCTGATCTCCGTCCTCGCGCTCACGATCGGGCCGTGGGGGTCCATGGCGCCGGGCACGCTCATGGGCGCCCGGCTGTTCGGCCTGGACTTCCGGGAGATCGGGGTCACCGCCGCGGTGTTCAACCTGCCGGCCTGCCTGGTGGCGGGCGTGGCCACGGTGCTGCTGCTGCGCGGGGCGCGCGGCATGCGAGTCGACGCCGGCCCGGCCCGGACACTGCCCTGGCTCGGCGTCGCCGTGCTCTCCGGGGTCGCCCAGTGGGCGCTGATCCTGGGGGCGAACCTCGTGGTCGGCACCGCGCCGGCGGGCGCCGTCGCCACGTTCGTGCTCACCGTGGCCTGGCTCCTCGTGATCCGCGGCGGCCGGCTGCTGCCCGGGCCGGGGCGGGACGTGGTGCCGTACCTGACGCTCATGGCCGGCACCGTGCTGGGCACCACCGTGAAGGGCGCGTTCGGACTCGAGGGGGCGGCGGCCCTCGTGGGGACGCCGGCGCTGTGGGCGTTCGTGGCGGTGGGCGTGGGCGTGCAGCTGCTCCACCTCGACGCCGCCGCCCGCCGCCGCGTCCCCCGCGAGGCCGGGAAGCTGTGGGTGGGCACCGCCATCCCCAACGCGCTCTACGTGGCGTTCGGGCTCATCCTCTCCGCCGGCGGGGTCTCGCAGGCGCTCGCGGGCGCGCTCAGCGGGATGGGGGAGTCCTACCTGGTGGCGATGCCGTTCCTCGGTGCGTTCGCCGGCTTCATCACGGCCTCGAACACCGGGGCCATGGCCCTGATCGGCCCCCTGCAGATGGACACGGGCGCCGCCCTGGGCGTCCCCCCGCCCTGGTCCAACGGCCTGCACAACGCGGCCGCGGGCTGGGGCATCGTCGCCGGGCCCGCTCGCATCCAGGTGGCCCACGGCATGGCCGCGGGGGCGCAGTCGCCGCAGATGCCCGGCTGGGCCGTGACGCGGCGGAACCTGTTCGTGGTGCTGCTGCCGGCCATGCTCGCCGGGATCCTCGGCATGGCCGTGATGGGCTGGTTCCTGCTGCCGCGGTGACGCGCGGGGGTGGAGCGGGGCCCGGGTGGGGCGGCCCGGTTCCGTGGGCGGAAGCGGCAGGCCAGAGCGTTCCGTGGGCAGAAGTGCCCTCTCTTCTGCCCACGGAGGCGATGGGGTTGTGGGTTCTGCCCACGGAGGCGACGGGGTTGTGGGTTCTGCCCACGAAGGCGATGGGGTTGCGGGGTCTGCCCACGGAGGCGCCGGGACTGCGGTGGCCGGCCGGGCGCGGTGGCCGGCCCGGTCCGCCCCGAGGCGGGGGCCGACGTCGACCTTCGGCGGACGCGCGGCGGCCTGTGCGCCGCCTAGGCTGGGCGCCATGATCCGAGTAGTCGTGGCCGACGACCAGGCGTTGATGCGCACCGCCCTCGAGCACTTCGTGGCCCAGGCGGAGGACCTCGAGGTGGTCGGCTCCGCCGAGGACGGGGTCCAGGCCCTCGAGGCGGCCCGCACGCTGGCCCCCGACGTCGTGCTGATGGACATGCAGATGCCCCGCATGGACGGGGTCGAGGCCACCGCGCGCATCTCCGCCGAGGCCCCGGGCGTGCGCATCCTGGCGATCACCACCTTCTCTTCCGAGCAGTACCTCGTCCCCGCCCTGCGCGCCGGCGCTGCCGGCTACCTCGTGAAGGACGCCCCGCCGGCCGAGGTCGTGGACGCCGTCCGCCGGGTCCACGCCGGGGATGCCGTGTTCTCCGCCCCCGTGGCCGCCGATCTCGTGGAGGCCGTCACCGCGGCCCCCGAGCACGCCGCCCCGGGCCCGGCCGAGCCGCTCGCCCCGCACGAGCGCCTCACCGAGCGCGAGCTGGACGTGGTCCGCGAGCTCGCCAAGGGCGCCTCCAACGCGGAGATCGCCGGCGCCCTGTTCCTCGCCGAGGCCACGGTGAAGTCCCACATCGGCAAGGTCCTGGACAAGTGGCAGGTCCGCGACCGCGTGCAGATCCTCATCCGCGCCGCCCGCGCGGGCCTCGTGGACATCGGATGAGCACCGCGGCGCCCGCCCCCGCCCGGCCCACGACGACGGCGACGTCGCGCCCACCCGCCGATTCGCCCCTGGACTCCCGCCTGCCGGCGATCCTGCGCGCGGAGCCCGTCTCCCGGCACATGCGGATCGTCCTCTACGTGATCGTCGGGCTCATGGTGCTGGGGGAGATCCTCACCCTGGTGCTGGGGCCCATGGTGGCGGCCGGGCTGAGCGCCGACCCCGAACTCGCGGCCATCTTCGAGGAGGACGGCGGGCTGACGGGTGAGCGGCGGGAGCCGCTCCTGCGCTGGGTCCTGTTCCTGGCGAGTGTGCTGGTCACGCTGCTGTTCGGGTGGCAGCCCACCCTCGCGGCGGTGTTCGTGCTGCTCGGGAGCGCGTTCGGTCTGGTGGGCCTCGTGGAGACGGACCACGCGCACTTCACCCCGCAGGCGTTCAGCGGCGGGGTCATCCTCGGCGCCGCCATGGTGACCCGGTACTCGCACCGGGTGTTCGTCTGGTCCGCCCTGGGCGCCCTCATCCCCTGTTCACCGTCGCGGGCGAGGTCCTCACGGACGGCACGTGGGCGGACGAGGACAGCCTCAAGGGCGTCATGGTCGTCACGCTCATCCTCGCGCTGTGCGTGGCGGTGCCGGCCTTCATGATCCGCCGGTCCCGGCATCGGGCCCGGGACCGCGAGGCGGCCCTGCGCCGGGCCGAGGAGGCCGCCGCCTGCGCGGCGGAGGCCGAGCGGCAGCGGATCGCGGCGGAGCTGCACGACGTCGTCGCGCACGGGCTCACCGTGATCTCGATGCAGGCCGCCATGCTGCCCACCCAGAGGGACCCGGAGAAGCGGGCCGCCGCGGAGAAGGCCATCGAGCAGGCCGCCCGGCAGTCCCTCGTGGACCTGCGCCGCATGCTCACCGCCCTGCGCGGCTCCTCCCGCAACGCGCAGACGACGGAGGGGGACGCCGTCGTGGACCTGCCGGCCCGCCTCGACGAGTTCGAGGCCCGCCTGCACGCGGCCGGGTTCGCGGTGGAGCGCTCGCTGACCGAGCTGGACGAGCTGCCGCGCTCCCTGGAGCTGACCGTGCTGCGCGTGGTGCAGGAGTCGGTGACGAACATCCTCAAGCACGCCCCGCGCCGCGGCACGGTGCGCCTGACCTCGGAGCTCGAGGGCGCGGACCGCCTCGTGCTGTGCATCGCCAGCCCCATGGACGAGGGCGAGCCCCGCCGGGACCGCGTGGTGGTCGCGATGGCCAGCGGCTTCGGCCTGGCCGGCATGCGCGAGCGCGTGGCCGTGTTCGGCGGCACCCTCACGGCCGGCCCGCTGGACGGCTGCTGGGTGGTGCGCGCCGAGCTGCCGCTGCGCTGAGCCGGGGCGGCAGCCGCGTCCTCCCGCGTCCTCCCGCGTCCGGGGGCGAAAGTGGGCGGTATCCGCGCGGGATACCGCCCACTTTCGCCCCCAAAGGGACGGGGTGGGGTGGCCGACGACGGCGGCCCTCAGCCCAGCGGGACCGTCAGCTTCTCGCCGGGGGAGAGGGTGTGCTCGCGGCCGGCGATGATCATCGGCACGTCGTGCCACATGCCCTCGCCCGCGGCCACCGTCACCTCCCGCTGGGTCATGTGGATGACCACGGGCTGCTGGCGGAACCGGATGGTGAAGCGGGCGCCGGGCAGCTGGGCGGGCATGCGGGGGTGCAGCCGGACGACGTCGTCGCGCGTCTCGAGGCCCGCGTAGCAGCGGATCACCGTGTCCACGGTGCCCGCCATCAGGCCCAGGTGGATGCCCTCCTTGGTGGTGCCGCCCTGCGTGTCCGAGAGGTCCGACTCGAGGGCCTCCGTGAACAGGTCCCACGAGCGGTCCGGGTCCGTGCGGGCCGCCACCCACGCGTGCACCAGGCGGGAGAGCGTGGAGCCGTGCGTCGAGCGGGCCTCGTAGTACGTGACCATCCGCTCGAACGCCTCCTGCGGCAGCTCGTAGCCCATGCGGCGCAGGATCCGGTCCAGCTCCTCGGCGGAGAACAGGTAGCCGAGCATGAGGGTGTCGGCCTGCTTGGAGAGCTTGTACCGGTTGGTGGCGTCGCCCTCGGCCTGCAGGATCAGGTCCATGCGGCCGATGTTCCCGTACTTGGCGCGGTAGGCCTCCCAGTCGAACTCGAGCAGGTCCTGGTAGCCCTCGAACTGGGCGAGGATGCCGGCCTCCTCGCCCTCCTCGAAGAACGGCACGGTCAGGCGGGTGCTGACCTCCTCCCAGCGCTCGATCTCCTCCTCGGAGATCTCCATGAGCTCGGGCAGGCCGTCGTCGATCGTGTCCAGCCAGCGGACCAGGCGGGCGGTCTCCGCGAGCACCCACGAGGTCAGCACGTTCGTGTACGCGTTGTTGCGCAGGCCGGAGCCGGGGGTCTCGGGATAGCCGTCGTGGAACTCGTCCGGGCCCATGACGCCGTGGATCTCGTAGCGGTCCGTGACGGCGTTGTGCAGGGTCATGGACATGAAGAACCGGGAGATCTCCACGAGCATCTCCGCGCCGTAGTCCGAGATGAAGGACGTGTCCTTCGTGATCTCGATGTACCGCAGCACCGAGTAGGCGATGTCCAGGGAGACGTGCCGCTGGTTGTGGGAGTTGTCCGGCATCCACATGCGCGAGCGCGGGTTCCACAGCTCGGTGGGCGTCTCCTCGGAGCCGTCCGCGCCGGACTGCCACGGGTACATGGCGCCGGCCCAGCCCGCGGCCTGGGCGTTGGCGCGGGCCTCGTTGAGACGCCGGTAGCGGTACATCAGCAGGCCGCGGGTGATCTCGGGGCGGCGCAGCGTGAGCATGGGGTAGACGTAGATCTCGTCCCAGAAGATGTGGCCGCGGTAGCCCTCGCCGTGCAGGCCGCGCGCCCCCACGGAGGCGTCCAGGTCCCGGCGGCGGCCGTAGGCCGTCTGGAGCACGTGGAACGTGTGCAGGTTCAGCGCGAGCTGCTGGCGCAGCGACGCGCCGTCCTTGCCCATCGGGACCGCCGACCCCACCGGGGCCGAGTGGCCGGCGGCGACGACGGGCGGCGCGTACTCGCCGCCGGTCTCCGCCGCCGTGGAGCGGCGGTGGTGCCGGTACGGCTCGGCCAGGTCGATGCGCACGGAGAACCGGTCCCAGTTGGTGCCCCAGCGCTGCTCGTGCAGGGTCAGCAGGTTGCGGAAGTTCTGGGCGCGCTGGGCGTCCTTCACCGCCGACTCCCACACGGAGGCGCTGGCGTGGTCGTGGCTCGTGGCGACGGCGGCGACCTTCTCCAGCACGAGCGGCACGCCCTCGTCCACGTGGAGGAGGATGTCCTGGCCGACCACCAGGTCCGAGCCGTCCACGGGGCGGCGGATGGGCTCGTGGTGGCCCACCGGCGCCACCTGGCGGGTGCGGGTGGCCACGGCCACGTGGATGCCGGACTGGTTGGTGGCGGTCTCGAGCAGGACGGTCTCGCCGTCGATCTCCCGGGCCTGGACCGGCTCGAGGTGCTGGTTGGCGAGGGTGCGGTCGTCGGAGACGTTGAGGTTGGCCACGCGGCCCTCGATCTTCGAGCGCACCGTGAGGTCCCCGGACCAGTTCTCCGCCACGACGGTCAGCTCGATCGCGGCGAGGTGCCGGTTGGCCAGCGAGGTGAACTGTCGGGTGTGGACCGTGGTGCGCCGGCCCTGCTCGTCCTCGAAGGTCATGGTGCGGGAGAGCACGCCGCGGCGCAGGTCCATCTCCTGGCCGTACTCCACGAGGTTCTCCTCACCCGGCAGCAGCGGGCGGCCGTGGCGCGGGGTCACCACGAGCGGGGTCCAGTCCTGGATGTTGACCATGTGCTCGGTCTCCACGACCCGGCCCTGGACCATCGAGGTCAGCCGGTTGAACACCCCGGCCATGTAGGTGCCGGGGTAGTGGACGGAGGAGATGCGCGTGCCGGGCACGGCGCCGCGGGTGCCCCAGTACCCGTTGGCCAGGGTGGACAGGACCTCGCGGGTGCCCTCGGAGGCCGGGTCGAAGTGGTCCCAGCGCAGCACCCACGCGGGGTCGAACGGGGTGGTGGTGCGGTCCTCCAGATGCAGGGTCCCGTAGTCCTGGACCACCAGGTGGGCGCCGGCCGCCTTGAGCCGGCCCTTGCCGAGCTCGGGTTCGCGGTCCACGCCGATCACGAGGCCGAAGCGGCCGTCCGCGGCGGCCTTCACACCGGAGACGGCGTCCTCGAGGACCATCGCGTCCGCGACGTCGACGCCCAGCTCGCGGGCGGCCTCCCAGAACATCGCCGGGTCCGGCTTGCCCGGCAGACCGCGCTCGACGGCGGTGTTCCCGTCCACGATCACGGGGAAGAAGTCCAGCACGCCGCCGGCCGTGAGCACGGCGCGGGAGTTCTTGGAGCTGGTGACCAGTGCGACCGGCACACCCTTGGCCCGCAGCCGCTCGAGGAGGTCCTGGGCCTCCGGGAACACGCGGACGCCGTCGCGCTCGAGGACCTGCTCGAAGTAGCCCTGCTTGCGCTCGGCGAGGGCGAGGACGGTCAGCTCCGGGGCGGCGTCCGCCTCGGGGGCGTCGGCCTCCGGCACCCTCAGGCCGCGGGAGGCGAAGAACGTGCGGACCCCGTCCTCGCGGGGGCGCCCGTCCACGTGGTGCAGGTAGTCGGCGGCGGCGTCGAAGGGACGCAGCACGTCCGGGTCCGCGGCGACGACGGCGGCGTTGGCGGGCAGCGCGCCCACGGCGGGCAGCGCCCCGTCGAAGAGCTCCTTCCACGCCTGCGCGTGCACGCCGGCGGTGTCCGTGATGACCCCGTCCATGTCGAAGATGACGGCGCGGTAGCGGCGGAGCCGGTGACGGCGGGCGTTCAGGTCCTGCGGAGCGGCGGGGGTGAGCGTCTGCGACATGGGAACCAGCCTACGGGCGGGGAAGTGGGGCCGCACGGGGAGTGCCGCGGCGATGGTCACCGCAGCGAGCGCGCCGTCGTTCCGGCCGACCGCACCGCAGCGACATCACAGCGGTTCTCAGCTGCGGTGATGTCGCTGCGGCGCGGTGGGTTCCGGGAATAGGGTCGTGCCGACGGGGCGGACGTGTGCCCCCGCGCGCCGGAAGCGTGGCCCGGGAACGAGCAGGACACACTCGGCGGAGATGGCCGGGGGGCGAAGGGCTCATGAACTGGATGATGAGCAAGTGATGGATGCGAAGCCGACGCGGTTGCGGAAGAAGGCGACGCGGGAGGAGATCCTGGCGAGTCTGCCGGTGCAGGCGCGGGTGCGTCCGTCGCGGTGGTTGCTCCTGTGGCTGATCGTCGTGGTGTGCATCGCGGTGTTCGTGTGGGTGATCTTCCGGCCGCCGGAGGATGTCTCGGCCGGGTTCGGGGTGTGGCGTGTGGCGTCGTTCATCGGGTTGGCGCTGGCGTTGGCGGTGCTTCCCGCCGCGACGATGGGTCTGTTCCGGCCTCGGCATGTCACGTTCGATGAGCGACGGGTGTGGACGCGGGACTGGTCCGTGGACTGGGCGGACGTGAAGGAAGTCCGTGCTGTGGCGCCAGAGTCGGAGCACACGATGAAGGTGGCGCTCAAGGTGGACGAGCGGCTGTGGAACGAGGGTGGTCTGCGCAAGGCCAACCGGTGGGACTCGGGACGGCCGTTGCAGGGTGGCGGGTTGACCCGTGCGCAACCGCTCGTGCTCACGCAACCCGCGCTCGCGCCGTCGGCTCTGACGCTGCTGCAGGTCTTCGTCGAGTTGAAGAAGCGGAACCGCCGGGCGGGGAGCCCGCGGTGACGCGCCCCGGCCCCCGTCACCGCCGGGTCAGCAGTGTGAGCACCTCCGCGTGCAGGGTCTGCGGGAACATGTCGAACACCTGCACCCGCGCCACCCGATAGCTCGGCATCCGGGCCAGGTCCTGTGCCAGCGTCGTCGGGTTGCAGCTCGAGTACAGCACGGTGGGCGCGCCCGAGTCCTCCAGCGCGTCGGCCAGCTCGGCGCCGATGCCCCGCCGCGGCGGATTCACGACGACGGCGTCCGGGCGGGACCGCCGTTTCTCGAACGAAAGCGCCTCCGGAGCCCGCCGTTTCTCGAACGAAAGCGCGGAGGTGGCGTCGCCGGCGGAGAAGCGCACCCGGTCGGCCAGGCCGAGCTCCGCGGCCGTCTCCCGGGCCGCGGCCACCGCCTCGGCGGAGGACTCCATGCCCCACACGTCCCGCACGCCGGCCCGGGCCAGGTGGAACGCGAACCCGCCCACCCCGCAGTACAGGTCCCACGCCGCCGCCGGCAGGCCGGCCTCGGCGACCCACGCCGCCGCCGTCGCGTACAGCCCCTCGGTCACCGCGGTGTTCGTCTGGAAGAACCCCTGCGGGCGCAGCCGCAGGCCCACCCCGTTGAGCCGCATGGTCAGCGTCGGCCCGCCGGCGAGCACGATCTCCTCGTCGCCCTCGGGCAGGGCCACGTGCTCGGGCAGCAGGTTCGCGCTCACCACGGCGGCGGGTGTCCCGCGCGCCGCGAGGTCATCCAGCAGCCCCGGCACCGCCGCGCGCAGCGCGTCCAGCCGGTCGGCGGAGCGCAGCACGAACCGGACCATCGCCTCCCGGTCGGGGGAGAGCGTCACGATCACGTTCTTCAGCTCGCCCGTGCGGGCGGCGACGTCGTAGGGCTCCAGCCCGGCCGCCGTCACCGCCGCCGCGCACGCGTCGAACACGCCTTCCATGCCGGCCTCGTACAGGCCGCAGTCGCGCAGGTCCACGCCGGCGCCGTCGTGATGCCGGGGGTGCTGGCGCGGGTCCAGGATGCCCAGCCGCGGCGCCGCCGCCGACCCCGTGACCACGAGCTTCGCCTTGTTCCGGAATCCGGCCTCCGCGGAGGCGAACGGCTCGGCCACGACCGTGTCCGCGTCGACCGCGTCCGCCAGGGCGGCCAGCACCGCGGCCTGCTTGTCCGCGAGCTGCCGGGCGTACGGCACGCCCATCAGTGGGCAGGAACGGCACTCGCCGACGTCGAAGTGGGGGCACTGCACGGGCGTCGCCTCAGCCCTCGAGGCTGACCCGCAGGCCGGGCCGGTCCAGGCGGATCGCGAGCTGCTCGAGGGCCAGCTCGGCGGCCGCGGCCAGGTCCGCGTCCACGTCCATCACCATGCCGGTGAGCACGGGCAGGGCCGACTCGAGGTCCTCGGGGCGGGCGAGGGCGCCCAGCGCGGACGCGGCCGACGCGCGGACCTCCGGGTCCGGGTCGGCACAGCCGGCCCGCACCGCGTCCACGAGGGCGCGGTCGACGGCGGCGTCGCGGCGCAGCGAGCCGGCTCGGGAGGCGAGCACGAGGTGGGCCGCCGAGCGGACGTCCGCCTCGGGGGCGGTGAGCGCCCCGGTCAGGGCGGGCAGCGCGCTGCGGTGCCACGCGTGCATCAGGGCCAGCGCGCCGGTCGCGGCGGGGCTGAGGTCGCCGTCGTCGCCGGTGAGGGCGCGGGCGGCGCCCGAGGTGACGTCATCCGGGGTGGCCGCGCCGGTCATCAGGCGCACCGCCAGCCCGGCGACGGCGGCCTCCCCGCGCTCGGCGACGGCGGCCTCGGTGCGGCGGCGCAGGCGGTCGTGCGGGGTCTGGGGCTCCGCGGGCAGGGGGAGACGGTCGAAGGCGGTCATGGGTCCATTGTCCCCCGTGCGCGGACCCGCCTGAGGCGTGGCCGGGAGGTTCCCCGCAGACTCCTGGACGGGGCGTGACCGGCCGCACAGGGCCCGGACTCGGGTGATACGTTCGACGGCATGAGACCCCCCGGAGCCCTCGCCCTCGAATTCCGGGCGGACAGCTTCGATCATCCCACCGGCCTGGTGGACGCCGGCACCGTCATCTCCTGGATCGAGAAGGCCGGCTACGCCGTCGCGGCGAGTTGGGCCGGGACGTTCGTGCGTGCCCGCTACGTGGGGCACACCCAGTTCCGGCACCCCGTGCCGGTGGACCGCCGCGCTGTGGTGCAGGCGCGCGTGGTCCACACGGACGGCGCCGAGGTGCACGTCCAGACCCGCCTGCTGCTGCCGGAGATCCGCGACGACGACGGCGACCCCGTGGTCGCCACCTCGTCCCTCGTGGTCTACGCCGCGGAGGAGGGCGGGGTGCCCGTGACCGTGCCGGTCTGGGAGCCCTCGACCCCCGGCCAGATCGAGCGCGACGAACAGGCCCGCCGCTCCACCGTGGCCCGCCGCGCCGTCGAGCGCGGCATGGCCCGACTGCCGTTCCCCGCGCCCGGGGAGGCCCCCGAGGAGATGAGCACCCTCGCGTTCCTGGCCCCCAACGCGGAGGCCACCGTGGGCGGCACCATCAACGCGGGCGCGATCCTGCGCTGGGTGGATGAGGCGGCCGCCGTCTGCGCCGCCCGCTGGACCGGCCATGAATCCGTGGTCGCGGTGTTCGGCGGCGGTGTGCGCTTCGTGCGGAACATCCACGTGGGCGACCTCGTGCGCGTGGAGGCCCTCCTGGTGAACACCACGGAGCGGTCCATGCATGTGGCGCTGCGCGTCTACGCGAGCCGACGCACCGGGGCGGAGTCCCGCCTGGTGGCACACTCGATCGCCGTCATGGTGGACGTCTCCGCGGAGGACCAGGCCCAGCGGGTGCGGCAGTACGTCCCCGAGAGCGAGAGCGCCCGGAGGCTGCAGGAGACGGCGATCGAACTCGTGCGCATGCGCTCCGAGGTGAGCGCGGCCTGGACCGAGATGCGCCGCTCGACCGATCCGCGCTGACGGGGCCCTGAGTAGACTGAGCGAATGCGTCGACCGTCCCTGCCGTCCCTGTCCCGCCTGCCGGTCCGTCGTCTCCTCCGGGGAGCGGCCGTGGCCGCGGGCGTCGGTCTCGTGGGACTGCCGCTGACGGTCGCCGCCGGGCTCACCGGCGTGGACATGGTCAAGCGCGGCGGCCGAGTGCGCCGACCCGCGCCGAACCCCGGCGTGTTTGACGCCCACGTGGAGGGCTCCGAGCTGCGCATCTTCACCTCGGGTGAGGACCTCTACAAGGAGATGATCGCCGCGATCGACGGAGCGCAGCGGATCATCAAGTTCGAGACCTACATCTGGAAGAGCGACCCCACGGGCCAGCGGTTCATGGACGCCTTCAACCGGGCGGCCGCGCGCGGCGTGGAGGTCTACGTCTCCTATGACGGGTTCGGGAACCTCGTGGTCCCGCCCCGCTTCTACCGTCAGCTGGACCCGCGCATCCACGTGTTCCGGCTGCCGGCCTTCGCCCGCCCGATCTGGCGAGGCGTGGTCCGGCACAGCGGGTTCAACCACTCGAAGATCATGGTGGTGGACGACGAGGTCGGCTTCGCCGGCGGCTTCAACATCGGCGACGACTACGCCCGCCTGTGGCGGGACACCCACGTGCGTGAGCGCGGCCCGGCGGTGTGGGCGCTGGGCCAGTCGATCTCCATCAAGTGGAACGCCCACCACCGCGCGGGCGAGCAGATGTCCTGGCGCCCCCCGGACACGTGGGACCCGCGCGTCACCGTGGCCGCGAACCAGCCGCCGCTCCTGGTCTACCCGATCCGGCTGAGCTACCTCGACGCCATCCAGCGGGCGCAGCACCGCATCCTCATCAACACGCCGTACTTCATCCCGGACCAGCAGGTCCTCGAGGCGCTGCTGCACGCGGCCCGGCGCGGGGTGGACGTGCAGGTGATGGTGCCGGAGGACTCCAACCACATCGTGGCGGACTGGGCCTCGCGCGGCTTCTTCGGGAAGATGCTCGAGGCCGGCATCACGATCCTGCTGTACAGGGCCAGCATGATCCACGCGAAGACCGCCACCGTGGACGGCATCTGGTCCACCGTGGGCTCGGCCAACGTCGACCGCCTCTCCCTGGGCTTCAACTACGAGTCCAACGTGGTGGTCGTGGACCGCGACTTCGCCGCCCGGATGGAGGAGATCTTCGCTCTCGACGCCCAGCGGGCCGTCCGGATCGACACCCCGCGCTGGGAGGACCGTCACGGCCTCGCCCGCGTGGTCGAGGCCCTGCTGGTACCACTGCGTCCCCTGCTCTGAGGACCCCGGGCGCTGAGCCAGACGTTTCTGCAGTTCTGACGCCCGATCCGCAGCGGAATCATCTGGCTCACGCCCCCCGCCGCGTGAGCCAGACGTTTCTGCCGTTCTGACGCCCGATCCGCAGCGGAATCATCTGGCTCACGCCCCCTGGCGACGTCTCCCGACCGTGCCGTCCCTTCCCGTCGCCGCCCGGGCTCACCCTCTCTCTTGCATACCCCTGGGGGTATACCCTACGCTCGTTCTCGACATACCCCAGGGGGTATCGGATGGACATCGAGACCCCCCGACCCGGAGGAGAACCATGCTGCTCGAGCGCATCTACGACGAGGACCTCGCCCAGGCCAGCTACGTGATCGGCTGCCAGGCGAAGAACGAGGCGATGGTGGTGGACCCCCGCCGCGACATCCAGGTGTACCTGGACCTGGCCGCCAAGAACGGCATGACCATCACCCACGTGACCGAGACCCACATCCACGCGGACTACCTCTCCGGCACCCGCGAGCTGGCCCACGCCACCGGCGCCCAGATCCACCTGTCCGGCGAGGGCGGCGAGGACTGGGCCTACGGCTTCGAGGGCAACCTCCTCAAGGACGGCGACACGGTGACGCTCGGCAACATCACCGTCGAGGCCGTGCACACCCCGGGCCACACCCCCGAGCACCTGTCCTTCCTCGTCACCGACGGCGCCTTCGCGGACGCCCCGGGCTACATGCTCACCGGCGACTTCGTGTTCTCCGGCGACCTCGGCCGCCCGGACCTGCTGGACGAGGCCGCCGGCGGCGTCGACACCCGCTTCGAGGGCGCCCAGCAGCTCTTCGCCTCCCTCAAGGCGAAGTTCCTGACCCTCCCGGACCACGTGCAGGTGTTCCCGGCCCACGGCGCCGGCTCCGCCTGCGGCAAGGCACTCGGCGCGCTGCCCTCCACCACGGTCGGCTACGAGCGCAAGTACGCGTGGTGGTCCGACTACCTGAAGAACGACGACGAGCAGGGCTTCATCGACGAGCTGCTCGACGGCCAGCCCGACGCCCACGCCTACTTCGCCCGCATGAAGCGCCAGAACAAGCAGGGGCCAGCCATCCTGGGCGAGCTGCCCGAGCTCGAGGAGCTGGACGCCGGGGGCGTGCAGGCGACGCTCGCCGAGGGCGCCGTGTTCGCGGACACCCGCGGTGTGGACGAGATCCTCGCCGGCACCGTGCCGGGCGCGCTGGCCTTTCCGTCCCGCGGCAAGGTCGCCACGCACGCCGGCTGGGCCTACGACCCGGAGAGCGACGACGCCGCCCTCGTCCTGCTCGCCGAGGACCGCGAGGACGCGCACACGATGCGCGACCACATGATCCGCGTGGGCGTCGACGCCGCCGCCGCGTTCACCACCTCCGTGGACGGCCTCACGTTGGAGCCGGTGCCCACCGTGCAGGCCGACGAGCTGCGGTCCCGCATCGAGGCCGGCGAGGTCGGCGCGGAGCAGGACACCGTGCTGGTGGACGTGCGCAACAAGACCGAGTTCTCCCACGGCACCGTGGCGGACGCCCGGCAGCTGAACGCCGGCAAGGTGCTCTTCCACCAGGAGGAGCTGCCGAAGGACAAGACCCTGGTGACCTTCTGCCAGTCCGGCCTGCGCAACATCGTGGCCGCCCAGGCGCTGCGCCGCGCCGGGTTCGACGTGATCGAGCTCGAGGGCAGCTACGCCGCCTGGCAGCAGTCCTGACACACCCCCAGACCAACCCCGAGGAGCCCCTCCCATGAGCGTCACCCTGTCCCCCGTCGCCCCGCGCGACCTGAAGGCCGAGCTGGCCGCCCGCCCCGACGCCGTCGTGCTGGACGTGCGCACCCCCGGCGAGTTCGAGACCGAGCACATCGCCGGCTCCTACAACGTGCCGCTGGACCTGCTCCAGGAGCACGCGGACGAGGTCGCCGCCCGCCTGGACGGCACCGCGGTGCTCGTCTGCCAGTCCGGCAGCCGGGCCGGCACCGCCCAGGACCGTCTGGCCCAGGCCGGCTTCACCTCCGCGCGCGTCCTGCAGGGCGGCATCTCCGCCTACGCCGAGGCCGGCGGCGAGGTCGTCCGCAGCGGCAACCGCTGGTCCATGGACCGTCAGGTCCGCATGACCGCCGGGTCCATCGCGCTGGTCGGGGCCGTGGCCTCCCAGGTCGGCTCGAAGCGGTTCGGCCTCATCCCCGCCGCGATCGGCGCGGGCCTGTCCTTCTCCGCCGTGTCCAACACGTGCGCCATGGCGTCCGTGCTGGCCAAGATGCCGTGGAACCGCCCCGCGCAGGAGCGCTCCGCGGGCGACGTGATCGGCCGCATCCCCACCGGCGCGGGGAAGCGGAGCTGACCCGTGATGTGGATCGTCCTCGCCCTGGCCCTCGTGGTCGGCCTGCTGCTCGGCCTCATGGGTGGCGGCGGGTCGATCCTGATGGTGCCCCTGCTGACGTACGTGGCCGGCCTCGAGCCGAAGCAGGCCATCGCGGGCTCCCTGTTCGTGGTGGGTGTGACCTCGCTGGTCTCAGTGCTGCTGCACTCGCGGCACGGCACCGTCCGGTGGCGCACCGGCCTGATCTTCGGCGCGGCCTCGATGGTGGGTGCCCTCCTGGGCGGCGTCGTCGGCGGCTTCCTGCCGGGGACCCTGCTGCTGATCGCCTTCGCGGTGATGATGCTCTTCACGGCGTGGGCCATGATCCGGCCCAAGAAGACGCAGCCGGCGGCCGCCCCCTCAGTGGAGGCCTCGGCTGACGTCGAGCCCCGCCGCCACCCGCTCGGGAAGATCCTGCTGGAGGGCGTCGTCGTCGGCTTCGTCACGGGCATCGTCGGCGCCGGCGGCGGGTTCCTCGTGGTCCCTGCGCTGGTCCTGCTCGGCGGCCTGCCGATGTCCGCTGCGGTGGGCACGTCCCTGCTGGTGATCGCCATGAAGTCCTTCGCGGGCCTCGGCGGCTACCTGACCAGCGTGACGCTGCCGTGGGACCTGCTGCTGTGGGTCACCGGTGTGGCCGTGGTCGGTGCGCTGATCGGCGTTCCGCTCATGAAGCGGGTCCCGGAGAAGGCGCTGAAGAAGGGCTTCGGCTGGTTCGTGCTGGCCATGGGCCTGGTGATCCTCGTCCGGGAGCTCATCGGTCTCCTCGTGTGACATCCGGCGACGTCGCCGGATACCCCTGGGGATATGATTCCCCTCCCCGCCACCGTGACAAAGGAGGTCGCCGTGCGCACCGCCGACGCCGAGACCCAGCGCAAGATCCTCAACCGCCTCAAGCGGGCCCGCGGCCAGCTGGACGCCGTCATCCGCGAGGTCGAGGGCGAGGGTCGCTGCAAGGACGTGGTCACGCAGCTCTCCGCCGTCTCCACCGCGCTGGATCGCGCCGGCTTCGCGGTCGTCTCATCCGCCATGCAGTATTGCCTCGCCGACCCCGAGAAGGCGGAGGACGAGGAGAAGCTCACCGTCGCCGAGCTCGAGAAGCTCTTCATGACCCTGGCCTGACCGGCCACCCCGAAGCCCCCTCGCCGAAAGGATCCCTCATGTGCCGTCCGGCGCGCTGACCCGTCTGCCGCAGGGCCACCTGGGCCGGATGCGGCCGGCACGTCGAGTCCCTCAAGGCCGTCGTCCCCGCGGCGCAGTGGTGCGATGGCCGTCACCCTGATGCCGAGCGCGACGCAGCCCGCGCGGGCCGTGCCGGGGCCGCAAGGTTCTTCGCGAGGCTCTTCGGGCGCTGAGCCAGGCGTTCCGGGGGCGTGAGCCAGATGTTCGTGCTGTTCTGAGGGACCCTCAGCCGCGGAAACGTCTGGCTCACGCCCCCCGTCTGGCGTCGCTCAGTCCTCGTACGGGTCCGCCAGCGGGTGGTTCGGCAGCCGGCTGTCCGGGGTGCGCCCGCGTCCCCTCGACGACGGCTGCTGCCCGCGCCCTCCCGCGGCTGGGGCACAATGAGCCCGGCCCCCTTCGGCCCACCTCACTGCAGCCCACGCGGCCGCGCGCCCATCCCGACTCCCTGGGAGCCCCATGCTCTGGACCCTGCTCCGCCGTCACGGCCGGCGCTATCGCGGCGCCGTCGCGGCCGTCGTCGTGCTGCAGCTGATCAGCACGCTGGCCATGCTGTACCTGCCCAGCCTCAATGCCCGCATCATCGACGAGGGCGTAGCCCGCGGCGACACCGCCCGCATCTGGGACATCGGCCTCGTGATGCTCGGCGTCGCGCTGGTGCAGGTGGTCGCCGCGATCGCCGCCGTGTGGTTCGGCGCGAAAGTCTCGATGGGCGTCGGCCGGGACCTGCGCCGTGCCGTCTACACCCGCGTGGACGCGTTCTCCGCGGAGGAGCTCGGCCGCTTCGGCGCCGCGACCCTCATCACGCGCGGCACCAACGACGTCAACCAGGTCCAGATGCTCACCCTCATGGCCCTGAACTTCATGGTGGCCGTGCCGATCATGGCGGTCGGCGGCATCATCATGGCCATCCGCGAGGACCCGGGCCTGTCCTGGCTCGTGTGGGTCTCCGTGCCGGTGCTGCTGGTGATCGTGGCGTGGATCGTCGCCCGTCTCATGCCGCTGTTCCAGCGGATGCAGGACAACATCGACGACGTCAACGGCGTGATGCGCGAGCAGATCCAGGGCATCCGCGTGGTCCGCGCGTTCGTGCGCGAGCGCCACGAGACACGCCGGTTCACGGACGCCAACGCCGCCCTGACGGAGACGTCCGTGCGGATCGGCCGGCTGTTCGTGCTGCTCGGCCCGGTCATCACGATGATCCTCCACCTCGCCACCGCCGCCGTCCTGTGGTTCGGCGGCGAGCGCGTGGACGCGGGGCTCGTGCAGGTCGGCGCGCTCACCGCGTTCATGCAGTACCTGCTGCAGATCCTCATGGCGGTGATGATGGGCACCTTCATGATGATGATGCTCCCGCGCGCCGTGATCTCCGCCCGCCGCATCGGCGAGGTCCTGGACACCGTCCCCACGCTCGCTGAGCCGGTCCGCCCGGTGACCCCCGCGCGTCGCGACGGCGCCGTGGAGCTGCGCCACGTCACCTTCCAGTACCCCGGCGCCGAGGCGCCGGTGCTCGACGACGTCAGCTTCGCCGTCGCCCCCGGCACCACGACGGCGATCATCGGCTCGACCGGCTCCGGCAAGTCCACGCTGATCAGCCTGCTGCCGCGGCTGTACGACGCGACGTCCGGCGAGGTGCTCGTGGACGGTGTGCCGGTGACCGACCTGGCCCGGGCCGAGCTGACCGAGGCCGTGGCCCTCGTGCCGCAGAAGCCGTACCTGTTCTCGGGCACCGTGCGGGAAAACATGCAGTTCGGGGCCCCGGACGCCTCGGACGAGCGCATCTGGGCGGCCCTCGAGACGGCCCAGGCCGCCGACTTCGTGCGCGCCCGCACCACCGGCAAGGCAGAGACGGCGGCCTCCGGTCTGGACTCGCGCCTCTCCCAGGGCGGCACGGACGTCTCCGGTGGCCAGCGCCAGCGCCTGTCCATCGCGCGTGCCCTCGTGGCCGAGCCGCGGATCCTCGTGTTCGACGACTCGTTCTCCGCGCTGGACGTCACCACCGACGCGCGGCTGCGGGCGGCGCTCGACCGCGCGGCGGCCGGGGTGACTCGGATCGTCGTCGCCCAGCGGGTGGCCACCATCACCGACGCCGACCAGATCATCGTGCTGGACGAGGGCCGCGTGGTCGGCCGCGGCACCCACGCCGAGCTGCTGGCGGACAACCAGACCTACCGGGAGATCGTGGACTCCCAGCTGACCGCGGAGGACGTGGCATGAGCGAGCACCTGACGGACGAGGAGATCCTCGAGATCCAGGAGCAGGGCGCCACCGACGACTGGGGCGGCGGGCCGGCCCGCAAGGCCAAGGCGTTCTGGCCGTCCGCGAAGCGGCTCATGAGCCTGTTCCGCACGGAGAAGCTGGGCCTGGTGGTGGTCGCGCTGATGGTGCTGGTCGCCGTCGTGCTCAACGTGTGGGCCCCGCACGTCCTGGGCCGGGCGATGGACGTGATCTTCGGCGGCGTGGTCTCCGCGCAGATGCCCGGCGGGCTGAGCCGCGAGCAGGTCATCGACGGGCTGCGCGCCCAGGGCGAGGACCAGGCCGCAGAGATGCTCTCCGGCATGGCGTTCACGCCGGGCGAGGGGATCGACTTCACCGAGCTGGGCCGGCTGATCCTCATCGTCCTGGGCATGTACCTGGTGGCGCAGACCTTCATGTGGCTGCAGGGCCGCGTGCTCAATGACATCGTCATGCGCATCGTCTTCCGCCTGCGCGAGGAGATCGAGGCCAAGATCAACCGGCTGCCGCTGAGTTACTTCGACCGCGGGCAGCGCGGCGACCTGCTCTCCCGCGCCACCAACGACGTGGACAACGTCCAGCAGGCCCTCCAGCAGGCGTTCGCCTCGCTCGTGTACTCGGTGCTGACCGTGATCGGCATCGTCGGCATGATGTTCTGGCTGTCCTGGCAGCTCGCGCTCATCGCCCTGGTCGCCCTGCCGGTGGCCGGTGTGGTGGTGGGCGTGATCGGCAAGAAGTCCCAGGCGCTCTTCTCCGCGCAGTGGCGGGAGACGGGCCGGCTCAACGGGCACATCGAGGAGTCGTTCACGGGGCACGAGCTGGTGACCGTGTTCGGCCGTCAGCGGGACATGGCCGCGCGCTTCGACGAGCGCAACGAGGAGCTGTACGAGGCCGCGTTCACGGCGCAGTTCTACTCGGGGATGATCATGCCGATCATGCAGTGGGTGAACTGGCTGGGCTACGTGGGCATCGCGGTGGTCGGCGGCCTGCGCGTGGCCAACGGGCAGATGACCCTCGGCGCCGTGACCGCGTTCATCCAGTACTCGCGCGAGTTCAACCAGCCGCTTGGGCAGATCGCCGGCATGTCCAACATGCTGATCTCCGGCGTGGCGTCGGCCGAGCGCATCTTCGAGCTCCTCGACGAGCCGGAGGAGACCCCCGACGGCACCCCCGCCCGCACCCCCGACGGCACTTTCGTTTGGGAAACGGCGCCCTCCGAGAGCGCTTTCGTTCGGGAAACGGCGCCCTCCGCCATCCCCGGGCCCGACGGCGTCGCCCACCTCCCGCGCCCGCTGCGCGGTCGCGTGGAGTTCGAGCATGTGCGCTTCTCCTACACGCCGGAGAAGCCGCTCATTACGGACCTGAACTTCGTGGCGGAGCCGGGGCAGACGGTCGCGATCGTCGGGCCGACCGGTGCCGGCAAGACCACCCTGGTCAACCTGATCATGCGGTTCTACGAGGTGGACGGCGGGCGGATCCTGCTGGACGGCGTGGACACCCGCACGGTCAGCCGCGGCGAGCTGCGCGCCGCCACCGGCATGGTGCTCCAGGACGCCGTGCTCTTCGGCGGGACCATCCGGGAGAACATCCGCTACGGCCGACTCGACGCCACGGACGAGGAGGTCGTCGCGGCGGCGAAGGCCACCTACGTGGACCGTTTCGTGCACACCCTGCCCGACGGCTACGACACCGTGATCGAGCAGGACGCCGCCAACGTGTCCGCGGGCGAGCGGCAGCTCATCACCATCGCCCGTGCGTTCCTGGCCCAGCCCTCGCTCCTGATCCTGGACGAGGCCACCTCCTCCGTGGACACCCGCACCGAGGTGCTGGTCCAGGGCGCGATGGCGGCGCTGCGCTCGGACCGCACGAGCTTCGTGATCGCCCACCGCCTCTCCACCATCCGGGACGCGGACGTCATCCTCGTGATGGAGGACGGCGACATCGTGGAGCAGGGCTCGCACGATCAGCTGCTGGCCGCTCGCGGCGCGTACTTCCGGCTGTACAGGAGCCAGTTCCAGGGCGGGGAACAGGCGGAGGAGCAGGACGACGACGGCGCGCCCGCCGCGCGCGAGGACGCCCGCTGAGGCCGGGGCTGGATGGCGCCGGCGCCCAGCCACTGGCCGCTGGCGTCGCTGCGACACGGGACCACCCGATGACCTTCTCGATCCAGGTGCCGGTGAGTTTCACGAGCCCGCACCTCTCCGGAGCCGGAGGTGTACGGGGCTAGGGCGCGCGGCGGTGACGGGAGTATCGAAACCCGATCGTCGGGCCACCCCTGCCGGTGTGGCCGCGCTCATTCGTCCCCTGAGATTGCGCATCCGTCACGCGCAGGACCCTCTTGACTCCCTGGTGGGGCACGTCTGTGGACCGACCGAGAATTCTCTGGACACAGGGCGAGCACCTTCATAGAGTGTGACGCAGATCACGACTGAGCGTGAACCATAAGGAGGAGCGACATGGGTATGAAGCAGCGGATTTCTAAGGTCGGTGCCGGCGTGGCCGTCGCTGGACCGTTGGCCGTCTCCGGTGCGGTGCCAGCGCAGGCGCTGACGGACTCCGGTCGGCAGGACTGCAGCGCAGGACTCCTCCTGTCGGGCACCTACGGCTACTGCTACTACCCGTACTGACTCGCCGGCACCGATGACTTCATTACGCATTCCTGCGACGGCCGCCCTGGTGGCGGCCGTCGCCCTGACCCTCACCGGCTGCGTCGGTCGGGAGTCTGCGGGCCTCGGCGGTTCATCCACGGTCGCCGCTCCCCCCACCGCGACGGCCGAGAAGACCTGGGACGCCTCGCAGTGGGTTCCCACCGAGAGGATCGAACCCCTCCTGACGACGGAGGCGGAGAAGGAGCGCGCCTACCGTGAGCAAGTCGCGCGGCACGCTCAGGGGGCGGGAATGCCCGCGCCGCCTCAGGTGGAGCGCTCCGGGTGGTACGCCACGTCCCTCGAGTCGGACCGCATGGTGTCCACATGCCTGGCCGAGGCCGGGTGGCCGAACTCGGTCGGTCCGACCGGGGGAATTCAGATCGACACCCCACCTGAGTCCCAGAGGTCTGCTTTCGAGGCGGCCTACGTGACCTGCTACGCACAGCACCCGGTGGATCCGAGCTACACCCAGGACTGGACCGATCCGCAGCTCCGCCTCGTCTATGACTACTGGGACCAATACCTCATCCCGTGTCTCGAGGCCTACGGCTACACGGTCGACACCTCCGCGCGCCCCTCCAAAGAGGCATTCGTCTCCGCGTTCTACACTCCAGGCCGCCACCAGTGGTGGCCCTTCGCGGACAGCATGAGGGGCGTGTCGGCAGAACGCCAGGCCGAGGTCGCGCAGACATGCCCGGAGCTTCCGCCGCAGGATGTCTTCTGGGGGTCATCCGGATGAATCGCCCCGCCCGCTGGGCCGCCCTCGTCCTTGCGCTCGTGGCCGTCGCCGCGCTCGCCTTCTGGGCCGGCCGGGTCACGCTCACCCCTCCGGCTCAGGCCGAGCAGCGTCCGGCCGCGAGCGCCCTCGTCACCGTCGCCGAGCAGGAGCTCGGCCGCGTCATCACCCTCGGCGTCTCCGTGTCGCGCGAGCAGACGCCGGCGGCGGTGAACGCGCTGACCGGCGTCGTCACCCGGGCCGGAGAGTCCGGCGAGGTGGCTGCCGGGGAGGTGCTGTACGCCGTCGCCCAGAAGCCCGTGCTCGTCCTCCAGGGCGAGCTTCCCCAGTGGCGCCCTCTCGGGGAGGGCACTTCCGGCGACGACGTCGCCGCGTTCCAGCGCATGCTCGCCGCCACCGGCGCGAAGGTGGAGGCCACCGGCACGTGGGACGAGGCCACCGCGGACGCCTGGGACGACTGGCTCACCGAACGCGGCTACCCCGCCGCGGACACCGTGGAGCTCGGCCAGCTCGTGGTCCTCGACGCCCTCCCCGCGCCCCTCAGCGTGGACGCGAAGACCACCGCCGTCGGCACCACCCTCGCCGGCGGCGAGAACGTGGTGGCCCGCCCCGGCGACCAACCGGACTTCGCCCTCGAGGTCAACCAGGAGCAGGCCGCCCTCATCCCGGCCGGCACCCAGGTCACCGTGCCCCACGGCGAACACGAATGGAAGGCCGTCGCCGGCGAGTCCACCTCCGACGAGCAGGGCCTGATCCGCATCACCCTCACCGCCCCGGACGGCGGCGTGGTCTGCGGCGAGGACTGCGACACCCTGCCCGCCGACGCCACCACCTCCCTGCTCTCCCAGGTCAGCGTGGTCCCGCCCGTCTCCGGGCCCGTGGTCCCCGTGTCCGCCCTGCGCACCCAGCCAGACGGCGCCGCGACGGTCACGGTGGTCCGGGACGGCGCCGCGGAGGACCGCACCGTCACCGTCCTCGGCTCCGCCGACGGCCTCGCCGTCGTGGACGGCGTGGACGCCGGCGAGCAGGTGCGCGTGCTGAACGGCACCCGATGACGGGGCCCGCCACCCCGGGCACGCCCGCCGCCCCCGTCGTCCCCGCCGCCCTCGCCGTCGAGGACCTGCGCTTCGCCTACACCCGCGCCGCCGAGGAGCTGTTCGACGGCCTCACCCACGCGTTCACGCCGGGCGCCGTCACCGCCCTCACCGGGCCCTCCGGGCGCGGCAAGTCCACCCTCCTGTACGTGCTCGGGCTCATGCTCACGCCCACCTCCGGAGTGGTGCGCCTCGGCGACGTCGACGCCTCCACCCGCCCGGACCGGGAACGCTCCCGCCTGCGCGCCACCTCCGTGGGATTCGTGTTCCAGGACTCGGAGCTGGACCCGTCCCGCCCCATCCTGGACTCCGTGGTGGAGCCCGGCCTCTACGCCGGGCTGGAGCGCCAGACGCTCGAGGACCGGGCACGGGCGCTGCTCGAGCGCTTCGGCCTCGCCCACCGCGCCGACCACCGGCCCGGGCAGGTCTCCGGCGGGCAGGCGCAGCGGGTGGCCGTGTGCCGCGCCCTCGTGAACGCGCCCGCCGTCGTCCTCGCGGACGAGCCCACGGGCAACCTCGACCCGGACAATGCCGGCCTCGTCATGGACGCCCTCGCCGATGCCGCCGCCGAGGGGCGCACCGTGGTGGTCGCCACCCACGACCCCGCCGTCGTCGCCCGCGCCGACGAGGTGGTTCGGCTGTGAACCGGGAGGACCGCCCATGAACCTGCGCACCCTGCTGCGTGAAGCCGTCACCGCCGCACGCACCTCTCCCGTGCCCTCCGCCCTCGTGCTGCTCGTGGTGGCCGCCATGTGCTTCGCCGCCGTGGCCACCGTGGGCAGGCAGGCCGCCACCGAGGCGGCCGTCGCCGCAGAGCTCTCCGGCCCCGGCGCCCGCGTGCTCACCGTCACCGACACCGGCGGCACCGGTTTCCTCACCGGCGCCACCGCGGCCACCCTCGCCGGACTCGACACCGCCGAGGCCGCCCTCGCCCGGGACTCGCCCATGGACGCCGTGAACACCGGGATCGGCCGGGGCGGCGCCCGCGTGGCCGTGACGAACGTGGTCGGCACCCTGGACCGTGGCATCGTGCTGACCCGCGGCCGCCTGCCCGCCCCCGGCGAGGTGGTGGTCCCCGAGGCCAAGCTCGCCGAGCTCGGCCTCGCCCAGCCCTCCGGAGCGATCGAGGCCACGGACGGCGGCCAGTGGGCCGTCGTCGGGGCGTTCCAGGCCCAGGACCCCTTCCAGGACCTCGACGGCTACGCCCTCACCGTCCCCGCCGCCCCGGACGCCCTCGTGATGCAGCAGGTCCGCGTCCTCGCCGCCGACACCGCCGGCACCCGCGCCATGCAGGAGGCCGCGCTCGCCGTGATCGACCCCGACCCGCGCGCCTCCTCCATCCAGACCGCCCGTGCCCTCTCCGCCGGCAACCAGGTGATCACCGGCGAGCTCGCCGGGCTCGGACGCTCCCTGCTGCTGCTGATCCTCGGAGCCGGCGCGTTCTTCGTGTCCATCGTGGTGCTCGCCGACGTCCTCATCCGCCGCCGCGACCTCGGCCGCCGCCGCACCCTCGGCATCGGCCGCGGAGACCTGATCCTGCTCGTGGCCGTGCGCACCGCCGTGCCTGCGCTGCTGGGCGCCGTGCTGGGCTCCGGAGCCGGGTACGCCGTCGTCGCCGGCCAGGGCGGGACGCTGGGGGTGGACTTCGTGGCGGCGGTGGCCGTGCTGGCCGCCCTCACCGCGCTGCTGGCCAGCCTCGCCCCGGCGGCGTTCGCCGCGTTCCGCGACCCCGTGCGGGTGATGCGGACGGCGTGAGGGGTGGCGGGCGGGCCCGCTCACCGGCGGGCACCCCGCCCGCGCACCGCTACCCTCGGGAGCATGCCCGCCTTACCCGCCGCGCCCCCGCCTGCCCTCACGCCGCTCCAGCGGCAGTCCGTCCTGCGCACCCTGCGCAGCCCTCGGCTGCTGGGCACCGAGGTGTTGGCCGCGGTCGTGGTGGCGCTCGCCCTGATCCCGGAGGCCATCGCGTTCTCGATCATCGCGGGCGTGGATCCGCGCGTCGGGCTGTTCGCGTCCTTCACCATGGCCGTCACCACCGCGATCGTGGGCGGCCGCCCCGCCATGATCTCCGCGGCCACGGGGGCGGTGGCGCTCGTCGTCGCACCGCTGTCCCACGCGTACGGGGTGGGGCACCTGCTTGCCGCGATCATCCTCGGCGGTGTCATCCAGATCCTGCTCGGCGTGCTCGGTGTGGCCCGGCTCATGCGGTTCGTCCCGCGGTCGGTGATGGTGGGGTTCGTCAACGCGCTGGCCATCCTCGTGTTCACCTCGCAGCTGCCCGAGCTGATCGGCGTCCCGTGGCTCGTGTACCCGCTCACGGCGCTCGCCCTGGTGATCGTGGTGCTGCTGCCGCGGCTCACCACGGCGGTGCCGGCGACCCTGGTGGCCGTGGTCGTGGTCACCTCCCTGGTGATGGCCGCCGGTCTGACCGTGCCGCGCGTGGGGGACCGTGGCGCGCTGCCGGACGCGTTGCCCGCGCTCGGCCTGCCGGACGTCCCGCTGACGTGGGAGACGCTGTGGCTGATCCTGCCGTTCAGCATCGGCATGGCGTTCGTGGGGCTGCTCGAGTCCCTGCTCACCGCGAAGCTGGTGGACGACATCACGGACACCCGCTCGGACAAGACGCGCGAGTCCTGGGGGCAGGGGGTCGCGAACGTGGTCTCCGGGCTGTTCGGCGGGATGGGCGGCTGTGCAGTGGTGGGGCAGACCATGATGAACGTCAAGGCGAACGGCGCCCGCACCCGGATCTCCACGTTCCTCGCGGGCGTGTTCCTGTTGGTCCTCGTGGTGGCCCTCGGCGAGTTCGTGGCGCAGATCCCCATGGCCGCGCTCGTGGGCGTGATGATGTTCGTGGCCGCCGCCACCTTCGATTGGCATTCGGTGCGCCCCGCCACCCTGCGCGCGATGCCGCGCTCGGAGACCGCCGTCATGGTCGTGACCGTGGCGGCCACGGTGCTCACTCACAACCTCGCGATCGGCGTGGGTGTGGGCGTGCTCGCTGCGCTGGTGCTCTTCGCTCAGCGCGTCTCGCGTCTGGTCACGGTGGTCCGCGAGGTCCACGACGACGGCGACGCCGTCACGTATCGCGTGCACGGCGCCCTGTTCTTCGCGTCCTCGAACGACCTCTACTCGCAGTTCGAGTACGCCCTCGACCCGCCGCGCGTCGTGATCGACATGAGTGCCGCGCACGTGTGGGACGCCTCCACTGTGGCCGCGCTCGACTCGGTGCTGACCAAGTACGCCCGGCACGGGATCCACGCCGAGGTGACGGGGCTGAACGAGGCCTCCGCGGCGATGCACGCGCGCCTCACCGGGCGACTCGGCGCCTGAGCCGGCGGGCTCCCGTTTCGGCAAGGGAAGCGCCCCGGGAGGCCGTCGTCTCGGCAACGAACGCGGGCCCCGGCCGAGGTCACGTGGTGATGAACTCCCACTGGTGCCCGTCCGGGTCGACGATCTCGCGGGAGTGCATGCCGGAGTCGGCCATCTCCTCGCGCAGGTCCTCGGGCAGGGGCACCTCGGCGGCGCCGAGCTCGATCGCCCGGTCCGCCAGGGCGTCCACCGCCGCGGCGTCGCCGACGGTCAGCGCCATGAGGGCGGAGTTGGTGGTGAGGCAGTCGGCGATCTCACGGTTGCCGATGAAGTCGGTGTAGTAGCCGGGGCTGAGGTACATCGCGTACGTCGACTCGGTGAGCTCGATGCACACCGAGTGCTCGTCCGAGTAGTCGTCCATTGCGGTGGCGCCCAGGGTCGTCCAGAACTCACGGATCCGCTCGGTGTCCGTCGTCGGGAGGTTGATGAACACCGGCTGGGAGAACAAGGCCATGGGGAGCACCGTAGACGAGGCGTTCGGCCCGCCGCCACCGCGCGCGTGTCGCGGGCGCGCGGGCGTGGCGTGGGCCACGGCGCCGCTCCCGACGACGGCGCCCGCGGCCTGGCGCGTCCGCCCCCGTTGGTAGCGTGGCCGCCATGAGCGTTCCTCCCTCTGGCCCGCCGGCCGGTCCGCCCGCCGGCTGGCCGCCGTCGGGCCGGCCGTCCGCCCGCCGCGCCGCCGTCGCCCCGAGCCTGCACGGGCACCCCGGCGCCCCCGGTGGCGTCCCCGCCGGCTGGCCCGGCCGCCGGCCCGCGGCCCGCCCCGCGCCGGACTGGACCCCGGGTCGGTTCCACTGGGGCGACGCCGTCGTGGTGCTCGTGTACGTGGCGCTCATGGTGCTCGGGCTGGGGCTGTGGCTGGCGGTGTCGCTTGGCCTGGTCCCCGGTGACCTCGAGGCGTTCGACCTGGTCCGCGACGGGTTCACGGTGAACATCGTCAGCTACGCGATCCTCGTGGTGCTCGTGCTGGCCGTGGCCTGGCGCCCGCTCGTGACGTCGCTGCGGGTGTTCCGCACGGGGACGTGGTGGAAGCTGTTGCTGCTGCCCGCCACGTGGCTGGCGTGCATCGTCGTGAACGTGATCGTGCTGAGCCTCATCGGGGAGGCGCAGACCAGCGCCAACCAGGCCGCGCTCGAGGAGATGACCACGCAGGCCCCGCCCGTGCTCATGATCCTCATGACCGTGGTGGCCGCCCCGCTCGTGGAGGAGTACCTGTTCCGCCACCTGCTGATCGGCAAGCTCTCCCGCTGGATCAACGTGTGGGTGTGCGCCGTGGTCTCCGTGCTCGCGTTCACACTCCTGCACTTCCTCGGCACCGGCGGCGACTTCCGGCTCGTGGAGACCGTCCCGTACCTGACCCTCGCGGTGGCGATCACGGTGTCCTACATCCTGATGGGCCGCTCGTTCGGGTACGCGGTGCTGCTGCACATGGTGAACAACGGCATCGCCATCGCGATGCTCTACCTCGTGGCCCCCCTGCTGCCGGACACGCTGCCCGGCCCCACGGCCCCGACCACGGCGCTGGCCCCGCTGCTGGCCCTGCTGGGCTGAGATGGCGGGACCCTCCGGCTCGACGGCGGCGCCCGCCCCGCAGGACGCGCGCGCCCTCACGCGGCGCATCCTCGCGCTCGCGGTCCCCGCGTTCGGCGCGCTCATCGCGGAGCCGCTGTTCCTGCTGGCCGACACCGCGATCATCGGGCACCTGGGCACGGCCCAGCTGGCCGGCGTCGGGATCGGCACCACCATCCTGCACACGCTCACCGGCCTCATGATCTTCCTGGCCTACGCCACCACCCCGGCGGTGGCCCGGCTGATCGGGGCGGGGAACCTGGCCGCCGCGATGGACCGCGGCCGCGACGGCATCTGGCTGGGCCTGCTGCTCGGCGCGGTGCTGGCCGTCCTCGGCTGGCTCGCGGCCCCCGCGCTGACGGCGGCCCTCGGCGCGACGGGCGAGGTGCAGGCCCACGCCGTCGCCTACCTGCGCTGGTCCATGCCGGGGCTGCCGGCCCTGCTGGCCGTGCTCGCCGCCACCGGGGTGCTCCGCGGCCTCCAGGACACCGTGACGCCGCTCGTGGTGGCGGGTGTGGGCTTCGGCGCGAACATCGGGCTGAACGTGGCCCTGGTGTACGGGCTGGGCTGGGGCGTGGCCGGCTCGGCCATCGGCACGTCCGTGGTGCAGTGGGCGATGCTCGTGACGTACCTGTTCGTGCTGGCCCCGCGCTTCCGCCGCTCGGGCACGGCGTGGGCGCCCCGTGCCTCGGGCATGCGCGCCACGGCCCAGGTGGGGTCGTGGCTGCTGCTGCGCACCGCGAGCCTGCGCGCGGCCATCCTCATCACCGTCATGGCCGCCGCCGGCGCGGGCGACCTCACCCTCGCCGCGCACCAGCTCGTCTTCACGCTGTTCTCCACGCTGGCGTTCGCCCTCGACGCCCTCGCGATCGCCGCGCAGGCCCTGATCGGCGCCGAGCTCGGGGCCGCCCGGCCGGACGCCGCCCGTCGCCTCACCCGGACGATGGTGCACTGGGGGCTGGGCTTCGGCGTCGTGACTGGGGCCGTCCTGGCCCTCGCGGCGCCGGTGCTGCCGGGGCTGTTCACCACGGACCCGACCGTGCAGGCCGCCGCCACCGTGGGCCTGTGGGTGCTGGCCGCCGGGCAGCCGGTGGCCGGGTACGTGTTCGTGCTGGACGGCGTACTGATCGGCGCCGGCGACGCCCGCTACCTCGCCCTCGCCGGCCTCGTGAACCTCGTGGTCTACGCGCCGGCGCTCTGGGTGCTCGCGCAGCTCGCCACGGGCGGGTTCGGCTGGACCGCGGTCTGGCCCGGACCGAACGCCGCCGTGCCCGACGCCGGCGTGCAGCTGGGCCTGCTCTGGCTCGGCTTCGCGGGGGTCTACATGGGGATGCGGGCGCTCACCCTCGGCTGGCGGGCCCGGCGCGACGACTGGATGCGGCTCGGCGTCGTGTGAGCGCGTCCGGGCGGTGACGCGCGGGCCGGGCCGCGGCCGCACGGCTCCTAGACTGGGGCGGTGGCTACCGTGCAGACCCCCCTCGAGATCTCGTCCGTGGTGTTCAAGCCGATCCTGATCCGCGCCGTGGTGGCGCTGGCGTTCGGTCTGACCACCGTGTTCGTCGCCGAGCCGGGCCTGACGTGGATGAAGGTCATGTTCGCGCTGTATCTGGCATTTTCCGGCTCGGCGATGTGGGAGTACCTGCGCCGCGACCCGGTGCCCGTGGCCATGCGCTCCCCGCTGTCCCTGGCGGCGGCCGCGTGGATGCTCGGCGTGATCGTGCTGCTGTTCCTGGGGTCCCCGGCCGCGGTGGGCGTGGCGGCCGGCGCCGCCCTCGTGCTCGGCGGCGTCGCCGAGCTCGTGGCGTGGGCCCGCCACCGCCACGAGTTCATCCCCGCGCGGGACCAGCTGTGGACCGGTCTCGTGGGCTTGCTCTCCGGGGGCGGCGTGGTCGTGGCCGCCCTGCAGGGCTTCGGCCCGCACGCCCTGCTCGGCATCGCCGGCGGCGGGGCGATCCTGATCGGGGTGCTCCTGATGGTCTCCGGGCTCGGCTTCCACCACGAGGTGCGCCGGGACCGCGGCACGGCCAGGGGCCTCTGAACCGGGCCGACGTCGCCGCTCCGACCCGCGGGGCGGACGTTCGCCGGGGGAGGACCTCGGGGCCCCGAGGGGCCACCCGTCGGCCGGACGCGTAGACTGGCTCCGGTCCGCCGCGCCCCGAGGGCCTCAGCCCCGGGCGCCTGCGTGGGCCGTGTCGCCCCAGCCGCCCCCAGCCGTCAGGAGTCCCGCCGTGAGCGCACCGTCCCCCCGCCCGTCCGCCGATCGCGCCGGATCCGGCCGCCCGGCACGCGGCGGTCTGCGCACCACGGTCAAGGGCCCGCTCGTCTTCTCCGCCGTGCTCGGCCTGATCGGTGGGGTGATCGCCGGCATCACGGCCTCCGGCGGCACGCAGAATCCGCTGCGCATCGACATCGCGCTGATCGCCTTCGGCGTCTTCTTCATGACGTCGCTCGTGGTGGTGGCCATGCTGCAGCTCGCCGCGCGCGAGAACCCGGACCACCTCTCCCAGGGCTCCGGCGTGAACCGGTCCTCCGAGGAGATGTTCCGCAAGGCCGCCGCCGACCGCCGCGCCCAGGCCGCCCGGGAGCGCCGCGAGCAGGGCGGCACCGGAGGCGACGCCCCGCGCGCCTGAGGCCGGCGCCTCAGAACCCGAGGCTGCGTGCCTCCCGCCGCAGCGCGTCCGCCGAGGCGTGCAGCGCCCGCATCTCCGCGGCGTCCAGCTCGGGCTGGATCACGCGTGTGACGCCGTCGCGCCCCACCACGGACGGCATGGACAGGGCGACGTCGGAGAGCCCGTGGACGCCGTCGAGCACGGTGGAGACCGGCAGGATGGCGTGCTGGTCGCGCAGGATCGCCTCGAGCAGGCGGGTCGTGGCCACGCCGACCGCGTACGTGGTGGCGCCCTTGCCCTGGATCACCTCGTAGGCCGCGTTGACCACGGTGTCCGCGACTTCGTCCAGGTCGGCGCGGGTGAACAGCGGGTCGGCCGGCGTCGGCCACTCGAGGAGGGGCGTCGGGCCGATGCGCGCCGAGCTCCACGCGGGGAACTCCGTGTCCCCGTGCTCGCCGAGGATGGCCGCGTGCACCGACGACGCGTGGACCTGCGCCCGCGACGCCAGCAGCCACCGCAGGCGGGACGTGTCCAGCAGGGTGCCCGAGCCGATCACCCGGCCGGCCGGCAGACCGGTGAGGCGCTGGGCCACCAGCGTGAGGACGTCCACGGGATTGGTGACGAGCACGATCAGCGCGTCCGGCGCGTGCGCCTGCACCTGGGGCAGCAGGCCGCGCAGGATCTCCACGTTGTGCGCGCCGAGGTCGAGGCGGGTCTGCCCCGGCTTCTGGTTGGCGCCGGCCGTGATCACGACGACCTCGCAGCCGGCCAGGACGTCCGGGTCCGCGCCGCCGGTCATCGCGGATGCAGAGGTGAACGGGGTGCCGTGGGCCAGGTCGAGGACCTCGGCGCGGACCTTGGGCTCGTCGATGTCGTAGAGGGCGACCTCGCGGGCGACGCCGCGGATCAGCGCCGCGTAGCAGATCGCGGTGCCGACGCCGCCGGCCCCCACGACGCCGACCTTGCGGTGGGCGGGTCCGAGGGACGCGGGGGCGGCGGGGGTGTGCTCGCTCATGCCTCGCAGACTAGGGGTGTCCGGTCGGCCGACGGAACCACGAGGCCGCCCCGTCCCCCGATGTTCAGCGCCGGGTCACCTGGCGGGTGGGGCCGGGTCAGTCCTTCTTCTTGTCCGACTTCTTCTTGCGGGCCTTCTTCTCCGCCTTCTTGCGGGCCTTCTTCTCCGCCTTCCTGCGCTCCTTCTTCTCCTTCTTGGTCTCCCGGCGGGGCTCGTCGGCGGCGGCCTCGGAGTCCACGGCGGCCTCGGGCGCCTCGGAGTCCACGACGGCCTCCGGCGCCTCCGCCTCCTCCGGCCCGGCCGGATCCGCCGCGGGGGCGGACTCCGCCGCCTCGGCCAGCCGTGCCCGGTAGGAGCGCACGTGGGTGCGGTTGGCGCAGTTGGCCTCGTCGCAGAACCGCTTGGACCGGTTCCGGCTGGCGTCCACGAGCGCGTTCTCGCAGTCCTCGCCCTCGCACACGCGCAGGCGGGTCAGCTCGCCGTCCATCGCGGTCTCCGCCAGCGCGAGGGCGGCCATCGCGGCCAGCCGCTCCACCGCGTCGGCGGGGACCTGCGCCGGTGCCAGCCCGACGACGTCGCCCCCGGCCGTCAGCCGCAGCGGCCCGGCCGCGGCGAGGAGGGCGTTCACGCGCTCCACGGCGGCCGCCTCGTCCACGGCGGCGAGGGCCCAGACCTCGGCCAGACGGCCGCGGAGTTCGCGGCCACGCACGGCCGCGGCGGCGGCCAGGCGGAGGCGGACCTCGTCCTCCTGGAGTTCAGGGACGAGGGAGGGCAGCTGCGTGGCGGCGGTGAACCGCTCGTCGGCCGGCTGACCGCCCCGCAGTCCGGGGGCGGTGTTCAGGAACGCGGCCAGGGAGGCGAGGCGGGAGAGCGTCGGCGCGGAGAGCATGGGGAAATCGTACGGCGGGCCCGCCCTCCCGTCACCGGCTTCACGCCGCGTATCGGGTCGCCTCCGGCGCCGTCCCGTCCAGTACCCTGACCCCCACGGACCCCGTCTGCGCGGCGGGGTGCACCCATGGGGCCGGAGGGGCCCCCGAACCAGCACAGGAGACCTCCATGTCCCAGACCTCCCAGGCGACCGGTCGCCTCTCCGCCGGGCACGTCATCGTCAAGACCCTCGAGTCCCACGGCGTGAAGCGCGTCTACTCCGTGCCGGGCGAGTCCTACCTGGACGTCCTGGACGGCCTGTACGACTCGGGCATCGAGAACGTGGTGTGCCGCCACGAGGGCGGCGCCACGTACATGGCCGAGGCCGACGGCAAGATGAACGTGGTCCCCGGCGTCGCCATGGTGACGCGCGGCCCGGGCGCCGCGAACGCCCACGTCGGCCTGCACACCGCGTGGCAGGACTCGACGGCGCTCGTGCTGTTCGTCGGCCTGATCCCGTTCGAGCACCGCGACCGCGAGGCCTTCCAGGAGTTCGACCCGCACGCCTGGTTCGGCACCGGTGCGAAGCGCGTGATGGTCCTGGACCACCCGGAGCGCGCCTCCGAGATCGTGGCCGAGGCCATGTTCGCCGCCAGCTCGGGCCGGCCCGGGCCCGTCGTCGTCGGCCTGCCGGAGGACGTGATCCGTGAGGAGATCGATGCGCACCTGCACCCGCAGATCCCCGTGGCCCCAGGCGGCATGACCGTGGAGGACTGGAAGTCCCTGCACGCCGCGCTCAAGGAGTCCCGCAAGCCGCTGTTCATCACCGGTGGCAACGACTGGACGGACGAGGGTGCGCAGACCCTGACGACGTGGCTGGAGGAGCACAAGATCCCCGCCGCCGCCGAGTGGCGCACCGAGGGCACCGTGCCGTTCTCCTCGCCGTCCTACGTGGGCCCGATCGGCTACGGCCGCCCGAAGCCGACCTACGACATGCTCGAGGAGACCGACCTCATCGTGTTCGTCGGCACCGTGCCGGGCGACGCCGTGACCAATGGCTTCACCATCCGCCAGAACTGGGACAAGAAGAACTTCCTGGTCACCATCGACCCGTCCCTGCGCGGCCGCTCCGGCCCCGTGTCCCACCAGATCGTGGCCAAGCCGGACGGGTTCATCCGCGACCTCGTCCGCATGGAGCTCGAGGTCAAGCCGGAGTGGGAGGAGTGGACCTCCCGCATGCGCGGCGAGCAGGAGAAGTTCGCGGCCCTGCCCCCGGCCGAGCCGTCCGAGGGCCAGGCGAAGATGGCCACCCTCATGGCCAACCTGGTGCCGAAGCTGCCGAAGGACTCGATGATCTCCCTCGGCGCGGGCGAGCACACCAACTGGGCGCACCGGTACTTCCCGACCGAGGGCTATCGCTCCATGATCTCGGCCCGCAACGGCTCCATGGGCTACTCGGTGCCGGGCGCCGTGGCCGCGTCCCTGAACTTCCCGGACCGCACCGTGGTGACCATCGCCGGCGACGGCGAGTTCCTCATGAACGGCCAGGAGTTGGCGACCGCCGCGCAGTACGGCGCCACGCCCCTCGTGGTCGTCATGGACAACCAGGAGTACGGCACCATCCGCACCCATCAGGAGCGCGAGTACCCCGAGCGTGTCTCCGGCACCCAGCTGAAGAACCCCGACTTCGCCGCCATGGCCCAGGCGTTCGGCGGCTTCGGGGTGCGCGTGGAGCAGGACGCGGACGTGCCGGCGGCCGTGGACGCGGCGCTCAAGGCCGTCCAGGAGGAGGGCCGGTTCGCGCTCATCCACCTGATCGTGGAGCAGCGCGTCAAGGCCTACTGAGGCCGGCGGCGCGGCGCGGTCGTCGCCGTTCCTCCGGTCAGGCCGCCGTCGTGGGGACGTCGAAGCGCAGCTTCGGTTCGGGAAAGGGCGCACCGTCGAGGCCCGCCTCGACCCGGTCCCGCAGCACGCCCCCGCACGCACGGATCGTGGCCACGGAGGCGGTGTTCGTCTCGTCGCACGTGAGCAGGGCGGTGGACACCCCGCGTGCGGCCAGCAGCGTCAGGGCGCCGCGCAGCAGGCGCACGGCGTGCCCCCGCCGCCGGAATGCGGGGCGCACCGCGTAACCCACGTGCCCGTTGACGTGCCGCAACGCCTCGTTCAGCTCCCACCGCACGGACACCCGGCCCACCAGCTCGCCGTTCTCGTCCACGCCCACGTAGAAGGACGCGGGCGCGCGGCCGGGCTCGACGTCGCCGCGTGCCTCGGCGGCGAACGCGCGGCGGACCGCGGGGAAGGAGCGGGTGCCGGCCATCAGGAAGTCGAAACCCTCCCGATGCAGCTCGGCGTCCGCCTCGCGCGCCGCGATCTCGTCCGCGGCGCGCAGCGGGCGCAGCAGGAGGCCGTCCACGGTGACGGTGGGGCTGGGGTCGGGGAGCATGTGCCGAGTGTAGGGGGGGTGGACTCCGGGCGCGGCCGCGTGAGCCGCCCGCCGCCCCCGCCCTCGTGCTTTCCCCACCTCCGCGCCACCCCACGACGCCAGGTGGGGTGACGTGGATCACGTTGCAGGCTAGGGTGGGGGGACCGACGATCGCCCATCCCCAGGAGGCCGCGATGACCGTGCCGTCCTCGTCGGCGGAGCATGCGCCCGCGCTCGAGGCTCGCCCCGAGATGCCGGGCGAGACCGTGTCCCGCGTCGCCATGACGCCCGCGGCGCTCGAGCTGATCCGCCGACTCCTCCCGATCCATGGCCCGCTCATGTTCCACCAGTCCGGCGGCTGCTGCGACGGCTCCGCGCCCATGTGCTATCCCGCCGGCGACTTCACGACCGGCGCCGCCGACGTCCTGCTGGGCACCTTCGCCCTGCCGGCCGAGGGGGACCAGGCCGCCGTGGAGATCCCGTTCTGGATGTCCGCCGCCCAGTTCGAGTACTGGAAGCACACCCACCTCACCCTGGACGTGGTGGACGGGCGCGGCTCCGGCTTCTCCGTCGAGGTGCCCGAAGGCAAGCGGTTCCTGATCCGTTCGCGGTTGATGGCCGGCTCGGGATGAGCTCGACCCTCGCCACCGGCGCCTACCGACGCGCCGTGGACCGGGCCCACGAGTCCCTCGACTCGGTCCGCCTGTCGCTCGCGCCGTCGTCGTCCACCGCTCCGACCGGCGCGGACCAGGGCCTGCGCGCCGCCCTCCAGGGGCTGCGGCGGGAGGTCCGCGAGTCCTGGCTGCGCTCCCTCGGCGCCCTCACCCCGGCGGGGTCGGCCCTCGACGCAGGAGCTTCCGCGGCCGCGCCCGCGGTGCCCGGCCAGACCGACCCGGCCACCCTCGCCGACGACGACCTCGCCGCCGCCCGCCGCGAGCAGCGTCTCGCCGTGGCCCTGCCGGTGGTCCGCCGCATGCTCATCCAGCCCGCGGCCGAGGCCGGGATGCTCGCCGCGATCGGCAACGCGCGCGGCCACCTGCTGTGGGTCGAGGGCGACCGGACTGCGGTGCGCCACGCCGAGACCATGGGCTTCGTGGCCGGCGCCGACTGGTCCGAGGCGTCCATGGGCACCTCCGCCCCCGGCATCGTCCTCGCGACCGGCGCCCCCACGCAGGTCAGCCGCGGCGAGCACCTGAGCCCGCGCGTGCACCCGTGGAGCTGTTCGGCCGTCCCGCTCACGGACCCGGCCACCGGGCGGCTCGTCGGGGTCCTGGACCTCACGGGTGGCGAGGACGCCGTCAGCCACCTCGCCCTGCCTCTGCTCCTGTCCACCGTGGACGCCGTGCACGCCGCCTGGCGGGACCTGCCCGCCCCGTCCCGGGGCCGTCCCCGCGGCACCGTCCCGACGCCGGGCCCCTCGGCTCCGCCGTCCGCCTCGCCGGGGCCGAGCCCCGCCGGCGCGCCGCACCGCCACGACGAGGCCGCGGGCCTGCTGCGCGTCACCGGCCACCTGCCGCCCACGCTGGACGGGGTCGAGCTCACCGGCCGGCACGCCGAGATCCTCACCCTCCTCGCGTGGCACGGCCCGGGCCTGACCGGCGCCGAGCTCGAGGTCGCGCTGTATCCGGAGGAGACGGCCGGGCCCCGGTCCGCGCCGGGCGACGCCCCCGCCCGCGCCATCTCGCTGCGCGCCGAGGTGCATCGACTCCGCCGGGCGCTGCGGGACGTGGGGGCGCCGGTGGAGCTGCTGTCCCGGCCGTACCGGCTCGTGGGGGAGGTGCACGCGGACCTGCTGTGCGCGCGGGAGGCGCTGCGCGCCGGGGATCTGGACCGTGCGCTGCACGCGGCGGTTGGGCCGGTGCTGCCGCGGTCGGCGTCCCCCGGTGTCGCCTCGATCCGCGCGGAGCTGGGGGAGGCGCTGCGCGAGGCCGTCGCCCAGGACGCAGATGTCGACCAGCTCTGGGCTTACCTGGGCCGCCCCGAGGCCCGCGACGACGTCGAGCTCTGGGGCGCCGCCCTGCGTCTGCTGCCGACGGACTCGCCGCGGCGCGCGCTCGCCGTGGCCACGCTCGAGCGGATCGAGCGGGACCTGGCCTGAGCCGGCCCGCCCCTCACCCGCGCCCGGCTGCAACCTTCGTGCAACCTCCCTGTGACTAGGGTCACAGCCACGGCAGGGCGCCACCCGGCGCCGAGGCAACCGCAGGCAAAGGAGCCAGCACCATGACCGTCTACGCATTCCCGGGCACCGAGGGAGCCAAGGTCGAGTTCAAGTCCCGCTACGAGCACTTCATCGGCGGAGAGTGGACACCCCCGGTCAAGGGCCAGTACTTCGAGAACGTCACGCCCGTGACGGGCAAGGTGTTCTGCGAGGTCGCCCGCGGCACGGCCGAGGACATCGACGCCGCCCTCGACGCCGCCTGGAAGGCCGCCCCGGCCTGGGGCGCCACCTCGCCGGCCGAGCGGGCGCTCGTGCTGCACCGCATCGCGGACCGCATGGAGGAGAACCTCGAGATGCTGGCGGTCGCGGAGACGTGGGACAACGGCAAGGCCGTCCGGGAGACCCTCAACGCGGACGTCCCGCTGGCCATCGACCACTTCCGGTACTTCGCGGGCGCGATCCGCGCGCAGGAGGGCCGCCTGTCCCAGGTGGATGAGGACACCGTCGCCTACCACTTCCACGAGCCGCTCGGCGTGGTCGGCCAGATCATCCCGTGGAACTTCCCGCTGCTGATGGGGGTGTGGAAGCTGGCGCCCGCGCTGGCCGCGGGCAACGCCGTCGTGATCAAGCCCGCCGAGCAGACCCCGGCCTCGATCATGGTGTTCATCGAGCTGATCGCGGACCTGCTGCCGGCCGGCGTCGTCAACGTGGTCAACGGCTTCGGCCTCGAGGCCGGCAAGCCGCTCGCGCAGTCGCCGCGCATCCGCAAGATCGCGTTCACGGGCGAGACGACGACGGGCCGGCTGATCATGCAGTACGCCTCGGAGAACATCATCCCGGTGACCCTGGAGCTGGGCGGCAAGTCGCCCAACGTGTTCTTCGAGGACGTCATGGCGAACGACGACGCCTACTGGGACAAGGCACAGGAGGGCTTCACCCTGTTCGCGCTGAACCAGGGCGAGGTCTGCACGTGCCCGTCGCGTGCGCTTGTGCAGGAGTCGATCGCGGAGAAGTTCCTCGACGCCGTCGTGGAGCGGACCTCGCGCATCGTCACCGGCAACCCCCTCGACACGGACGTGATGATGGGCGCCCAGGCCTCCAACGACCAGCTCGAGAAGATCACGTCCTACCTGGACATCGGCCGTCAGGAGGGCGCCGAGGTGCTCATCGGCGGCGCTCGCGCCGAGATGGAGGGCGAGCTGGCCGGCGGCTACTACGTGCAGCCCACGATCTTCCGCGGGGACAACTCGATGCGCATCTTCCAGGAGGAGATCTTCGGGCCGGTGGTCTCGACGACCACGTTCACCGACTTCGACGACGCCATGCGGATCGCCAACGACACGCTCTACGGTCTCGGCGCCGGCGTGTGGTCCCGGAACGGCAACACCGCCTACCGCGCGGGCCGGGCGATCCAGGCCGGCCGCGTGTGGGTGAACAACTACCACGCCTACCCGGCCCACGCCGCGTTCGGTGGGTACAAGTCCTCCGGCATCGGCCGTGAGAACCACCTGATGATGCTCGACCACTACCAGCAGACCAAGAACCTGCTCGTCTCCTACTCCGAGGACAAGCTCGGGTTCTTCTGAGCCGACGCCGGCACGGCACGACCCCCTCCCCACTCCACGAAAGGTGATCCCCCATGACCACGATGAAGGCAGCCGTCGTCACCCAGTTCGGCACAGAGGCCGACGTCACGGAGGTCGAGCGTCCGACGCCCGGCCAGCACGAAGCGCTCGTGAAGCTCATCTCCTCGGGCGTCTGTCACACGGACCTGCACGCGATGGAGGGCGACTGGCCGGTGAAGCCGACCCCGCCGTTCATCCCGGGCCACGAGGGCGTGGGCATCGTCGAGGAGGTCGGACCCGACGTCGAGAACCTCAAGGTCGGGGACATGGTCGGCAACGCGTGGCTGTGGCGAGCGTGCGGCCACTGCCAGTACTGCCGCACCGGGTGGGAGACCCTGTGCGAGGAGCAGGTCAACGGCGGCTACTCCGTGGACGGTTCGTTCGGTGAGTACATGCTCGTGGATGCCCGCTACGCGCCCGTGATCCCCGAGGGCGCGGACCCGATGGAGGTCGGCCCGATCCTGTGCGCCGGCGTCACGGTGTACAAGGGGCTGAAGCAGACCGAGGTGCGGCCCGGGCAGTGGGTCGTGATCTCCGGCATCGGCGGCCTGGGGCACATCGCGGTGCAGTACGCCGTGGCGATGGGCATGCGCGTGGTGGCCGTGGACGTCGCGGACGACAAGCTGGCGCTCGCCTCTCGGCACGGCGCGGAGCTGACCGTGAACGCGAACGTCGCGGACCCCTCCGTGGAGATCCAGGAGAAGATCGGCGGCGCCCACGGTGTGCTCGTCACGGCCGTGCACCCCCAGGCGTTCGGCCAGGCCATCGCGATGACCCGCCGCGGCGGCACCATCGTGTTCAACGGCCTGCCCCCGGGCGACTTCCCCGCGCCGATCTTCGACATCGTCCTCAAGGGCCTGACCATCCGCGGTTCGATCGTGGGCACCCGGCAGGACATGGTCGAGGCACTCGAGTTCTACGCGGCCGGGAAGATCCACCCGACGTTCCACACCCGTCCGCTCACCGAGATCAACGACGTGTTCGACGAGATGCGCCACGGCAAGATCGAGGGCCGCGTCGTGATCGACTACGCGATGCAGGACTGACGTGTCGCCTGGGCGTCGGCTGGGCGCGGGGTAGTATCGGCACATCACGCGCACCAGTGCGACGGCGGTCGTCCCACCCGGAGATCCGGGCCGGGGCGGCCGCCGTCGTCGTCGCGGGGACGGGGCGGGCCGCAGCGCGCCCGACGCCCGAGCCTCAGCGGGCCGCGTCCGGGGCGACCCCGTCGCGCAGCCACTCCAGCGTGGCCGGCCAGAAGGTCGGCGCGAACCGCGCGTGGAACAGTCCGAAGTGCCCGATCTCCGCGACACCGAGCTCCTCCGGCCGCACCCGCCAGCGCACCGTCCGCCGACCCGGCGAGTAGGCGTCCGCGCGGTCGAGGGCGGCTTCGGTGCCGAAGTCGTCGTCGACGGGCGCCACGATCAGCGCGTCCGCCGTGAACGCGGCCAGACGACGGCGCAGCTCGTCCCGGCCGGCGGCGGTGCGGGCGCTCGCGGTGAAGTCGCGGCGGCTGCGCGCCCAGTCCAGGGCGACCCCGCGCGGCAGGTCCTCGAGCCAGCCGAGCCGCCGCCCCGGGAAGTGACCGCGGGCCAGCGTGATCGCCGGCATCGCCGCGTGCCACCGCGCCCACATCCGCACGCGCCCCGGCCGCGCCCGGTAGTCCCGCCAGTGGGCGTGCTGACCGCCGACGGCCACATGGCGGGCCACGTGACGCGCCTCGTCCGCGAGCCCGATGCCGAACCCGCCGTAGCTGTGGCCCACCGTCAGGAGGGGGCCGGGCAGGTGCGTCCGGGCCCAGCCGAGCACGGCGTCCGCGTCGAGGGCGCCCCAGTCCGCCCACCGCGCCTGCCGGGCCACGGCGAACGGCTCGCGGGACTCCCCGACACCCCGGTAGTCGAACGTGACCGCGTGGAACCCGTGGCCGGCGAGGAACTCGGCGTAGCGCCGGTAGTACGTGGCCTTCACCCCGGTCGCGGGGGCGATCACCACCGCGCCGGCGGGCCGGGCCTGGGGCGCCGTCGTGGGGGCGAAGTGGCGGGCCGCGAGCACGAAGCCGTCGCGGGCGCGGAGGCGCGCGGGGGTGGAGGTGGTCTGCGTCACGCCGCCACCCTAGGCGCGGGGCGGCGCGACCTGCGACACAATGGGCCCATGACTGAGACCCCCCAGAGCTCGTCCGGCCAGAGCCGGGACGAGATCCTCGCCCGCCTCGAGGAGATCTACGCGAACGACCCCGCGGTGCGCGAGCACGGCGTCACCCTCGGCGAGGTGGCCGAGGGCCGCGTGGTGCTGCACCGCGACGTCACCGCGGACATGGTGAACTCCCACGAGATCTGCCACGGCGGCTTCCTGTTCCACCTCGCGGACTCGGCGCTGGCGTACTGCGTGGCGACCTTCGGCGCCGCCCCCGTCACCCGGCGCGCCGAGATCACCTACGTGGCGCCCGCCAGGCTCGGCGCGCACCTCGTGGCGACCGCCCGCCAGTCGGTGGAGTTCGGTCGCGACCGCATGATCGAGGTCGGCATCGAGGCGGACGGCCAGCTCGCAGCCTGGTTCACCGGCCACTCCACGAGCCCGCGGGTGCACGCGTGAGCGCCGGGCAGGGCGCGACGACGGCCGGTCCGGTCATCGAGTCGGTGGAGCTGCACGTGGCCGCGGGGGCGGAGGCGGCGTTCGAGGCCGCCGTCGCCGAGGCCGAGCCGCTGTTCCGGGACGGGGGCGCGACGTCCTTCGCACTGTCCCGGCAGGTGGAGGACCCGGCGCGCTACCGGCTGCTGATCGGCTGGCGCACGCTCGAGGACCACACCGTGGCCTTCCGCGAGTCCGACGCGTTCCTCGCGTGGCGTGCGCTCGTCACCCCGCACCTGGCGCAGCCGCCGGCCGCGACCCACTGGTCCGCCGTCTGACCCCCGCCCCCCCCCGCTTTCGTTCGGGAAACGGCGGTCGTCAGCGCGTTTTCGTTCGGGAAACGGCGCGAGGGCTGACCTTTTCCCGCACGAAAGTGCGCCGACACGCCGCCGTTTCCCGAACGAAAGTGCGGAGACGCGGTCGGTTCAGAGGTGGCGGCCCGCCAGCCGCGTGAGGCTCGACTGGATGCCCCGCCCGTTGTCCGCCGGCACGCGCAGCAGCTCGTACGCGCGGCGCACGGCCGGCCGGGCCCACGAGTAGTCGAAGGTCTCGGTGACCTCGGTGGTGCCGTCCCCGTTGTCCTGGAACGCCCAGCGCCACCGGTGTCCGCCCGGGTGGGCCCACTCCACGAGCTCGTCCTCGTCCACGGCGGTGGCGGTCAGCGTCATCGTGTACGGCACCCCGTACTTCCGCATGGCCACGCGGAACCGGTCGCCCACGGCCAGCCGGTGCGGCCCGCTCACCTTCGGCCGCACGGTCCCGGACCCGTCCGCCTCGTGATGGCGGTGCGGGTCCGCGAGCATCGCCCACAGCTCGTGCGCCGGCGCGGCCACGGTGGCCCGGTAGGACACCTGGTGCTCGCCGGTCTCCACGCGCTCGGGCCACGCCGCCTGCGGGGCGGCCTGCGGCAGCCCGGACGACGACGGCGCGGCGGACTCGGTCTCGGGGGTGGCGGACGAGGGGGTCGGCTCGGTGCTCATGTCGCCCATTCTAGGAACTGCCGCGGACACCGGAAGCGGAGGCGACGGCACCCCTCGGCGGGACACCACAGCACTCTTGCCGGGGCCCACCCCGGGCCTAGGGTCAGGTCATGGGCGCATGGGGCAGAAACGTCTTCCAGAACGACACCGCGCTGGACATCGTGGACGAGGTCCTCGACGGCACCTTCGACCTCGACGAGTTCCGCAAGAACTTCCGTCGCGACGAGGACGAGGGCCACCTGACCGCGAGCCAGGGCGCCGCACTCCTCACCCTCGGGGCGCTCGTGCGGATCGCCCGGAACGAGGACCACGCGGACCTCGAGGCCCTGCTCGAGCACGCGGAGACGGACGAGGTGGACCTCACCGCCTTCATCGACCAGTTCTCGGACGAGGACGTCGAGACCCTGCGCGAGCTGATCGGCGTGGTCATCCGCGAGCCCTCCTGCTCCGAGCTCTACCAGCTCTGGGAGGAGTCCGGGGAGCTCGAGCAGTGGCTCGAGTACTCCCGCGAATGCCTGCCCTGACCGGCCGGCCGGGCCGGGGTGGACCCGGCCCGCGCTCGGCCCCGCCCCGGCTCAGCGCGCGTAGCGGGTGAGCCGCAGCGAGTTCAGCACCACGAGCACGCTCGAGGCCGCCATCGCGCCGCCGGCGATCATCGGGTTGAGCAGGCCCAGGGCCGCGACCGGGATGCCGAGCACGTTGTAGAGGAACGCCCAGAACAGGTTCATCCGGATGATCCCCAGGGTGCGGCGGCTCAGGTCGAGCGCCTGGACCACCTGGTGCAGGTCGTCGCCCATCACGGTGATCTGCGCGGCCTCGCGGGCCACGTCCGTCCCCGAGCCCATGGCGATGCCCATGTCCGCCGCGGCGAGCGCCGGGGCGTCGTTGACGCCGTCGCCCACCATGGCCACCACGGCGCCCTCGGACTGCAGGCGCGTCACCACGTCCACCTTGTCCTCGGGGCGCACGCCGGCCACCACGTCCTCGGCCGGGATCCCGACGGCCTCCGCCACCTGGGCGGCGACGGCGGCGTTGTCGCCGGTCACCAGCAGCGGGCGCAGGCCCATCTGCCGCAGGCGGGCGATCGCGTCGGCGGAGGTGTCCTTCACGGTGTCCCGGACGGACAGGACGCCCGCCACGCGGCCGCCGACCGCGACCCACACGGCCGTGGCGCCGGCCTGCTCCGCGGCCTCGAACGCGGCCCGGTGCTCGGCGGGGATGCCGCCGTCGAGGGCGGTCTTGAGGACGGAGCCGCGGCCGACGGCCACGCGGACCGGATCCGGGCCGGCGGCGCCGTGCGCGCCGGAGCCGGGTGCGCCGTCGTCGTGGGGGAGGGCGACCAGCCCGGACACGCCGCCGCCGGCTGTGGAGGCAAAGTCCGCCACGTCGGGCACGGTCAGGCCGCGTTCCTCGGCGCCGGCCACGATCGCGCGGGCGATCGGGTGCTCGGACCCGCGCTCAACGGCGGCCGCCAGGGTCAGCAGGACGTCGGCGGCCTGGTCCGGCGCCGTCTCGGCCACGAAAGCGCTCCGGGAGGCGCCCGTGTCGGTGACGAAGGCGGGGTCGAGGACGAGCACGTCCGCCAGCGCCATGCGTCCCTCGGTCACGGTGCCGGTCTTGTCCAGCACGATCGTGTCCACGGTGCGCGAGTCCTCGAGCACCTCGGGGCCGCGGATGAGGATGCCCAGCTGCGCGGCGCGGCCGGTGCCGGCCAGCAGGCCGACCGGGGTCGCCAGGCCGAGGGCGCACGGGCACGCGATCACGAGCACGGCCACGCCGGCGCGCAGCGCGGACGGCAGGTCGCCGGTCACGATCATCCACACCGCGAAGGTCAGCACGGCGATCCCGAGCACGATCGGCACGAACACGGCGGAGATGCGGTCGGCCAACCGGGCCACGCGCGCCTTGCCGGTCTGCGCCTCGGAGACGAGCCGCCCCATCTGGGCGAGCGTCGTGTCCGAGCCGACCCGCGTCGCGCGGGCCACGAGCCGGCCCGAGGTGTTCAGGGTGGCGCCGGTGAGGGCGTCCCCGGGGCCGACCTCCACGGGCACGGACTCGCCGGTGAGCAGGGAAGCGTCCACGGCCGAGGTGCCCTCGAGCACCTCGGCGTCCGTGGGCACCTTCTCGCCGGGGCGGATCAGCACGACGTCGCCCGGCGCGAGGGACTCGGCGGGCACCGTGCGCTCGTCGTGGGTCTCGGGGTCGTAGAGGGTGGCCTGGGCCGCGCCCAGGTCCAGGAGGGCCCGCAGCGCGGCGCCGGCCTCCCGCTTGGCGCGGGCCTCGAGCCAGCGGCCCAGCAGCAGGAACGTGGTGATGACCGCGGCCGTCTCGAAGTACAGGCTGTGGTGGGCCATCTCCGCCATGGTCCCGCCCACGTGGGCGGTCATGTCC
The DNA here is from genome assembly GCF_052615555.1 of Micrococcus sp. EWR3.9.1. Lineage (NCBI taxonomy): Bacteria > Bacillati > Actinomycetota > Actinomycetes > Micrococcales > Micrococcaceae > Micrococcus > Micrococcus sp. EWR3.9.1. The sequence continues at coordinate 203,433 of NZ_JBQXFD010000003.1, forward strand.
GGCGCCAGGATCAGCTCCACGGCCGAGAAGGAGAAGGAGACGAGCACGCCCAGGGACACGAGGGTGTCCATCGTGGACGAGCCGTGCCGGGCCGCGCGGAACGCCGCCGAGTGGAACGGCCACGCCGCCCACAGCGCCACGGGCGCCGCCAGGGCGAACGCGACCCAGCCCCAGTGCGGGAACTGCAGCGCCGGGACCATGGAGATCAGCACGAGCGGCACCGTCAGCACCGCCGCGCCGATCAGGCGCGGTGTGAGCACGTCCTCACTCGGACCGTGGGCCATGTGGTCGTGGTGGTCCACGCCGTCATGGTCCGCGGCATGCTCCTCGCCGTGCTCCTCGCCGTGCTCCTCGCCGTGCTCGGAGGTGTGCGCGTGCCCGGCGTGTCCGGCGTGTCCGGCCGGCGGGGCGGGACGGCGCACGGTGGCGCCGTACCCGGCCTTCTCGACGGCGGCCACGAGCTCCTCGTCCGACACGCCGGCGGGCGCGGTGACGGTCGCCTGTTCGAGCGGCAGGTTCACGGACGCCGTGACGCCCTCGAGCTTGCCCAGCTTGCGCTCGACGCGGCCCACGCACGAGGCGCAGGTCATGCCGGTGACGTCCAGGTCGACGCGGCGGGTGGTCTCGGACTGCGGGCCGGCCGGGGTGGAGGAGGCGGGGTGGGTCATGGGGTCAGGCCTCCACCAGCGTGTAGCCGGCCTCCTCGACGGCGGCGCGCGCGGCGGCGGGGTCGAGGGGGCCCTCGGAGGTGACGGTGGCGGTGGACACGCCCCCGGCGTTCAGGTCCACGTCCACGGCGGAGACGCCGGCGATCTCGCCGAGCTCCTCCCGGACGGAGGCGGCGCAGTGGCCGCAGGTCATGCCGGTGATCTTCAGGTCGGTGGTGGTCATCTCGTGCTCCTCGTGCGGTGGTGGGTGGGCGACGGCGCCGGTCAGCGCAGCAGGCGGCCGAGGGCGGCCGTCGCCTCGGCGACCTTCTCGTCGATGAGCTCGGTGCGGCCTTCCGCCTCGGCCTGCACCGCGGCCTCCGCCACGCAGTGACGCAGGTGCTCCGAGGTGAGATTCAGGCTGAGGGACTGCAGCGCCTTCGTGACGGCGGCGACCTGCGTGAGGACGTCGATGCAGTACACGTCCTCGTCCACCATGCGGTGGAGGCCGCGCACCTGCCCCTCGATGCGGCGCAGTCGCGCCAGGTGCTTCGCCTTGTCCCGGTGGACCTCGTGCGGGGGCCGGTGGCCGTCGCAGGCATCCGCCGCGGCGGACGGAAGGGGCGAGGCGGCGGCGGGCGCCGTCGTCGTGCTGTCCGTGCTCATACCCCCGTTCTATACCCCAGGGGGGTATGGGTCAAGGGGTCGGCCGACGCGGGTGCCCTCCTCCGGCAGCGGGGTGGCGGCTTCGCCCAGATCGGCGATCAGGCCGCGGACCTCCAGGTCCAGGGCGTCGCGCACGCCGCGCACCTGCTCGAGGCTCATGCCGCGGATCGACGGCACGGACCACTTCTGCACCTGCGCGCCCTCGGGGATCTCGAACGGATCCGCGCCGTCGAAGAGCACCACGATCTCGGCGGCCCGGAGCACGTCCGGGTCCAGGCCCTTGGTGTACGTGTGGTGCAGCGGGATGCCGATCTCGTTCATCGCCTCGAACGCGGTGGAGATGACCTCGCCGGCGGGCTCCGTGCCGGCCGAGCGGGCCCTGACCTCGCCGTGGGTGCGGTTCTCGAGCAGGGCCGCGGCCATCTGCGAGCGGCCGGCGTTGCCGTGGCAGACGAACAGCACACGCGGGTGGCGGGACTCGATGCTGCCCTGGTTGATCGCCCTGGCGCGCAGGCGCGAGGCGGCATGCTGCACCGAGATGGTCGGCAGCATCTCCGGGTGGCGGCTCGTCTCGGCGAGCTCGGCGTAGGAGTCGAACAGGAGCTGACGCACCGTCGCCTCGTCGGCCACGCCGGGGAAGCGCGCCATCAGCGGCCCGACCTCGCGCTCGAGCACGTGCGCGGCCATCCCGTGCGGCACGGGGTCCACCGCGGCGGGGATGTCCGGCGCGGCCGTCGTGTCCAGCGGCATGTCGTCCACCGCCGGTGCGTGATCGGCGTGGGGGTCCGGGGGGATGGGGGTCATGGTGCGAGTCCTCCGGGGAAGGCGGTCGGCTGAACGCGAGGTGAACGGGTGCCCCCACCCTGCGACGTCGGGTGTGCCGGCGCAAGCCTTGACGGGATCCCTCCGCGCCCGACGACGCTGCTCGCCGCCGTCGTCGGGGCGGTGGCCGACGCCCGGGCCCGGAGCGGGGGTCCGCCGAGGTGGGAGAGAATGGGGGCCATGTCTGTCCGCTCCCTGCTCCCGGACCTCGGCGCCCCCGCGACCGGGGCCCCCGAGGCCGCCGTCCCCCCGTTCGCCCGGGCGGTGCTGTGGGCGCACGGGGACGACGCGTGGCGGGGCGAGGGCGGCTGGACCGTGCTCCTGGACGGCACCGACCGGCTCCGCCGACTCTCCGCGCTGTGGCAGACCGCCGTCGCCGGGCGACCGGACCCGACGGCCCCGCTGCGGGGCTGGATCTCCTCGACCTTCGCCGACGACTCGCCTGAGCCCGCGGTCCTGCGCATCCCCGCGGATCTGCGCCGCGCCACGCCGTCCGGCGTGCGGGACGTGGCCCAGCACGTGGACGCGGACGCGCTCGCAGCCGCCGTCGCCGCGGACCGCGGAGCCCGGCTGCTGGCCGACGGGGAGGTGCCCCTGCCCGCCGACGTCGCCGACCTCGCCTGGGACGACGCCGGCTACGCGGCCGGGGTGCGCGAGCTGCTGACGCGGATGGCCGACTCGGGCGGGGAGCTGGCGAAGGTCGTGATCAGCCGCACGATGACCGTCCCCGCGGACGACGCCGACCTGTGGCGGGCGATCGGGGAGCTGCGCCGCGAGTACCCGCAGACCTGGGTGTTCGCCGTCGGCGGGCTGCTGGGCGCCACGCCCGAGGTCCTCGCCACGCGGCACGCGGGGCTCGTGGGCTCGCGGGTGCTGGCGGGGTCCATGCCGCGCGGCGCGGACGAGGAGGAGGACGCCGCGCTGCGGGAGCGGCTGGCCTCTGATCCGCGGCTGGCGGAGGAGCATCGCTGGGCCGCGCGGTCGGTGCTGGACGCGCTGGCGCCCGTCGTCGACCTCGCCGATGACGACCCCGCGCCCACCGTCCTGACCCTGCCGAACGTGCACCACCTGGCCACGTCCGTGCGCGGCCGGCTGCGGGATGGGCGGGGGACCGTGCTGGACGTGGTGGCCGCGCTGCATCCGACGGCGGCCGTCGGCGGGACCCCCACGCCGGACGCGGTGCGGGTGATCGCGGAGGTCGAGCCCGTGGACCGCGGCCGCTACGCCGGGCCGGTCGGGTGGCTCGACCAGGACGGCGACGGCGAGATCGCCCTGGCGCTGCGCTGTGGCCAGCAGGTGCCCGGCGGGGTGCGGCTGCAGGCCGGGGGCGGGATGGTCCCGGGAGCGGTGCCCGAGGAGGAGGTCACGGAGATCCGGGCCAAGTTCCTGCCGATGCGCCGAGCGCTGGGCGTCGCCGAGGACTGAGGCCTCCCGTGCCGGGCCCCCCGTCCGCGTCACCCACGCTTTCGTGTAGGAAACGGCGGCGTGTCGCGGTGCTTTTGTGTGAGAAACGGCGCCGCACCTCGGAGTCGCGTGGGCGTCGATGGAACGGCGCCCCGGAGCGGAGGTGCCGGATGGCCTCATCAGCAAGGAGCAGTAACGCCGTTTCCCGAACGAAAGCGTCCTGGGGCCCGCCGTTTCCCGAACGAAAGCGTCCTGGGGCCCGCCGTTTCTCGAACGAAAGCGTCCGGGGAGGCGAGAAGACCCGCCGGCCACGGCCCCTCGCGGGGCGGGCCGACGGGTCGTCGCGTCGGTATGGGGGATCAGGCGGCGACGGCCATGGCCTCGTGGGCCGGCGTCGCGGCCTGGAGGCGGCGGGTGGCCTCGCGCTCGGCGAGGGCCGGCAGGAAGGTGGTGATGCGGGCGCCGCGCTTGAGGTCGGCGACGACCTCGCGGACGACCGAGCGGACGGTCTCGGCGGTGACGGTGCCCTCGAAGCGGCGGAGGAGGGTCTCCTCGACGCGCTGGAGCACGTGGCGCTGCATGAGGGGGCTCGGGGTGGCGGGCAGGTGGTGGCTGGTCGTGTTGATGCTCACGGTGAGCACCTCCTTCGGTTGCCGGACCATGAGTCCGGCGGATCGTCGCGGCGGGGCCGCGGGTGATGGGTTCGGTGGAGTCCCAACCTCGCGTTCCGTAAACGCTAGGTGAACTGCTTGTGAACAAGTTTACAGATTTCCTCCCGGAGTGCAACTCCGTGTTCACCAACATGACCTGTGACACCCTGTTGCGCCCGCCTGTATGGCGCGAAATCGGCGCAATCATGCGGTTTTCGGATCGAGGCGTCACGAGCGGCAGGCGAACAGCAAGATGAACAGAAGGTGAACGGCACTGTTCATCTTGGCCCCCTGCCCCTCTGCCCGGCCCGGTGCGAGGCTGGGACCATGCGCCCCGACCGCCGCTCCGCCCCGACCTCTGCGGCCGCCCTCGCCCGCGAGGCCGTGATCCTCGCCGGCGCCGGCGCGGCGATCCTGCTCCAGGTGGCGCACCGGCCGGTGGGGGCCGGCGTCGCCGTCCACTCCCGGTTCACCGAGGACCCGATGCGCCGGCTCCGCCACACGCTCGCCTACATCTACGCGGTCACCCTCCCCGAGGCCGCGTCGTTGCGAGACGCGGTCGTCGACCGGGTGCGGGCGGCGCACCGCCCGGTCCGCGGGGTCGACGCCGGAGGCCACCCCTACGACGCCGCCGACCCGGACGCCCAGCTGTGGGTGGCCGCCACCCTCTACGCGATGGGGGAGCAGGTGCGCCGCCGGATGTGGGGCGCCCTCGACGCCGAGGACGCCGACCGCCTCTACCGCGGGTACGCTCCGCTCGCCACGAGCCTCGAGGTCCCCGCCTCCGCCTGGCCGGTCGACCGCGCGGCGTTCGCGGACTACTGGGACGACCGGGTGGCCCGGCTCGAGGTCACGGACGACGCGCGGCGGGTCGCCGCCGACCTGTTCTCCGGCCATGGCGTCCCCGCGCCGCTGCGGGCGGCTATGCCCCTGGCCCGGTTCGTCACCGCCGGTCTCCTCCCAGGCCGCGTGCGCGCCGGCCTCGGCTGGTCCTGGACTGGGCGGGACTCCGTCCGGGAGGCACGCCTCTGGGGGCTGGCGCGCACCCTGTACCGGCCGCTGCCGGCGACGGTGCGCGGCGTCGTCGTCCGCTGGGTCCTGCGGGGGCTGCCCCGGACGCGAAAGCCGCGCGGTGCCGTCGACGTGGAGGCGACCCGCCGCGAAGTCCGCCCCGTCTGGGAGAATGGTGCCGATGTCTGACTACCAGCCCCGCCGCCCCGGATCGAAGCCCACCCCGAACCGCCAGAGGGACCGCGCCGGCAAGCCGGCCCTCGGCCGCCCCGAGCGCGGCCTGATCGACGAGTCCGAGGCGCGCCAGCTCGCCGAGGACCGAGAGCGCATGCGCCGCGCCGGCGTCGGCCACCAGCTCTCCGCGCCCAAGCGCCGCGAGGCCGCCACCGCCGAGCGCCCCCAGGTGATGCCGAAGACCGAGGGCTGGACCCAGCCGATGGGCCCGGACGGCCGACCGCAGCTGCAGTTCAAGCAGCCGCGCGTCTCCCAGCCGCCCACGCACCTGGCCGACCTCACGCTGAAGGAACGGCAGGAGAAGGCCAAGGAGATCGGGCTGCCGGCGTTCCGCGCCAAGCAGCTCTCGGTGCACTACTTCGAGCACTACACCACCGATCCGGAGCAGATGACGGACCTGCCCAAGGACAAGCGGGAGGCGATCGCGGAGGCGTTCTTCCCGCCGCTGCTCACCGAGGTCCGGCGCATGGAGACCGACCGCGGGGACACCGTCAAGTTCCTGTGGCGGCTGTTCGACGGCGCTCTCGTGGAGTCCGTGCTGATGCGGTACCCCGGCCGCGTGACGCTGTGCGTGTCCAGCCAGGCCGGCTGCGGGATGAACTGCCCGTTCTGCGCCACGGGCCAGGCCGGGCTGACCCGCAACATGTCCACGGCGGAGATCGTGGAGCAGATCGTGCTGGCCAACCAGGTGATCGCCCAGGGCGGACTGGGCGGCAAGCGCAAGGATGGCGGGCACGACGCCGACCGCGTCACCAACGTCGTGTTCATGGGCATGGGTGAGCCCCTGGCCAACTACAAGCGCGTGATGGCCGCCGTGCACCGCATGGTGGACCCCTCGCCCGAGGGCCTGGGCATGTCCGCGCGGAACATCACGCTGTCCACCGTGGGCCTGGTGCCGGCCATCCGGAAGCTGGCCGAGGAGGGGGTGCCGCTGACGTTCGCGCTGTCCCTGCACGCGCCGGACGACGAGCTGCGCGACGAGCTGATCCCCGTGAACTCGCGCTGGAAGGCGGACGAGGCGATCGACGCCGCGTACGACTACTTCGTGGCCACCGGCCGCCGGGTGTCCATCGAGTACGCGCTCATCAAGGACATGAACGACCACGCGTGGCGCGCCGACCTGCTGGCCAAGAAGCTCAACGCCCGGGGCAAGGGCTGGGTGCACGTGAACCCGATCCCGCTGAACCCGACGCCGGGCTCCATCTGGACCGCCTCGGAGAAGGACGTGACGCGCGAGTTCGTGGATCGGCTCAACGCCGCCGGCATCCCCACCACCCTGCGCGACACTCGCGGCAAGGAGATCGACGGCGCATGCGGCCAGCTGGCGGCCGAGGACGAAGACGCGGCGGCCAGTTGACCCCGCCCCGGCGGCGCCCCCGGCCGGGGAAGGGGCGGCCCCGGCGTCGCGCCGGGACCGGGGTGTTGGATTGCAGGGCATCACTGCTTGTTGCTGCGCGTCGAGGTAGGTCTATGGCCGACAATGAGCGCGCAGAGAAGACCAGACACGTCGCGCATTCAACACTTCCTGCCGCTAGGCGCCTCGACAAGGGGGCCTTTTTACTTGAGCCTCAGACCGCCGATGGAGGACCTGGTGAGCGGCACGCACTCGGTGACCGATGCTGCGCGTGAGTGTGACCTAGAATGCGGATGTGTCTGTAGTTTGCTGCCGAGGGGCAGCAGGAGGAGTCGAGGGGGTCGCATGAGGTTGTACAAGACCGCATTACGGGTGGGACTGGGGATCTTTGCTGCTAGT
>NZ_JBQXFD010000004.1:0-188239 GCF_052615555.1 Micrococcus sp. EWR3.9.1
CCCGGGAGGATTCACCGGGCGGCCCTGTGCGATGAGCACGGGGCTTTCTGCGTTCCGGGTGCATTCACCCGCGGCGCTCAGAGCTCCTCGCCGGCCCGCAGTCGTGCCGTGAGCGCGCGGGTGAGTCGGCGGCGCAGCCGGCCGTGCTCCGTGCCCTGCTCCCGAAGGCGCGCGTGCACGGCGTCGGCATGGGTCGGCTTCTCCGAGTCGGGGAGTGCGAGGAAGTCGCGCAGCAGGGGCTCCAAGCGCCCGGTGAGGGCGAGCACGAGCTCCTGGGTCTCCACGGGCCGTGTGCGCTGCAGGCGAGTCCAGGCCGGCGCGTACTCGGCGGCGTGCTCGACCATCTCCCACGCGAGGGCCCAGGTGTCCGGGCGCAGTCGGTGCCGCTCCGCGCGCAACAGCTGTCGCAGGGCGGCCACGGCCTCCTCGAGCTCGGCGGCGGCCGGGGCGCCGTCGTCGTCGGGGGAGGGGCTCGCGGAGGAACGCGGGAACGGCCACCAGCTCATGCCGGCCTCTCTCGGATTCGCGGGGTGCGCAGAGGTCTCACGCGTGCGATTCTGCCCCGCATCTCGGTTTGGCGGCACCCGGTGTGGCTGGTATAGTCGCTCTCTGTTGGATTCAGGTCTGAGACCTCCAACGGGGTGTGGCGCAGCTTGGTAGCGCGCGTCGTTCGGGACGACGAGGCCGCAGGTTCAAATCCTGTCACCCCGACCAGAAAGAGCCCCCGCCGATCGGCGGGGGCTCTTCTCGTCTCCGGGTGCGGTGCGTCAGCCCTGGCGGGACTCCAGGAACTGCAGATGCTCGGGGCGCGCCGGGTCCACTTCGCCGGCCACGTCGTCGTGTTCGTCCACCCAGGCCTTCACGTACGGGCACACGGGGACGATCCGGCGGCCCGCGGCCACGGTGTCCTTCAACGCCTCGCGTACGAGGATCGAGGCCAGGCCCCGGCCCTGGTACGCGTGGTCGACCTTGGTGTGCGGGAAGATCCGCTGGGCCGGGCCGTCGGCGGTGTCGTAGTCGATCGCCACCGTGAAGCCGGCCACCGTGCCCGCGTCGTCGACGACGATCTCGTACCTCTCCGCGTTCTTGCGGACCTGCGGGTGCTCCAGGCTGGGGGTCTGCTCGGTCATGGTCGGTCCTCTCGTTCCTGGGTGGACCCCGCCGCCGGGCCGACGACGGGGAGGAGGGTCAGCCGTCCCGGCGCCGCACGGGGTGATGGGACAGGATCGAGAAGCGGTTCGTCAGGTTCATCACGATCGCGACCCACTGCACGGCCGCGTACTGGGCGTCCGTGAGCACAGCGGCCGTGGAGGCCTGCACGTAGTTCAGCTGCTCCTGCTCGGGGAGGTCCGTGACCGCCTCGGCGAGCTCGAGCGCGGCGCGCTCCTGCTCCGAGTACACGGCCCCGGCCTCACGCCACGCCGGCAGCAGCCCCAGGCGCTGCACGCTCAGGCCGGCGTCGGCGCCCTGGCGGGTGTGCCGGTCCAGGCAGAACACGCAGCCGTTGAGCTGAGAGACCCGCAGGTTCACGAGCTCCACGAGCTGCCGGTCCAGCCCGGCCTGCTCGGCGGCGCCGCGCGCGGCCGAGGCCAGCGGCCCGACCGCGTGCCACGCCTCGGGCACGGCCTTGTCGAGGAAGAACGCGAGGGGGTCCTGGCGGGGTGCGGGGGTGTCAGCGGCGGTCATGGTCCTTCACTGTCTCGCAGAACGGAGCGGTGGGCCAGGGACCGGGTGCCCGGCCCGGACGGGCTTCCGGCTCAGATCCGGCCCCGATCGGCTCAGAATCGGCCGGACGAGCCCGCCCCGGAGAACGAGCCGCCCGAGGATCCGTAGCCGGTCCTCGGAGGAGCTGGACTGCGCCTGGCGGTGGTCCTGGACGGACCGCTCGCCGGCCTGGTGGCCCGTGGTGAAGGCCACCACCGTCCAGTAGGCATCCGCCGGCAGCGCGGAGTCCAGGATCGAGCCGCGCGCGGACCGGACCGGGCCACGGTGCGTGCGCAGCTCGTCGCGCAGCAGCTCACGCTCGGCCTCGTCCTTGCCGAACGCCGCCACCTCGGCGTCGGCGAGGGCGGAGACGAGCCCGGTCAGGCGACGCCGCAGCGCGTCCAGCTCGTCCAACGCCGCGGCCGGGGTCAGGCGCTCGTCCTGCAGGTCCGCACCCAGCGCCTCGAGCCGGTCCTGGGCCTCGGTGCGGAAGGACTCCAGCGCGGCGACCGCGGACCGGACGGGCCCGGCGGAGCCGACGGAGGAGGCCAGCGTGCCGACGGCGTCCAGGTCGGCCCGCAGCGGGGCGGTCTGCTGGTCCCACGCCGCCGGCCACCCCGGGTGGCGGTTGAGGAAGGTGTTCGCCGCGGCCACGGCGTCGTCGAGGCGGTCGAGCTCACGGGCGCGGTCCCGGACGTCCTCCGCGGCCCGGGCATGCTCCGTGCGATGCAGGCTGCGCTCCGGCAGGGCCTCGAGGCGGTCCAGCTCCACCGACGCGTCGAGCGCCTGGCGCCGGAAGGTGCGGAAGCGCTCCATCAGCGCGGCCGCGTGGGGCGAGTCCTCGGGCACCGTGGACGCGTTCACCTCGGTGGCGTCCATCTCCAGGGTGACGGAGGTCAGGTGGGTGCGGGCCTCGGCCAGCAGGTCGGCCGGCCGGCGGCGGCGACGCCGTCGGCTCGCGAGTGCCGCGGCCGCGGCGCCGCCGCCCGCCACACCGACGATCCCCGCGCCGAACCACAGTTCGGGAGCCTGCCACCAGGGGCGCCCGATCAGCTCGGCGGCGGCGTCCGTCACCTCCACGACCGTGTCCGTCCACCGGGCCGCACGGGCCGCCTCGTGTCCGGCCTCGCGCACCTCCCGCAGCCGGTCCGTGCTGAGCATCCGGTCCTCGCCCACGTACACCCCGATCAACCGGTTGTCCGGGTCGAGCGCCACGATCACGAGGCCGTCGGCCCATTTCTGGCCGTCCGCGCTGAGCCAGTCCGGGTGCTCCGCGCGAGCCCGCTCGAGCACCCGCCCGTTGAACGCCTGAGACGCGCGGTCGTCGTCCAGTGCGGACAGGTCCGGGCCGCGCTCGGTGACCACGGCGACGCGGGTCGGCTCCCGGAACTCGATCCCCGCCAGGTCACGGCGCAGCTGGGCGAGGTCGATCACGCCCGCGTCATCCACGAGCTCCACCTGGTCCCAGGCCACGGCGTGGGCCTGCGGCGCGGCGGCGCCCGTGACCCCCGCCGTGACCGGCAGGGCGACGACGGTGGCGGACGCCGCCGGCCCGGTGAGGGCGGCGGCGGACAGGGCGACCGCGGTGAGCGTGCGGCGGGCGGTGCGGTGCGTCGGACGGGTCACGGGGGCCTCCTGGGAGGGTCGGCGGTCCCGCCCAGCGTAGGCACCGCAGGGCGGGCGGCGCCTCAGCCGGTGGGCGCGTCGGCGAGCAGCGCGGCGAGCCGGCCGACGTCGTGCGCGGTGCCGAACCCCGCCGCCCCCGGCTCGAGGACCCCGGCCCGGTCGAGGCCCGTGTAGGGGACCGCGTCGAAGCCCATCGCGGTGACGAGGGCGACCACCGTGTCGCGCGCGGCGGCGACCGCGGCCGGCTCGGGCGCCGCGTCAGTCCGCTCGGTGCCCACCGCGAGGGCGCGGCGCGGGGCCGTGGCGCGCCCGGCGTCCTCCAGGTCGTGGTGCGAGATCTCCGAGAACGCACGCACGACGGGCACGCGCAGTCCCGCGGCGGCCCAGCGCGCGGCGATTCGGACGGAGCCGGGCGAGCCGTCGTCGTCGTCGAGCCACGCCGGGACGGGCTCGCCCGGCCACGTGTTGGTCAGGTCCACCACGGCGCGCGTGGCCGGCCCGGCGAGGGTGAGCGGGTCGACGTCGTCGAGCGCTTCGCGCGGCACGGCCACGACGACGAGCTCCGCCTCCGCCGCCAGGTCCTCGGCCGACACGGCGACGGCCTCGGGCGCGTAGATCGTCAGGTGGCGCTGGACCGCCGCGGGGCGCCGCGTGCCCGCGACCATCACCCGCGGGGCGGCCGTGCCCGGGGAGAGGCGGGGGATGCGCGCGATCGCCCGTGCCAGCGCGGTGCCCGCCCGCCCCGCACCGAGGACGCCGACGACGCGGGGCAGGGCGTCCGCCGGCGCCGCAGCCTCAGACGAGCTCATTGCGCTGGCGTCCCAGCCCGGTGATCTCCACCTCGACGACGTCGTCCGGACGCAGCCACGGGCGGCGGCCCTCGGCGTCCCGGCGGGCCAGGGCGACCCCCGCGGGCGTGCCGGTCAGGATCAGGTCGCCCGGGTTCAGGGTGATCAGCTGCGAGGCGTAGGAGACCAGCTCGGCGGGGGAGAAGACGACGTCGGCGACCCTGTCCTCCTGACGCAGCTCGCCGTTGACGTGCGTGAGGACGCGCGCATCCGCCGAGAACTCGTCCGGGGTGACCAGCCACGGACCCACGGGCGTCGAGGCCTCCCACACCTTGCCCTGCAGCCACTCGGAGGTGCGGCCCTGGAAGCCGCGCATGGAGATGTCGTTGGCCACCGCGTAGCCCGCGATGTGCTCCGGGGCGTCCTCGACGGCGATGCGTCGGCCCGGCTCCCCGACCACGATGCACAGCTCGCCCTCGTAGTCGACCCGGTGGTCCTCCTCGGGGACCTCGATCGGGTCCAGTGCACCCGTGAGGGACTGCGGGAACTTCGCGAACAGCGTCGGATGCTCGGGGCGATCCAGGCCCGTCTCGTCGATGTGGTTCGTGTAGTTCAGGCCCACGCAGAACACCTTGGTGGGGAAGGGCACGAGCGTGTCGTAGACGAGGCCGGAGGTGTCCAGCAGGAGGGACCGGTCGGCCTGCGCCGCGCGGAGGGCACCCTCCACCATCTCCCGCTGCTCCTCCGGCGTGGCGGTGAGGTACTCGCCGACGTCGCGACAGTCCGGCAGGGCGACGGCGCGCACGGCGACCTCGGGGTCCTCGGGGTGCACGGAGGTGATGACCGCGGCGAACGTGGCGCCGGGGTAGGCGGCGTCGGAGTCGGGCTGGCGGAACGTGGCGAGCTTCATGGACCCATCCCATCACAGGGCGGCGGGTCCGGACCCGGGGCGGGCGGACGTGAGACGGTGAGGCCATGAGCACAGCCCCCACGCATCCGCCGCTCGACCTCGACCCGACTCCGGCCACCCCGATCGTCCTCGGGACCATGGCCTGGGGGTCCGTTCCCCCGCCGCCCCCGGACGCCGACCCGGGGGCGAGGCCGGAGGGGCCCGCGGGCGAAGCGCAGGCCGAGGCGGCCGTGGAGCGTGCCCGCCGCGCCCTGCGTGCCGGGATCGAGGCCGGCGTCGACCTGCTGGACACCGCGGACATCTACGGGGCCGGCCGCTCCGAGGAGACCGTCGGCCGGCTGCTGCACGAGCTGCCCTACGAGGAGCGCTCCGCCCTGAAGGTGCAGACCAAGTGCGGGATCGTCCTGCACGAGACGGACCCGGCGGGGCGGCGCCTGACCCGCTACGACTCCTCGCCCGAGCACGTGCGCGCCTCGCTGGAGGGCTCGCTGGCCCGCCTCGGCGAGCAGCGCGTGGACACCCTGATCATCCACCGGCCCGACGTCCTCACGCCCGTGGCCGACACCGTGCGCGCCTTCCTCGACGCGCGGGAGGCGGGCCTGGTCGGCAAGCTGGGCGTCTCCAACCTCGGCGTGGGCCGCGTCCTCGAGTTCCAGCGCGAGCTCGAGAGCCAGGCGGCGGACGGGACCGGGCTGGCGTGCGTCCAGGTCGAGCTCGGCCTGCACCACCGCACCCTCGTGGAGGCGGTCGTGCTCGCCAACCACCCGGACGCCCCCGCGGACGCCGACGCCGGGCGCCTCGGCCCGGTGTGCGCGGCCGAGGGGATCGAGCTGCAGGCCTGGGGTCCGCTGGGGCAGGGTCGGTTCAGCTCCGGCGACGACGGCGCGGCCGGCGCCGTCGGCGAGGTCGCAGCGGAGCTGGGCGGCAGCCGGGAGGCCGTGGTGCTCGCCTGGCTGCTGCGCCTGCCGTGGGACGTGCGGCCCGTGATCGGCACCCAGGACCCGGAACGCGTCGCCGCGTGCGCCGAGGCGGCCGCCGCGGCCGAGGCGATGGACTCCGCGCAGTGGCACCGCCTGTGGACCGCGGCACGCGGCGCCGGCCTGCCCTGAGCAACCCGCAGACGTGAGGGATGTCACACTGGGGGCATGACCTTCGCGCCCGTCAACCTCTTCACCCCCTGGCTCGCCTACTGGGCGGCCGCCCTCGCGCTCGTCGTCGGCGGCATCCTGCTGGTCGCCGGGATCTGGCGCGAGCGCCGGCACCGGCGGCACGCTGACGAGCACGGACGCAACACCGAGGTGGACGTCCTGGACAACACCCGGCTGCAGCGCCGGGTGGGGGCCGTGGTGCTGGCGGTCGCGGCCGTGCTGGCCGGCGTGGGTGTGGGGACGCACCTGGCGGGGCTGGACACGCTGCGTCAGAACCTGACGGCCAAGTACGGCTACACCTCGATCGAGCGCATCCGCCAGTCCGGCACGGGGTTCATCATCGACCTCACCCAGCCGGACGGGACCGTCCTGCGGGACGAGATGGTCCTGGTCGACCCCTCGGGCGAGCCCTTCGTCGGCGAGGACATCTTCCACAACCCGCCGGAGAAGTACGAGGACCTGCCGCTGCGTCCGGCCCCGTGACCGCGCCCGCCGCCGTCCGCCGGGCCTGATGCCGCGTCGGGGGCCTCTGTTAGCGTCGCCGCGTGAGCACCTCGACCGTCCGTTCCGCCCCCGCGTCCACCTACCGGCTCCAGGTCAGCCCGGATCTGCCGCTGGAGTCCGTGGCCGGGCTCGTGCCCTATCTGCGGCGCCTGGGCGTGGACTGGCTCTACCTCTCGCCGCTGCTCGAGGCCGAGCCCGGCTCCGACCACGGGTACGACGTCGTGGACCCCACGCGGCTGGACGCCGCCCGCGGCGGGGCCGAGGGACTGGACGCGGTCGCGCGCGCCGCGCACGAGGCGGGCATGGGCGTGCTCGTCGACATCGTGCCGAACCACGTGGGCGTGGCCACGCCCCAGGCCAATCCGGCGTGGTGGGACGTGCTCACCCACGGTCCCGAGGCGGCGCATGCGGCGTGGTTCGACGTGGACTGGGCGGCCGGCGGCGGGTCTCTACTCATCCCCGTCCTGGGGGACGGTCCTGACGGGGACGCGGACGCGGAGCTGAACCGTCTCGTCGTCGACGAGGGTCGCCTGCGCTACTGGGACAACGTCTACCCCCTCGCCCCCGGATCGCTCGAGGCGGCCGAGGCGGAGACCGGGCTACGCGCCGCGGAGGTCTTCGCGGAGGCGGACCCGGCGAGTGAGCCGACCGCGGAGCAGGCCCGCCTGGCCCGCGCCGTGCACGAGCGCCAGCACTACCGGCTGGTCGGCTGGCGCCGCGGCGACGCCGAGCTGAACTACCGCCGCTTCTTCACCGTCACCACGCTCGCGGGCGTCCGGGTGGACGAGCCCGAGGTCTTCGACGCCGTCCACGCCGAACCCGCCCGCTGGGTCCGCGAAGGGCTCGTGGACGGGCTGCGCGTGGACCACCCGGACGGCCTGGCGGACCCGGCTGGCTACGCGCGGCGCCTGCGCTCCCACGTGCTCCCGGAGGGCTACCTCGTGGTGGAGAAGATCCTCGAGCCCGGCGAGGCGCTGCCCGCGGACTGGCCCGTGGACGGGACCACCGGCTACGACGCGCTCGGCGAGGTCGAACGCGTCTTCATGCACCCCGAGGCCGCGGGCGATGCGGCCGAGGACGCGCGCCGTCGTCGGGAGTGGGACGAGGTCGTGGTGCGAGCCAAGCACGACGTGGCCACCGGCTCCCTCGCGACCGAGACCGCCCGGCTGGTCCGGGAGGTCCGCGCCGTGCACGCCCTCGGTGCCCACCCGGACGAGGACGTGGCCGCCGCGTTCGCCGCCGTGCTCGCCCGCCTGCCGGTGTACCGCACCTACCTGCCCGTCGGCCTGGCCGTGCTCGAGGGCGCGCTGGCGGACGCGGCCGAGGCGGAGCCGGCCCTCGCCGCCGTGCTCGGCGACCTGCGGCCCGAGCTGACCGACCCGGACTCGCCCGTGGCCCGCCGGTTCCAGCAGACCTCTGGCATGGTGATGGCCAAGGGCGTCGAGGACCGGTCCTTCTACCGGTACACCCGGTGGGCCAACCTGAACGAGGTCGGCGGAGACCCCTCCCACGTCGCCCTGTCCCTGGCCGACTTCCACGCCGCCCAGCAGGCGCGCCAGGCCGCCTGGCCGACGGCCATGACCACCCTGAGCACCCACGACACCAAGCGCGGCGAGGACGTGCGCGCCCGCATCGCCGTGCTCGCCGAGGAGCCCGACCGCTGGGCCGCCGAGCTCGCCGAGCTGAGGCGCCTCCACCCGCTCGGCCACCCCGACGCCGAGCGGCTGCTCTGGGAGTCCATCGTGGGCGTCTGGCCCACGGACGGCACCGCACCGGAGGAGGAGCGGATCCTCGGCTTCCTGCAGAAGGCCTCCCGCGAGGCGGCCCTGGCCACCACCTGGACGGGCCAGGACCCCGAGTTCGAGGCCCGGCTCGCCGCGCTCGCCGCCGCCGTCACCTCCCCCGAGGGGCCTGCCCGGGGCGTGCTGCAGGCCGTCGCGGACCGCATCGCCGAGCCCGGCCTGGTGGTCCAGCTCGGCCACAAGCTCGTCCAGCTCGCCGCCCCCGGCGTCCCCGACGTCTACCAGGGCACGGAGGTGCCCTTCCCCACCCTCGTGGACCCGGACAACCGCCGCCCCGTGGACTTCGCGGCCCGGGCCGACCTGCTGGACCGCCTCGACGCCGGCCACACGCCCGGCCTCGACGACCCCGCCGCCGCCAAGCTGGCCGTCGTCGCGGCGGTGCTGCGCACCCGCCGCGACCGGCCCGAGCTGTTCACCGGCCACCGCCCGCTCGACGTCTCCGGGCCCGCCGCCGAGCACGCGATCGCGTTCGACCGGGGCGGGGCGCTCGCCGTGGCCACCCGCTGGCCCGTCCGCCTCGCGGCCGCCGGTGGCTGGGGCGAGACCGTCGTGACCGTGCCGGCCGGGCGGTGGGAGGACGCCGTCACCGGCCACCCCGTCCACCCGGACGCGCGCGGCGCCGTGCGCCTCGACGAACTGCTCAGCACCCTGCCCGTCGCGCTGCTCGTCCCGGCGCACGCCCCGTCCGACCGCCGAGAGAGGACTGCCCCGTGACCGAGCCCCGCCCGGCCGACGCCCCCGCCCCGGGCCTGCACCCGATCGGCTCCGACCCCGTGGACCCCGCCGCGGCGGAGCGGGCCGCCGTCGAGGCCGCGCGCGCCGTCCCCTATGCCGTGTGGGCGCCGCACGCCGAGAGCGTCGAGCTCGTCCTCGTCGACACCGAGCCCGGCGCCCTGCGCTACGCCGAGGACCGCTGGCCCGTCGCCGCCGTCGTGGCCATGGACCCCGCCGCCGGAGGCTGGTGGACGCCCACGGAGGACCCGCTGGCCGCCCTCGGCCTCGACGCCGCGCAACCGCCGGCCGACCCCGGCTACGGCTACCGCGTGGACGGGGCGGACCCCGTGCCGGACCCCCGCTCCCGCCGCCAGCCCGACACGGTCCACGGGCCCTCCCGCCGCGACGTCGCCGGCCGCTCCGTCGCGTGGCCGGACGAGGGCTGGGCCGGGCCGCCCGGGGTGGAGTCCGATCCGACCGTGCTCCAGGGCGGCGGCCTGCGCGGCGCCGTCCTGTACGAGCTGCACGTGGGCACCTTCACGGCCGAGGGGACCCTCGATGCCGCCATCGCCCGCCTGCCGCACCTGACGGACCTCGGGGTCACCCACGTCGAGCTGTTGCCCGTGAACTCCTTCTCCGGCCCGCGGAACTGGGGCTACGACGGGGTGGCGTGGTTCGCCGTCGACGAGTCCTACGGCGGCCCCGCCGCCTACCGTCGCTTCGTGGCCGCCGCCCACGCCGCCGGCCTCGGCGTGGTCCAGGACGTCGTGCACAACCACCTGGGCCCCTCCGGCAACTACCTGCCGGTGTTCGGGCCGTATCTGGGCCCGGGCGGCACCGGCTGGGGCGACGGCCTGAACCTGGACGGCGCCGACTCGGACGAGGTGCGCCGGTTCGTCCTGGACAACGTCCGCTTCTGGCTCGAGGAGATGCGTGTGGACGGGCTGCGCCTCGACGCGGTGCACGCCCTGCGGGACACCCGCGCCGTGCACCTGCTCGAGGAGATGGCCGCGCTCGCGGACGGGATCGCGGCCCGTGCCGGCCGACCCGTGCCCCTCCTGGCCGAGTCCGACCTCAACGACCCGCGTCTGGTGCTGCCCCGCCAGGCCGGCGGGCTCGGCCTCGCGGCGGCCTGGAACGACGACGTCCACCACGCCCTGCACGTGGCCGCGACGGGGGAGACCCACGGCTACTACGCGGACTTCGCCCCGCTGGAGGCGGTGGCCAAGGTCATGGAGCGCACCTACTTCCACGACGGCACCCGTTCCACCTTCCGCGGCCGCGATCACGGGCGCGCCGTGCCGGACGCCGTCCCGAACCATGCGTGGGTGGCCAGCATCCAGAACCATGACCAGGTGGGCAACCGTGCCGGCGGCGACCGCACCGCTGCCGCCCTGTCCGAGGGTGCGCTCGCGGCCGAGGCCGCCCTGCTGCTGACCGGCCCGCACGTGCCGATGCTCTTCATGGGGGAGGAGTTCGCGGCCTCGACGCCGTGGCCGTTCTTCACCTCGTTCCGCGAGCCCGAGCTCGGGGACGCCGTCCGGCAGGGACGACGCCGCGAGTTCGCCGCCCACGGCTGGGACCCGGCCGACGTCCCCGACCCGCAGGACCCCGCGACGCGGGACGCGGCGGTGCTGGACTGGGCGGAGGCCGCGGGCGGCACGGACGGCCAGGGCCGCGGGGTGCGCGTGCTCGCCGCCTACCGCACCCTGATCGGCCTGCGCCGCACGCTGCCCCAGCTCACCGACCCTCGCCGCGACCGCGTCCGGGCCGAGGTGGACGCGGCCCGGCGCCACGTGCGCCTCACCCGCGCCGGCGAGGACGCCGACGTCGTCCTGCTCGTCGCCCTCGGCGCGGAGCCGCTTCCCGTGCCCGCGGACCTGACGCGGGCGGAGCTGCTCGCCGGCCACGGCGACCACGGCCCGCTCGGCCCCGGCACGGTGCCGGCGGCGGTCCCGGCCCCCGGCTTCCTGCTCCTGCGCCGCTGAGCCGCGTCCGGCGTCAGTCCGCGTCCGCAGGCGGGACGGCGCGCAGCATGGTGGTCGTGGGGTGCAGTGCCACCGCGTCCTCGTCGCGGCGGGCCCGCAGCACCGTGTCCACGTAGGAGTCCACCGCCTCCTGCAGGGGCACGGCCTGGCCGCGGGCCTCGGAGAGGTACCAGCGGTGCTCGAGGAGCTGGTGCATCACCTCGGCGGGCTCGAGCTTGGCTCGCAGCTCGAGGGGCACCGAGCGGACCACGGGGTCGAACACCTCCACCACCCAGCGGTGCGCCGCAGCCTCGATGTCCATGTACGGGTCCCACTCCCGGCGGGCGGCCTCGATGTCCACGAGCAGCCGGCGGGCCTGGTTCTCCTGGACCTCGAGTCCCGTGAGGCGGGTCAGCCGACGGCGGTGGTAGCCCGCGTGGATCTCGACGGGCCGGGCGATCATCATCCCGGGGGCGTCGGCGGCGCGCAGTGAGTACTCGGCCAGCTCGAACCCGAGCTCCTGCAGGCGGCGGACGCGGCGGTCCAGGCGCCACGGCTCGGCGCGGGGGAACAGCAGAGGCTCGGTCAGCTCGTCCCACAGCCGTCGGTAGGACGCCACGAGCAGGTCCGGCGTGGTGACGGGGTCCACCTCCGGGTCCAGCAGCCCGCTGGCCTGCAGGTCCAGCAGCTCGCCGCCCACGTTCACGGCGGCCACGTCCAGGTCGTGCTCGCGCTGGCCGTTGGACAGCCGCTCCCGCAGCTCGCCGGTCTCGGCGTCCACCAGGTGAGCGGCGAACCCGCCCGCGTCCCGCCGGAACAGGACGTTGGACAGGGAGACGTCACCCCAGAAGAACCCCTCGAGGTGCAGCTCCACGAGCAGGGTCGCCAGCGCGTCCATGAGCCGCACGAGGGTGCGGCGCTCGAGGCGCTCCGAGAACACGGCGCGGTACGGCAGGGAGAAGCGCAGGTGCCTGGTCACGAGGGCGGCGGGCAGGGGCGTGCCGTCGTCCTCCGTGCGTCCGGTGACCACGGCCACCGGCACCACCGACGGCGCCGGGCTCCGCTCGAGCCGGCGCAGCAGCCGGTACTCGTGGAACGCGAGTTCTTCAGTGGTCTCCTTCACCGCCACGATGCCCCCGCCCATCCGGGCGAAGCGCACCACGTGACGGGAGATGCCCCGCGGCAGGGCCGCCAGCACCTCACGCGGCCACGTCTCGAGGGGGAGCGCCCAGGGCAGGGCGAGCAGAGACGTCGCCGGGTCCTCGGTCGCGTCCCCCGACGGGGCGCCCGTGATGGTCAGTCGATCGACGGGGGAGGGGGTCTCGGCGGTGTCCATGGTCACGATCCTTTCAGACAGGGCCGCTATGCTCGCCTGGCGCGGCGCGCCCGCTGCCCGCCGGCTCCGGTGCTCGACCCGGACCGACTGCCCCACGAGGAGGACCCTTGGCCCGGAACACGTCAGGCTCGCACACCTCGGCGACGGACGCTCGTGCGCGTGCCCGCCAGATCCAGGAGGAGCAGCGCAGGAAGGACAGTCGCCGCCGCACCGGCGTCATCTGGGGCTCGGTCCTCGCGGTGGTGCTCGTGATCGGCCTCGTCGTCGCGTTCGTGCTCAACCGCAACGGCGACGACGCCGCCACCGCCGGCCCCATCCCCGCCGTGGCGAACGAGCAGGGCGGCATCGAGTTGACCTCGGCCACGGCCCTGGCGGAGGGCGCGGGAGAACGCGAGGTCGACCCCTCGAAGATCGAGGTGCCGAAGCAGGCCGCGAGCTCTCAGCCCGAGACCCTGCCGAACACCGAGGCCCGTGGTGATGGTGAGCCGACGCGGATCGTGCTCTACGAGGACTTCAACTGCGTGCACTGCGCGGACTTCGAGTCCACCAACGGGGACCAGATCGAGCAGTGGCTCGAGCAGGGCGAGGTCACGGTCGAGTACCGGATGGTGGACTACCTGAGCGCCCCGAACAACCAGAACTACTCGGCCCGCGCCGCCAACGCCGCGTACTGTGTGGCGGACCAGAAGCCCGAGGCCTACAACGGCTTCGTGTCCGCCCTGTTCGCCGCCTACGACGAGCACCAGGGCAAGGGCCTGGACAACGCGGCGCTCACGCAGCTCGCGCAGGAGCACGGCGCGGACATCGCCTCCTGCGTCGAGGACGGCACGTTCCGCTCCGCGGTCGAGTACACCACCCGCCAGGCGCGCGCCGCCGGCGTGGCCGGCACCCCCACCGTGTTCGTGGACGGGAAGAACTGGGCGCTCGACGGCGAGGACAAGACCTTCATCGAATGGGCGGGCGCCAAGATCGCCGGCTGACCCGGCGCCGAGGTCCGCGGGGCGTCCCCACGCGGGGACGCCCCGCGTCGTCCGCCCGGGCCTTGTACGCTGGGAGGGTCGGCCGCGGCGCCCCCGGGCGCCGGCCGCAGGCCTCCTTAGCTCAGCTGGCCAGAGCAGCTGCCTTGTAAACAGCAGGTCGCCGGTTCGAATCCGGCAGGGGGCTCCACCCCACCGCGGGCCCGACGGCGCCGCGCACCTCCGCCGGGAGGGCGCGGCGCCGTCGTCGTGTCCGGCGCGGGCCGACGCTGGGGTGCCGCTGTGCGCGCCCGCGGCCATCCGCCCGGCCCGGCTGGCGGAACCGCGAGAGATGCCTCGACCATCCGCCAGACTTCGGCCCGCGGCCTCGCCGTGACGGAATCGTGACCCTACCGTGAGCTCAGTCACCCTGGCCCGAGCCCCTCGGGCGCCCGCATCCGGTGACCCAGAACTCCGAGGAGATCCCGTGCAGTCCTCCACACCCCGCAGCACCCGCCGCCGCATCGGCGCCCTCGTGGCCGGCGCCGTCCTCGCCGGCGGGACCCTGACCTCGTCCCCCGCGCTCGCGGCCCCCTCCGGCGGCGCCCCCGCCGCACCGGCAGCGAGCCCGACCGCCGCCTCACCCCTGGCGGCGGCGCAGGCCGAGGACCCGAACGCCGACGGCTACGACTCCTTCATCGTCACCTACAAGGAGACCGCCGCCAATGCCCACGCGAAGGGCCGCGCGAACGCCTGGGGCAAGGCCGCGAAGGAGGCCGGAGTCTCCGTGAAGGAGCTGCGTGAGACCGCGCTCGGCTCCCGCGTGATCACGGCGGACCGCAAGCTGGATCAGGCCGAGTCCGCGAAGTTCATGGCCGACCTGAAGGCCTCCGGGGCGGTCGAGGCCGTGGAGCCGGACGCGCTCCTCACCGCCACCGGCCTGAGCCCCGTGGACGCCCTCTACTCGCAGCAGTGGGGCTTCACCGGCAGCCACGGCATGCGGGTCCCCGGGGCGTGGGATCGCACGACGGGCTCCGGTGCGACCGTGGCCGTCATCGACACCGGCATCACCTCCCACCCGGATCTCGACCGCAACGTCGTGCCCGGCTACGACTTCATCTCCGACAGCGCGGCGGCGCGCGACGGCGGTGGCCGCGACTCCAATCCGCGTGACGAGGGCGACTGGTACGCCGCCGGCGAGTGCGGCACCGCCGGTGCCTCCGACTCCTCGTGGCACGGCTCCCACGTGGCGGGCACCGTCGCGGCCGTGGCCGACTCCCAGGGCGTCGTCGGTGTGGCGCCGAACGCGAAGATCCAGCCGATCCGCGTGCTCGGCAGGTGCGGCGGCTCGCTGTCCGACATCGCCGACGCGGTCGTGTGGGCCGCCGGCGGCACCGTGGCGGGCGTGCCGGCCAACCCGAACCCGGCGGACGTCATCAACATGTCCCTCGGTGGCTCCGGCGTGTGCGGCACCACCTACCAGAACGCGATCAACGCGGCCGTCTCCCGCGGCGTGCCCGTCGTCGTGGCCGCGGGCAACGAGAACCAGCCCGCCGCCAACGTGCGCCCGGCCAACTGCCGGAACACCATCGTGGTGGCCGCCTCCACCCCGCAGGGCGCCCGCGCCTCGTTCTCGAACTACGGCTCCGCCGTGGACGTGACCGCCCCGGGCGCGAACATCATCTCGACCGTGAACAACGGCGCCACCACCCCGACGACGGCCGGCCACGCCGCCTACAACGGCACCTCGATGGCCACCCCGCACGTCGCGGGCCTGGCCGGTCTGCTGCTGGCCACGAAGCCCAGCCTCACCCCGGCCAACGTCGAATCCACCCTCACGTCCACGGCCCGCTCCATGCCGGTGACCTGCTCCGCGGGCTGCGGCGCCGGCCTGGCGGACGCCACCGCGGCGGTCTCCTCCCTCGGCGGCGCCCAGACGGAGCCCGAGCCGACCCCCGCGGCCTCGTCGATCGTCAACGGCGGCTTCGAGTCCGGCAGCACCGGCTGGACCGGCACCCCGGCCGGCTTCGTGCGCACCGACGCGGGCAAGGCCGCCTCGGGTCAGGCCTTCGCCCAGCTGAACGGCGTGGGCCGCCGGAGCACCGCGACGGTCGAGCAGAAGGTCACCGTGCCGGCCTCCGGCGCCACCCTGACCTATGCGCTGCAGGTGGACACCGCGGAGACCACCGCCTCCCGCACCTACGATCTCCTGGACGTCCAGGTCGTGGGCGGCACCACCGGCGCCTCCACCGTCGCCTCGCACTCCAATCTGGACAAGGGTGGCTACGCCACGCGCACCGTGGACCTGTCCCGCTTCGCGGGCACGACCGTGACGCTGCGCTTCCGCGGCACGGAGGATTCCTCCGCGGCCACGACGTTCCGCATCGACGAGGTCGCCGTGACCGCGGGCTGACCGCCCTCCGGCCTCGACGGCCGCTCCGCCGTGCGCGGGGCGGCCGTCGTCCGGGTGGACAGGCGGCGCCGCCTGAGGTATCGTTCTTCGAGTTGTCACCCCCATGGGGCGACGCCCGGATCTTTAGCTCAGTTGGTTAGAGCGTTCGCTTCACACGCGAGAGGTCGCTGGTTCGAGTCCAGTAAGATCCACCACAGCAGGGCCCTCCTCCGGGAGGGCCCTTTCGCGTCCCCGGGCCGCGGCGCCGACGGCCCCGGCGGGGGAGGCGCCGGCGTGGTTGGATGGACGCGTCGGCGGGGCTCGACCCACCGCCGTGACGCGTCCAGCGCCCGCACACGGAAGGAGAGGGTGAGCCGCATGGAGCAGGAGGGCACCCAGGAGCCGGCGCGGTTCGACCCCCTCATCGCGGAGCCCCCGGCCGTCCCCACGCTCATCCCCGTGCTGCGCCCGGCCGGCGCCGAGGATGCCGCGGCTGCCGGCGACCTCGCACTCGACCCGGAGGACCCCGGCCTGCTCGACCTCGACGCGGCGGAGTCCGCCCACCCGGCCGCGGTCGCCGTCGAGCCGACGGAGCCGCTGCCGCCCGTGGTCCGCCCCGCCGCCGCCGATCCGGAGCCGGAGCCGGAGGAGCCGGCAGAGCCGGAGGCGGAGACGCTGCCGGAACCGGCCGCGGACGCGCCCCTGACCGAGCCGCCGCTGTCCGAGCAGGTGCCCACCTCCGTCCTGGCCCCCGCGGACGCCGACGGCGCCCTGCCCGCTCCGGACGTGATCCCCGCGCCGGACATCACCGTCCCGGACCCGGTGGTCCCCGTGGGCCCGCCCGAGAAGCGCGGGCGTCGGCGGGGCCGGCGCTCCCGTGAGGTCTTCGTCGAGAACCTGCCGACGCAGGCGCTCGTGCTGGCCGACCGCCTGCACTCCTCGCCGTATGGGCGCCGCATGCGCTCCACGCTGCAGCAGCGTCGCGCGGAGGCGCAGGCCCTCGAGGCCCGCACCACCCTGGACTTCGCCCTCAAGCTGGGCGAGACCATGTTCAGCTTCGGGGCGGCCTCGCTGGACGTGGAGACCTCGATCATCGTGGCCACGCAGGCCTACGGGATCCTCGAGACCGAGGTGGACCTGACCAACCAGTCCATCTCCCTGAACTACGCGCCCGACTCCTCACGCGGCGAGGCCCCGTTCACCCTCCAGCGGGTGGTCCGCTCGTCTTCGGTGAACTTCGAGGGGCTCGTGGCCGTCCACCGGCTCGTCGAGGAGATCGCCGCGGGCGAGGTGGACCGGGCCGAGGCCCAGCGCCGGCTCGTGGAGATCCGGCATCAGCCGAAGCCGTTCCCCGCCGTCTTCGAGATCCTCTTCTCCGGCGTGTTCGTGGCCTGCTTCGTGCCGTTCATCGGGGGGACCTGGACGGGCGCGGCCCTGGGCATGGTCTCCACCTGGCTGGTCTTCTGGCTCAAGCTCCAGGCGGACAAGGCGCGCTTCCCGGAGATCTTCTCCACCATGTTCGGGGCGATCACGGCCACGGTGATCGCGCTGATGGCCTACGCCCTCGACCTGCCGGTCAACCCGGCGCTGGTGATCGCCGGCGGCATCATGATGCTCCTGCCCACGGCGAGGTTCGTCACCGCGGTGCAGGACGCCATCCACGGCTTCCCGGTGACCGCCGCGGGCCGCTTCCTCTCCGCGCTGCTCGTGTTCGCCGGGGTGATGGCCGGGATCATGATCGCCGTGGGCATCGGGGATCTCGTGGGATTCGAACAGCTGGACCTGGCCGAGGCGGGGACGCTGAGCTATCCGCCGTTGCTGCTGCTGGGCCTCGTGATGGCCGCGGGCATGGCGGACGCGGTGGTGGAGCAGTCGCGGTGGCCGCAGATCCTGGCCTGCGGTCTCGTGTCCGGGGCCGGCTTCGGCGCGTACCTGGCCGCGCAGCAGGTCGGGGTCAGCGACCGGCTGGTGCCCGCGGTCGCCGCGGCGGCGGTCGGGTTCCTCGGCCGCCTGGTGGCCCAGCGGCTCGCGGCCCCGGCGCTCGTGATCGTCCTGCCGTCCATGCTGTTCCTGCTTCCCGGCCTCACCATGTTCCGGTCCGTCTACGGGTTCACCGTGGAGACCGGGGCCACGCTGCTGGGCGTCGAGGGACTGTTCAACGCCGCGGTCATCGTCGTGGCGATCGCGGCCGGCGTCGCCTTCGGCAACACCCTGGCCAAGCCGATCACCGACCGGATGGGCACGCTGCTGCCCACCGAACTCGTGATGCACCAGCGCGGCTGACCGGCGGCCCGGCTCAGTCGGGCAGGCGCCAGTCCACCGGGGCCGCGCCGGCCGCCTCGAGGAGCCGGTTCACCCGGCTGAAGGGCCGGGAGCCGAAGAACCCGCGGTGGGCGCTCAGGGGAGAGGGATGCGGGGACTCCACGACGCCGGCCCCCGCCGCCGTCAGCAGCGGCGCCATGCGCCGCGCGTCGGCTCCCCACAGCAGCCCCACGAGCGGGGTGCCGCGCGCGCAGAGAGCTCGCACCGCGGCCTCCGTGATCTGCTCCCAGCCGAGGCCGCGGTGGCTGCCGGGTGCGCCGGCCCGCACGCTGAGGGCGCGGTTCAGCAGCAGCACGCCCTGGTCCGTCCACGCGGAGAGGTCGCCGTGGGCGGGCGGGGTGATGCCGAGGTCGTCGTGCAGCTCCCGGTGGATGTTGGCCAGGGAGCGGGGCAGCGGCCTCACGTGGCGGTCCACCGCGAAGCTCAGGCCGATCGGATGGCCCGGCGTCGGGTAGGGGTCCTGGCCCAGCACGAGGACGCGGACGTCCGCGAACGACTGGCGGAACGCCCGCAGGATGTGCTCCGGTGCGGGCAGCACCTGCTCTCCGCCCGCCCGGCGGGCCCGCAGCCGCTCGCCGACCTGCTCGAACGCGGCGGCCTGCGGGGCGAGGGCCGCCTCCCAGCCCGGATCCAGGGGCGCGATGAACTCCATGCCCCGAGGGTAGACCGGGTGGGTACAGTGGCCGCCATGTCCCACCCCACGCCCGTCTCGCCCGATCCGGCCCCGGACGAGGGTGCCCGCGCGCGGGCGCGGCGGGACGAGCTGACGGACCTGGAGCGTGCGGTCCTGGACCTGGAGGCCGCCACCTGGCGGTACGGCGGGGCCAAGGACCACGCCGTCCGTGAGCGTCTGGGGCTGTCTCCGACCGCCTATTATCAGGTGTTGAACGGATTGCTGGACCGTGAGGCCGCCCTGGCCTACCGACCCCTGCTGGTCACGCGGCTGCTGCGCAAGCGCGGCACCCGCAGCCGGGCCCGGAGGGGGCCCGCGGATCCGGCGCCGTCCACGCCCGCTTCCCGCCAGGAGAACTGACCCATGGCCTACCAGCCCGACCGCTTCGACGAGGTCCCCGAGTACACGGACCAGCGCGGCGCGCACCGCGAGTCCTTCGCCGTCGCCGGCGCGACCGCCACGGGCGGGGGTCGCCGCCTGAGCCCGCTGCTCTGGGTGGCCGGCCTCGTCCTGCTCGCCGGCCTGTTCGTGGGCGTCGTCCTGCCGTGGCTCACCGGCGACCGCTCCGAGCCCGTCGCCGCCGAGAGCTCGACGACGGCCCCGG
Source organism: Micrococcus sp. EWR3.9.1 (assembly GCF_052615555.1). Taxonomy (NCBI): domain Bacteria; kingdom Bacillati; phylum Actinomycetota; class Actinomycetes; order Micrococcales; family Micrococcaceae; genus Micrococcus; species Micrococcus sp. EWR3.9.1. Next base: position 19,447 of record NZ_JBQXFD010000004.1, read on the forward strand.
CTGCCGCGCCGTCGACGTCGGCGTCGTCCGTGTCCTCCTCGGCGTCCTCCGCGTCGGCGTCGACTGCGTCCGCGACCGAGTCCGCCACCCCGTCCGAGGACGCGGTGGAGGCGTCCCGTTCCGCGGCCGCGGCCGAGTCCTCGCGGGCGGCGCAGGAGGCGGCTGCCGCCGAGGCCGCCGAGTCGTCCCAGGCTGCCGCGTCGTCCCGGGCCGCCGCGGAGGCACAGGCGGCGGAGGCCTCGCGTTCCGAAGCCGCCGCGCAGTCCGCCGAGGCGTCTCGGTCGGCGGCCGCCCAGGCGGCGGAGTCCTCGCACGCCGCCGCGTCCCGTTCGGCCGCCGAGGCGTCCCGTTCCGCCGCCGCGGCGGAGGCCTCGCGCTCGCAGGCCGCGGCCGCGTCGAGCTCCCGTGCGGCCGCACAGTCCGCAGCCGCGTCGAGCTCTCGTGCGGCCGCACAGTCCTCGGCCGTGCGCGGCACCCACGTCACCGTGTACAACGCGACCCGCTCCCAGGGACTCGCCGCCTCCTACGCGCAGCGGCTCAGGAGCGCCGGCTACACCTCGGTGGACGCGAAGAACTGGAGCGGCTACGGCATCCAGTCCTCCACCGTCCTGTACAACGGCTCGGCCAACAAGGCCGCCGCCGAGGCGGTCGGCAAGGAGCTCGGCTTCCCGGTCATGCAGACCCCGAACCTGCAGGTGAACGGCGTCGCGGTGGTCGTCACCGGCTGATCCGCCCGTCGCGCGGCCGTGCCGGCCGCGCACCGCTCACGGCCCCCGGCGGGGCGCCTCCCGAGGCGTGCTGCCGGGGGCCGTCCGCCGTCCGCGGAAGGGCTGGCTCCCGCACCGCGGACCCTTTGCACTCTCCCGGTGCGAGTGCTCATAATGGGGTTAGCACTCCGAAGGCGCGACTGCCAGCCGTACCCCGGTCGGCCCGGCGCCGTGGAGGAGGACCTGTCCACCGGTGAGGCCCCCAGGGGCCGTCCGTCGCGGGCACCGGCGCGGGTCAGCCACCAGCAGTAGGAAGCCGACGTCCAGAAAGGACCTGCACATGGCCAAGACCATCGCATTCGACGAAGAGGCCCGCCGCGGCCTGGAGAAGGGTCTGAACACCCTGGCCGACGCCGTGAAGGTGACCCTCGGCCCCCGCGGCCGCAACGTGGTGCTGGAGAAGAAGTGGGGCGCCCCCACCATCACCAACGACGGCGTCTCCATCGCCAAGGAGATCGAGCTCGAGGACCCGTACGAGAAGATCGGCGCGGAGCTCGTCAAGGAGGTCGCCAAGAAGACCGACGACGTCGCCGGCGACGGCACCACCACCGCCACCGTGCTGGCCCAGGCGCTGGTCCGCGAAGGCCTGCGCAACGTGGCTGCGGGCGCCGACCCGCTGTCCCTGAAGCGCGGCATCGAGAAGGCCGTGGAGGCCGTCACCTCCGAGCTGCTCTCCGCCGCCCGCGAGATCGAGACCAAGGACCAGATCGCGGCCACCGCCTCGATCTCCGCCGCGGACAAGCAGATCGGCTCCCTCATCGCCGAGGCCCTGGACAAGGTCGGCAAGGAGGGCGTCATCACCGTCGAGGAGTCCAACACCTTCGGCCTCGAGCTCGAGCTCACCGAGGGCATGCGCTTCGACAAGGGCTACATCTCCGGTTACTTCGTGACCGACGCGGACCGCCAGGAGGCCGTCCTCGAGGATCCCTACATCCTCATCGTCAACTCGAAGATCTCCTCCGTGAAGGACATGGTGGCGATCCTCGAGAAGGTCATGCAGTCGGGCAAGCCGCTGCTGATCATCGCCGAAGACGTCGAGGGCGAGGCCCTGGCCACCCTCGTGGTCAACAAGATCCGCGGCACCTTCAAGTCCGTGGCCGTGAAGGCCCCGGGCTTCGGTGACCGCCGCAAGGCCATGCTCGCCGACATCGCCATCCTCACCGGCGGCCAGGTCATCTCCTCCGAGGTGGGCCTGTCCCTGGAGAACGCGACCCTCGACCTGCTGGGCACCGCCCGCAAGGTGGTCGTCACCAAGGACGAGACCACCATCGTGGAGGGTGGCGGCGACGCCGAGCAGATCGCCGGCCGCGTGGCCCAGATCCGCTCCGAGATCGAGAACACCGACTCGGACTACGATCGCGAGAAGCTGCAGGAGCGCCTCGCCAAGCTGGCCGGCGGCGTGGCCGTCATCAAGGCCGGCGCGGCCACCGAGGTGGAGCTCAAGGAGCGTAAGCACCGCATCGAGGACGCCGTGCGCAACGCCAAGGCCGCCGTGGAGGAGGGCATCGTCGCCGGCGGCGGCGTGGCCCTGATCCAGGCCGGCGCCAAGGCGTTCGGCGGCCTGCAGCTCGAGGGCGACGAGGCCACCGGCGCGAACATCGTGAAGGTCGCCATCGAGGCCCCGCTGAAGCAGATCGCCTTCAACGCCGGCCTGGAGCCCGGCGTCGTGGCGGACAAGGTCAAGACCCTCGACGACGGTCACGGCCTGAACGCCGCCACCGGCGAGTACGAGGACCTGCTGGCCGCCGGCATCAACGACCCGGTGAAGGTGACCCGCTCGGCCCTGCAGAACGCCGCGTCCATCGCGGGCCTGTTCCTGACCACCGAGGCCGTCGTCGCGGACAAGCCCGAGAAGGCCGCCGCCGGCGCCGAGGGCATGGACCCGATGGGCGGCATGGGCGGCATGATGTGATCAGCCGCTGAGCCGGCCCGGCCCGTTCGGGCGCCCAGCCAGCGAGGCCCGTCTCCCCGTCCGGGGAGGCGGGCCTCGCCGCGTCCGGGGCCGGCACCGGGGCGCCCCGCTCAGGCCGACAGCGCGGCTCGTTCCGCCGCCAGGTTGCGGCGGGCGGCGGCCTCCCAGCGCGTTCGGCCGGGCGCGGTCCGATACAGCCGCTCGGCGTCCAGCAGGGCGTCCAGCACCGCGCCGCGACCGCGGGCCCAGTCCGCGTCGGACACGTGCGCGTAGTCCTGCCGGACCGCGGCCACGTAGCGGGCGTAGGCCTCGGGGGAGCGGCCGAGGACCTCGAGGTCCGCGTCCGAGAGCACCGCCCCGGCCGCGTCGTGCGGGGCGGGGTCGTGGGCGGCGGTGAGCAACACGAGGCGCGCCACCTCGTCGACGACGTCGGCCGGCACCGCCAGCCGCGGGTCGGTGAGCACGTCCCGGGCCAGGGCGGCCGAGTCCGCCTCGTCCTGGCCGGCGGGCGCGGCGGGGTCCCCGACGTAGACGGCGTCGTGGAACCACGCGGCCAGGCGGACCGCACGCGGATCCGGCCCGGCCTTCGCCCCCGCCCGCTCGAGCAGGTCCACGGACTCGAGCACCGCGAGCAGGTGGGCCGGGTCGTGGTAGTGCCGATGCGGCTCCGCCCAGCGGGCCAGCAGGTCGCGTCCCGCCGTCGTCACCGCGTCCGGGCTCGCCGCCGTGCCCTCGAACAGCCGCGCCCAGCGCCGGGCGAGGACGACGTCGCGCTTCTCGGCGCGGCTCCGGGCGGGCACGCGCAGCCCCGAGGCGGCGAGGCGGCGCACCAGCTCCCGTCCGGTGACGGGCACCGCCCCGCGGGCCACGAGCTCGGCACGTCGGTGCGCGGGCACGTCGTAGTGGTCCCGGTCGAAGGCCCGCTCCGAGAGCCCCGCCGCCCGCGCGAACGCGTGGAGCTCCTCGAGGGAGGCGTCGGAGACGAGGTGGGAGAACACGGTGCCGTGGGCGGGCCACGCGGGCGGGTCGATCAGGACGGTCATGCCCCCACTCTAGGAAGCACGGACCGGGGCGCGGCCGGCCGGCCGCACCCCGGACCGTTCCGGGCGCTCAGAACCGGAACATCGCGGCGTTGGCGGTCTCCGCGTCCTGGTACTGGGTGGCGGCGGCGTCCATCGCGCGGCGGATGCCCGCCAGGGACTCCTCCACGCGCTGCTGGGTGGCGCGCCACTCGGTGAGCACACCCTGGAAGTTCGCGGCCGCCTGGCCGCGCCAGGTGTCCTGCAGCTGGCGCAGGTTGGCCTCCATGGTGCTCACCTCCGCCTGGAGGCGGCCGATGGAGCCCTCCACCGCCCCGCTCTTGGCCCGCAGGTCCTCGACGTCGATCTGCACGATGCTCATGTGACTGTCCCCTCTGATGAGTGCTGATGGGCGGCGGGTGCCGCCGGGCACCACGCTAGGGACGCGCGTCGCGCCCGGCCGCCGGGTCGTCCCCGCCTGGGGACGGGGCGTCGGCCTGAGGCGCCTGTGCAGGAGCAGACACCCGGCGGCGGCGCTCGGCCGAGGCGCGACGGAACCGCTCCGCCGCCCGCAGCAGGCGGCTGCGCCGGGCGGCGTCCGCGGCGCTGGCGCCGGCGCCCGACGGCGCGGTCTGGGCGAGAGGGCCGGTGGGTGGGCCGGCCGCGTCGTCGTCGGTGTCCCGTGCGGACGGGCGCTCGTCCTCGACGTCCTCGTCCGCCTCGTCCTCGAACGGCGCCCACGGCAGGTGGACGGAGAAGGTGGCGCCGCCGCCCTCGGTCTCCAGCAGCCGGACGGAGCCGCCGTGCTGGGCCACGATCGCCGCGACGATGGCCAGGCCGAGCCCCGTGCCGCCCGTCTCGCGGTGCCGGGAGGTGTCCGCGCGGTAGAACCGCTCGAAGATGCGGGCGCGGTCCTCCTCGGACACGCCCGGCCCGTGGTCACGGATCTCGATCACGGAGCTGCGGCCCGCGCCGTCCGCCCCGGCCTGGCCGCCGAGGTGGTCGACGGTGCCGACCGCGATCTCGATGGGGGTGCCGGCGGGGGTGTAGCGCAGGGCGTTGGCCATGAGGTTCACCACCACCTGGCGCATCCGGTTCTCGTCGCCGAGGATGGGCGCCGGGGCCGCCCGGTCGCCGTCGGGGCCCACGAGGGTGACCTTGCGGTCCGGGGCGTTCACGGAGGCGTCCATCATGGAGTCCATCGCGAGGATGAGCAGGTCCACCGGGGCGTGCTCGAGGGGGCGCTGCTCGTCGAGGCGGGCCAGGGTGAGCAGGTCCTCCACGAGGCGGGTCATGCGGGTGGCCTCGGACTCGATGCGCTGCATGGCGGCGGCGACGTCCTCCTCCTCGCGCAGCCCGCCGTGCCGGTACAGCTCGGAGAATCCGCGGATGGTGACCAGGGGGGTGCGCAGCTCGTGGGAGGCGTCCTGCACGAAGCGGCGCATCTTGTCCTCGGAGATCTCCTTGTCCCGGAACGCGGACTCGATGTGCGCGAGCATGGCATTGAGGGAGCGGGAGAGCCGGCCCACCTCGGTGTCGGGCGCCGCGCTCTCCACGCGCTGGCTCAGGTCGCCGGCGGCGATCTTGGCGGCGGTGCGCTCCACGCGGTTCAGGGTGCGGAACGCGCGCTGGACCGCCAGGTTGGCCACGATCACGGTGCCCGCCGTCGCGAGCAGGCCGATGGTCACGACGATCGAGGTGACGCGCTCGACGGAGGAGGTCACGCTCTGCAGGGGAAGGGCCACGGCCATGGTGCCGTCGCCGCTGCTGAGCCCGTACAGCTGCACGCGCCAGCCGCTCGAGTCCGGCTGTGTGCCGGGCACCTCGAAGGAGGCGGAGCCGCGCTCCAGGGCCTCGGCCGGGGTGATGTCCGGCAGGGCCGGCTCGTCCGCACCCGGCATCACCGGGGTCTGGACGACCCGCGCGCCCTCGTTGTCCCACACGACGCCGTAGAAGCGCAGGATGGGCAGCTGCGGCATGTAGTACTCGCCGGTCTGGGCGACGTTGGCCAGGTACATCGAGACGGTGTCCCGGTTGGCGGCCATGTCCTCGTCCAGCTGGCGCACCGCCTCCTGGCGGAACAGCACCGCGGTCGCCACGGCGGTCACGGCGACCAGGGCCAGCATGAGCGCCGCGATCATCACGACCAGCTTGGTGCGCAGGGACTGCCCCTGCCACGCGCCCCTCAGCCAGGCGCGCGGATGGCGGACGCGGGCCGCCGCGGCGTCGAGCCGCGCACGCACGTCAGCGCTTGTCCGCGGTGCGGAGCATGTAGCCGACGCCGCGCTTGGTGTGGATCATCTTCTCGCGGCCGCCGACGTCGATCTTGCGGCGCAGGTAGGAGATGTAGGACTCGACGATCGAGGCGTCCCCGTTGAAGTCGTACTCCCACACGTGGTCCAGGATCTGGGCCTTCGAGAGCACCCGGTTCGGGTTCATCATGAGGTAGCGCAGCAGCTTGAACTCGGTGGGGGAGAGCTCCACGACCTCGCCGCCGCGGCGGACCTCGTGCGCGTCGTCGTCGAGCTCGAGATCGTCCACGCGCAGCACCGCCGCGTCGTCGTCGTCGAGGGAGGCAGTGCGGCGCAGCACGGCGCGGATGCGGGCGACCACCTCGTCGAGGGAGAACGGCTTGGTCACGTAGTCGTCACCGCCGACCGTCAGGCCGGTGATCTTGTCCTCGGTGCCGTCCCGCGCGGTGAGGAACACGACGGGGAAGTGACGGCCGGCGGAGCGCAGGCGGCGGGTCACGGTGAAGCCGTCCATGTCCGGGAGCATCACGTCCAGCACGGCCAGGTCCGGCTGGAACTCCTCGGCGGCGTCCAGGGCCTCCCGGCCGTTGGCCGCGGCCGTGACCTCGAAGCCGGCGTAGCGCAGGGACGTGGAGAGCAGCTCGCGGATGTTGGGCTCGTCGTCCACCACCAGGAGGCGTGCTTCGGGGTTCTGAGGCTGCATGGGGCCCAGTCAACCGCCCCGACCTGGGAACACCCTGAAAGGGTGCTGGATGTCACGGGGCGTCGTTGGCCCGACGGCTCAGGGGCGCGAGCGCCGGACGGCGCCCAGCACCACGTGCAGCAGCATCAGGCCGAAGCCGACGGGCAGGCCGAACAGCGCGAGCGCGAACAGCGCCGGGGACGCCGGCCACGCCAGGAAGTACGCGACCAGCAGGGCCACCAGGGCCAGAGCGGACACCGCCGTTACGGCCACGCCCAGCACCAGGACGACGCCACGACCGCCCCGGTGATCGGCGGGGTCGGCGGCGGGCGCGGAGGCGGGGAGGGTGGAGGTCCGAGGCATGCCCGCCACTCTAGTCGGGCTATCCTGGGAGGTCATTGACGACCACGTCCTCCGCCGTCCCCTCCGGGCGCACGGCCAGGCTGGTCCCACCGATGCCGCGGCGCACCGCCACGCCGGTGCCGGACCCCGCCGACCCGAGACGAGAGCACGGCCGCCCCTGCGGCGCCGGCCCGACGCGGTGGACCCACATGACGAGGAGCAGGTGACGCACATGCCCACCGGGCGCATCAAGTTCTACGACTCGACCAAGGGCTTCGGGTTCGCCCAGACGGACGAGGGCGAGGAGGTCCACGTGCCCGCCTCGGCCCTGCCGGCCGGGGTGACCGAGCTGCGCGGAGGCACCCGCGTGGAGTTCGGCGTGGCCGAGGGCCGCCGCGGCAAGCAGGCGCTCTCGCTGCGCGTGCTCGACGCCGCACCCTCGGTGGTCCGCAACCACCGACCCGGCGCCACCGAGATGGCCGTCCTCATGGAGGACCTCATCACGTGGCTGGACCAGACCTCCAACGGCCTGCGCCGCGGCCGCTACCCCCAGCGCGCCCAGGCGCAGAAGATGGCGCAGGTGCTGCGCCGTGTCGCCGACGATCTGGAGGCCTGAGCCATGACCACCCACGACGACGCCCCGCGCGTCGACCACCGGAGCCCCGACGCCGAGCCCGCGCCCGCGGAGGAGAGGGCGGCCGTGCCGCCCGCGCGTCGCCGGGCCCCGCGCCGCGACGAGCTGCTCGCCGCCGCCGTGGACGCCGCCCGCGCGGGGCTGGCCGGGCTGGCCGCCCCGGACGAGGTGGGGGAGCACGTGGACGTGCTCGTGGACGACGACCGGCTCCTGACGCACCGCTTCGCGTGCCGCATGCCCGGCTACGCGGGCTGGCTCTGGTACGTGACGATCGCCCGGGCCCCACGCGCCAAGCAGGTCACCGTGTGCGAGACCGGCCTCATGGCGGGGGAGGGTGCGCTCGTGGCGCCCCCGTGGGTGCCGTACGCCGAGCGCGTGAACGAGGAGGAGCGCGAGCGGCTCAAGGCCGTGGCCGAGGGCCGTGTGCCCGGCGCCCCGGCGCCTGAGACCGCGCCGGACGACCGCGGCTGAGACGGCGCGCCCCGGCTGACCCGCCGGGGCGGACACGCAACGGGCCCGCGGTGGAGTCCCCCGCGGGCCCGTGTCCCCGTCCGGGGACGGCTCAGGCCAGGCGCTCGACCACGTGGTCGATGCAGCGCAGCAGCGCCGCGACGTCCTCGGGCTCGGTCGCGGCGAAGGTCGCGATCCGCAGCTGGTTCCGGCCGAGCTTGCGGTAGGGCTCCACGTCCACCACGCCGTTCGCGCGCAGGGCCTGGGCGACCGCCGCCGCGTCGACGTCGTCGGAGAAGTCGACGGTGCAGACCACGGCGGAGCGGTCCTCGGACCGGGCCACAAAGGGCGTGGCGAACGACGACGCCTCGGCCCACGCGTACACGCGCGAGGAGGAGTCGGCGGTGCGGGCGGTCATCGCGTCCAGCCCGCCCTGGCCGTTCATCCAGCGCAGCTGCGCGTCCAGCATGACGAGCGTGGCCAGCGCGGGCGTGTTGTAGGTCTGGTCCTTGAGGGAGTTCTCCACGGCCGTGGCCAGGTCCAGGAACGCCGGGATCCAGCGGCCGGACTCCTTGATCTCCGCGACCCGCGCCAGGGCCCGCGGGGAGAACAGCGCGAGCCACAGACCGCCGTCGGACGCGAAGTTCTTCTGCGGCGCGAAGTAGTACACGTCCGCCTCGGACACGTCCACCGGCAGGCCGCCCGCGGCCGAGGTGGCGTCGACGACGACCAGGGCGTCCTCGTCGATGCCCGCGGGGCGGACGACGGGCGCCACCACGCCGGTGGAGGTCTCGTTGTGCGGCCACGCGTACACGTCGACCCCGGCCACGGCCTCCGGCTCGGGGCGGGTGCCCGGCTCGGAGGTGCGGATGTCCGACGGCGCCAGGAACGGCGCCTGGTCGGTGGCCTTGGCGAACTTCGAGCCGAACTCGCCGAAGCTCAGATGCTGGGCGCGCTCGCGGACCAGGCTGAAGGCGGCCGCGTCCCAGAACGCGGTGGAGCCGCCGACGCCGAGGATCACCTCGTAGCCCTCCGGCGCCGAGAACAGCTCGGCGACGCCGGACCGGACGCGCGCCACGAGGTCCTTGACCGGCTTCTGGCGGTGCGAGGTGCCGAGCAGCCCGGCCGCGTCCTGGAGCGCGCTCAGCTGCTCGGGGCGGACCTTGGACGGGCCGGCGCCGAAGCGGCCGTCGGCCGGCAGCAGGTCCTGGGGGATGGTGATCTCGGCGGGGGAGGTCATGCGTGCTCCTGACGCTTCGGGGTCGCGGGTCGTGCCCATTCTCCCGCGCCCGGGACCACCGGCCCTCCACGTGACTCACGCCTCGCTAGGATGTCCGGGACGAAGAGCCCGAGGGAAGAGGACGCGCCATGACGGATCTGATCGACACCACCGAGATGTACCTGCGCACGATCCTCGAGCTCGAGGAGGAGGGCATCCCCCCGCTGCGCGCCCGCATCGTCGAGCGACTGGAGCACTCCGGCCCCACCGTCTCCCAGACCGTGGCCCGCATGGAGCGGGACGGGCTGGTGCACGTGGGCATGGACCGCCGGCTGGAGCTGACCGTGGCGGGCCGTGAACGGGCCGTGTCCGTGCTGCGCAAGCACCGCCTGGCCGAGCGCCTGCTCGCGGACGTGATCGGCCTCGAGTGGGAGCTCGTCCACGAGGAGGCCTGCCGCTGGGAGCACGTGATGAGCGACCAGGTGGAGCGTCGCCTGCTCACGCTGCTGGAGAACCCCACCGAGACCCCCTACGGCACCCCGATCCCGCCCCGGCCCGAGCAGGCCTCCGCCGAGGACTGGAGCCGCGACATGGGCCTGGCGGGCACCCGGCTCTCCGAGGAGGCCGCCACCGCCGGCCGGTTCCGCGTCCGCGGGCTGGCCGAGGGTGTGCAGACCGACCCCGACCTGCTGGCCCAGCTGGCCGGCGCCGGCGTCACCCCGGGCCGCGTGGTGCGTGCCCAGGCCGCCCGCGACGCCGGGTACATCCGAGTCGAGGGCGAGGCGGAGAACGGCGCGGCCGCGGACGGCGGGGCCCTCGAGCTCGCCGAGGCCACGGCCGCGCACGTGTGGGTCGAGCGTCTCGACGGCTGAGACGCGGTGCGCCGCCGTCGTGCGTGACGGGGGCGTGATGGCCCGGTGACGGGCCGGTGAACCTCTTCCGCCGCCGCAGGCGACACGTGGCGCGCCGATGCACCCGCGTCTAGCGTGGAGACACGACGCCCCTGTGTCCCCACGCTTCCGAGGCCCCCGATGCGCACACTCGTCCTCAACGCCGGCTACGAACCCCTCTCGGTCGTCTCCGACCGCCGGGCGCTGCTGCTCGTGGCCACCGGCAAGGCGAGCGTGCTCGAGGACGCCGGTGACCCGATGCGCAGCCCCACCCGCGCGTGGGGCCGGCCCCTCGTGATCCTGCTGCACCAGTACATCCGGGTGCCCCACACGGATGCGGCCCCGGTCTCCCGCAAGGGCGTGCTGCGGCGGGACGGACACCGCTGCGCCTACTGCGGCGCCCACGCCACCACCGTGGACCACGTGCGGCCGCGCTCGCGGGGCGGCGAGAACACGTGGGAGAACCTCGTGGCCTGCTGCCTGCGCTGCAACGGGGCGAAGGCGGACCGCTCGCTCGAGGCCCTGGGCTGGCGGCTGCGGGTGGAGCCGGTGCGCCCGCGCGGGGCCCAGTGGCGGATCCGCGAGCTGGAGCGGCCCGCCGAAGCGTGGCGGGACTACCTGCGCCTGGCGGCCTGACGCCGGAAGCGGAATCGTGCCCGCCCGTGCCCGGCGGTTCCTAGACTCTCCAACGGTCGAGAGAGCGGAGGGGCCCATGAGCATGGAGTCGGCGGCACGGATGTCCATGATGCGGATGACCCGCGGGCAGTCCGACGCCCAGCAGAGCCTCGCCCGCGGCACGGTGCGCCGGACCATCGCGTTCGCGGGCCGGTACCGCACCCGCCTGATCGTGTTCGTCGCGGCGTCCATCGTGGGCGCGGTGCTCGGCGTGGCCTCGCCGGTGCTGGCCGGCGACGTCGTCAACGCGATCACCGGTGGCGCGGACCGCGGGCTCGTGGTGCGGCTGGCCCTGCTGATCGCCCTCGTGGCGGTGCTCGACGCGGCGCTGTCCGTGTTCACCAAGTGGCTCTCCGCCGGGCTGGGGGAACAGGTCATCTACGACCTGCGCACCGCCGTGTTCGACCACGTGCAGCGCATGCCGGTGGCGTTCTTCCAGCGCACCCGCACCGGCGCGCTCGTCTCGCGCCTGAACAACGACGTGATCGGGGCGCAGTCGGCGATCTCGCGGACGCTCTCCGGCGTCGTCGCGAACGTGGTGTCCGTCGCGCTGACCCTGGGCGTGATGGTGGCCACCAGCTGGCAGGTCACCGTCCTGTCCCTCGTGATGCTGCCGCTGTTCCTGCTGCCGGCCCGGGCGGTCGGCTCGAAGCTGGCGGGCCTGTCCCGCGAACGGGCCGGGCACAACGCGGCCATGGGCGACCAGATGACCGAGCGGTTCTCCGCTCCCGGCGCCACGCTCATCAAGCTCTTCGGCCGCCCCGCCGCCGAGTCCGCCGAGTTCGCCCGCCGCGCGGACCGCGTGCGCGCCACCGGCGTGGACATCTCCGTGCGCCAGACCGTCTTCACCACGCTGCTCACCCTGGTCTCCGCGCTCGCGCTCGCGGCCGTGTACGGCGTGGGCGGGCTCCAGGCGATCGCGGGCACCCTCGACGCCGGCGACGTCGTCACCCTCGCCCTGCTGCTGACCCGCCTCTACGCGCCCCTGACCGCGCTGGCGAACGCCCGCGTGGAGATCATGAGCGCGCTCGTGAGCTTCGAGCGCGTGTTCGAGGTCCTGGACCTGGAACCCCTCATCACGGAGCCCGCGCGGCCCGCGGCCCTGCCGGAGGGGCCCCTGTCCGTGCGGCTGCGGGACGTGCGCTTCGCCTACCCCACCGCGGAGCAGGTGTCCCTGGCCTCCCTCGAGGAGGTCGCCGTGCTGGACACGCGCGGCGACGAGGAGGTGCTGCACGGGATCGACGTGACCGTGCCGGCCGGGGCCACGGTGGCCCTCGTCGGCTCCTCGGGTGCGGGCAAGTCCACCATCGCCTCGCTCGTCACCCGCCTGCACGACGTCACCTCCGGCGCCGTCGAGATCGGCGGCGTGGACGTGCGGGACCTCGCGTTCGCGGACCTGCAGCGGGCCGTGGGCATGGTGACCCAGGACGGGCACCTCTTCCACGAGACCGTGCGCGCCAACCTGGCGCTGGCCCGCCCCGATGCGACGGATGAGGAGCTGTGGGACGCCGTGGAGCGCGCCCGCCTGCGCCCCGTGGTCGAGGCGCTGCCGGACGGGCTGGACACCGTGGTCGGCGAGCGCGGCTACCGCCTCTCCGGCGGCGAGCGGCAGCGGATGACGATCGCGCGGCTGCTGCTGGCGGCCCCGCGCGTCGTGGTGCTGGACGAGGCGACGGCGGCGCTGGACTCCACCAACGAGCGCGCCATCCAGGAGGCGCTGGGGGAGGCGCTGGCCGGGCGGACCGCGATCGTGATCGCGCACCGGCTCTCCACCGTGCGCAGCGCGGACGAGATCCTCGTGGTCGAGGCCGGGCGGATCGTGGAGCGCGGCACGCACGCCGAGCTGCTCGCGGCGGGCGGGCGGTACGCGGAGCTCTACACCACGCAGTTCGCCGACGCGGAATGAGGCGGCGGCCGGACCGGTCACCCGGGTGCCCCAGGCCGGAATCGAACCGACGGCCTACCCTTTAGGAGAGGGTCGCTCTATCCAACTGAGCTACTGGGGCGCGGACCGCGCGTCGCGCGCGCCGGTCCGGTGAGCGAGTCTAGCCGAGCCTTTCAGGCCACCCGCGCGGCGCGACCACGACGGCGCCGCCCGGCCCACAGCATCACGGCCACCGCCAGCGCGAGCAGCGCCAGCAGGACCCAGCGGGTCAGCGTCAGGGCGGCGGCCAGGCCGGTGCCCGGGCCGCCGGCGGCGATCGCCTGCTCGATCGCGATGTTCTCGCAGATGTCCACGACCGCGAACAGCACGCCCAGCCCGAAGACGGCCCACTTGGCGCCGACGGGACGCAGGCGCCATGCGCCGACCGCGGTGACCGTCAGTGCCACGGCGATCGGGAAGATCACGCCGGCCGTCTTGTGCACCCAGTTCAGCTGGCCGCGGGCGTCCTCGTCCATGACCGCGGAGAGCGCGCGGATGTGGTCCTGCCCGTAGAACAGCAGGGAGTCCGGCATCGCCAGGCCGCCGCTGAGCTGGGTCATCTGCTGCAGCACCAGCAGATGGAGGTACGCGCCCACGAGCAGGGTGGTCACGATCAGCGCGCTCACCGGGATCGCCGGGCTGCCCTCGCGCTCAGCGGCCGCGGCGAGGTCCTCACGGACGTTGACGTCCCGCAGCGTGGGACGGGAGCGCGGGGACTCGGCGACCGGGCGCGCGGCGGGCCGCGACGGGCGCGGACGGGACTTGCGGGACTTCTGGGACACGGGGCACCTCCGCGGTCCATCCTCCCAGACCGGCCGAGCCGGTCCGGTCCCGGTCCGGCTCCGCTTCGTCCAGCCCACTTTCGAACGTGAGATCGGGGTCATGGGGACTTTCGAACGCGAGACAGGCCCTCCGTCACGTTCGAAAGTGCGGGGGTGGCGGGGATGCCGGGGTGGCGGGGTCGGGGCCGGGGCTGCTCAGTCCGCGTGGCGAGGCCGCGGGCGGGGGGCCCGGACCCGGGCGGGTGCGCCGGCCGCCGGCTCGGCGGCCGGGGTCGGCCCCGCGGCGGGCTGCGGCGGGGACGCCGGCTCGACGACCGGCAGGGGCGCCGTCGTCGAGGCGGGCTCGGCGGTCTGTGCCGGCACGGCGTCCGCCGCTCCCGGGACCGTGGCCCGGGTGCGAGGACGCGCCCGGACGCGTCCCGCCGTCGGGAATTCGAAGAGCCAGCGAACCCGTCGGTAGCCGAGCGCGAGGGCGAGCGGGACGAGGAACGTGAACGACGCGATGGCCACGTAGAAGTCGACCGGGCGGACCGCGGCGAGGTCGCGGAAGGCCGCCACCGCCAGGATCAGCACCGGCATGTGGGCGACGTAGAGGACCATCGAGCGGCGGCCGCAGAACTCGAGGAACGGCAGACGGGGCAGGCGCGGGCCGAGCCACAGCACCACGAGGATCCCCGGCAGCGCGGCGAACACGGACCAGGGCTGGCGCTCCGCCACCACGAGCGCGCCGGTGCGCGTGGCCGTCACGGTGAGCACCATGAGGATCACCGCGATCACGCCCAGGGCGGCCGGCGCCGTGCGGATCCGGGGGAGCAGTCGCGCGGAGGCGGCACCGAGGAAGAAGTACACGCCCCAGTACAGGGGACGCACCCAGTCGCGGGGGCCGCTGACGAACTCGAGGAGCAGCACGAAGAGGACGGCCGCGACCACCAGCGCCGGGACGCGACGGATCACCGGGCCGATGAGGTAGCAGAGCATGAGCACCCACAGGAACCACAGGTGCCACGCGCCGCCGCGCCAGAACTCGACGGACAGCAGGGATCCGGGCTTGCCCGTGGCCAGCGCCAGGACGACCATCCAGACGAGGAACGGCCACAGGATCCGCTCCGCCTTGCCGCGGTAGTACGTGCCCAGCGGCTTGGACACCGAGCGGGGCAGCAGGACGCCGGACAGGAACACGAGCATCGGCATCCGCCACGACTGGAACACCTGCACCACGTTCGCGAACGCCACGGAGCTGAAGGTCGCGTCGAGCCCCTGCGGCATCGTGTAGGTGTGGGTGAACATCACCAGCAGCACGGCGAATCCGCGCATGGCGTCCATCCAGGTCATCCGGCTGGGGGCGGACCCGTGGGACACGGGCGGGGTCGGCGTCGTGGACATGGCGGCTCCGGGGTGGCGGGGCGGGGGAAGGGGGCTCCGCCGCCACATCGCGCGGAACGCCCAGAAGACCATAGCGGGCCGGTCGATTCCCGCCCACTTTCGAACGTGAAATCGGGGTCATGGGGACTTTCGAACGCGAGATAGGCCCCCCATCACGTTCGAAAGTGCGGGTGGGGTGGGGCGGGGCGGCGCGGTGGGGGATGGCGACGACGGCGGCCCCGCTGTCGCGTCCGGGGCCGCGCCTAGACTGGGTCCGCCATGGCTGACCTCTTCTCCGCGCTCGGACGCACGCCCCTGAACCTCGACCGGACCCGCCGCCCCGCGGACCCGGAGACCGCCCTGCCCGGGCTCGTGCCCCCGGCCGTCACGCGCGCGGCCGCGGACCCCGAGGCCTGGGGCGAGGACGTCCGGCCGGCCGCGCCGACGCACACTCCCGAGTCGCTCGTGGCGGGGCTCAACCCGCAGCAGGCAGCCGCGGTGACCCACACGGGGGCGCCGCTGCTGATCGTGGCGGGCGCCGGCTCGGGCAAGACCCGGGTGCTGACCCACCGCATCGCGTGGCTGCTCGCCACCGGACGGGCGCGGCCGCACGAGATCCTCGCCATCACCTTCACGAACAAGGCCGCCGCGGAGATGCGCGAGCGCGTGGCCGGGCTGATCGGCCCCACCGCCCAGCGGATGTGGATCTCCACGTTCCACTCCTCCGCCGTGCGGCTGCTGCGCAACGAGGCCGCCAACATCGGGCTGAAGTCCACGTTCACCATCTACGACTCGGCGGACAGCCTGCGCCTGGTCACCACCGTCGCCAAGCAGCACGAGCTGGACCCGAAGCGCTTCGCGCCCAAGGCCCTGCTGAACCGCATCAGCTCCCTGAAGAACGAGCTCGTGGAGGCGGACGACTACGCCGCCACCGTGGCCGAGGGGGACCCGTGGGGCCGCGCCGTCGCCGCCGTCTACCGGGACTACACGGCCCGCCTGCGCCAGGCCAACGCCCTGGACTTCGACGACCTGATCGGCGTGACGGTCCACATGTTCGAGGCGTTCCCGCGCGTGCTGGACAACTACCGCCGCCGGTTCCGCCACGTCCTCGTGGACGAGTACCAGGACACCAACCACGCCCAGTACCGCCTGATCCGGCTCCTCGCCGGCCCGGCGGGTGACCCCGAGGGCGTGGAGACCCCCGGCGGCGAGCTGACGGTCGTCGGCGACTCGGACCAGTCCATCTACGCGTTCCGCGGCGCGGACATCCGCAACATCGTCGAGTTCGAGCAGGACTTCACGGACGCCGTCACCATCAAGCTCGAGCAGAACTACCGCTCCACGCAGACCATCCTGGACGCCGCCAACGCGGTGATCGAGCGCAACCCGGACCGCCGTCCCAAGCGCCTGTGGACGGCCGAGGGGGAGGGCCCCGCGATCGTCGGCTACGCCGCGGAGAACGAGTCCGCCGAGGCGGAGTGGATCGCCACCACCATCGACCGGCTGCAGGACGAGGACGGGATCCGCCCGGCCGACGTCGCCGTGTTCTACCGGACCAACGCGCAGTCCCGTGCGCTCGAGGAGCGGCTGGTGACGCGCGGCATCCCGTACCGGGTCATCGGCGGCACGCGCTTCTACGACCGCAAGGAGATCAAGGACGCGCTCGCCTACCTGCGGGTGATCGTCAACCCCGACGACGACGTCAACGTGCGCCGCATCCTCAACGAGCCCAAGCGGGGCATCGGGGACCGGGCCGAGGGCGCCGTCGCCGCGTGGGCCGAGCGGAACCGCTCCACGTTCTCCGCGGCCCTGCGCGACGCCGAGAACGCTCCCGGCATGGCCGCCCGCTCGCTCAAGGCCGTCCGCGGCTTCGTGCAGATGATGGACGACCTCGGCCAGGTCGCCGAGTCCGCCGGCCCGGCCACCGTCCTGGAGGCCGTCCTCGAGCAGTCCGGGATGCTGGCCGCCCTCCGCGAGTCCGAGGACGTGCAGGACGAGTCCCGCGCGGACAACCTCGGCGAGCTCGTCGCCGTCGTCCGCTCCTTCGAGACGACGCATCCGGACGGCACCCTGTCCGACTTCCTCGAGCAGGTGGCGCTCGTGGCGGACGCAGACCAGCTGCCCACGGCCCCGGACGTGGAGGGCGAGGCGCTCGCCGAGCAGCAGGGCCAGGTCACGCTCATGACGCTGCACACCGCCAAGGGCCTCGAGTTCCCCGTGGTGTTCCTGACGGGCATGGAGCACGGGGTGTTCCCGCACGCCCGCTCGATGACGGACGAGAAGGAGCTCGCGGAGGAGCGCCGTCTGGCCTACGTGGGCCTGACGCGCGCCCGCCGTCGCCTGTTCCTGACACGCGCCGAGGCACGCTCGCTGTGGGGCCAGCACCAGTTCAACCCGCCCAGCCAGTTCCTCGGGGAGATCCCGGAGACGCTCATCGACTGGGAGCGGGAGGGCACCACGCGCTCGGCCGGGTCGTTGAGCCTGACCGGCGCCGGCACCTCGCGCTACGCGGGGCGGTTCGGCGGCGGGCGACCGGCCTGGCGGTCCCGGGACGACGACGGCGCGCGGCCCCAGCGCCTCACCCGCGGGGACGAGCCGGCGGACCTCACGGTGCCCTCCGCCGTGGTGCGCGGGAAGGCGCCGAGCCGGGTGCAGCCGCAGAAGGAGATCGTGGCGCTCAGCCCGGGCGACCGCGTCTCCCACGCGACCTTCGGCGAGGGGCGTGTGGACGCCGTCGCGGGCGCGGGGGACAAGACCGTCGCGACCGTCACCTTCGACGCCACCGGGGCGCAGAAGCGGCTGCTGCTGCGCTACGCCCCGCTGACGAAGGTCGAGGGCTGACGGGACCGGCCCGCCGACTCCCCGGTCTCTCCGGGGTGTGGACTAGAGTGAGCCGTGGAACGCCGCCGTCCGCCGCCCCGCTGTGCCCCCGTGCCCGGCCCGGCCACGGAGGGGGCGTCGACGTCGGCCGCGCCCGCGGGCGAGGCCGGCAGACCCTGTCTTCGACCAAGAAGGACACACCACCGTGGACCTGTATGAGTACCAGGCGCGCGATCTGTTCGAGGCGCACGGCGTCCCCGTGCTGGCCGGCATCGTTGCGCAGACCCCGGACGAGGCCAAGGCGGCCGCGGAGAAGATCGGCGGCGTCACCGTCGTCAAGGCGCAGGTGAAGGTCGGCGGCCGCGGCAAGGCCGGCGGCGTGAAGGTCGCCAAGACGGCCGACGAGGCCTACGAGCACGCCAAGGCCATCCTGGGGATGGACATCAAGGGCCACACCGTGCACCGGGTCATGATCGCCCAGGGCGCCGACATCGCCGAGGAGTACTACTTCTCCGTGCTGCTGGACCGCGCCAACCGCACCTACCTGGCCATGTGCTCGGTCGAGGGCGGCATGGAGATCGAGCAGCTGGCCGAGGAGCGCCCCGAGGCCCTCGCCAAGGTGCCCGTCTCCGCGCTGACCGGCATCGACGCCGAGACCGCCCAGAAGATCGTCGCCGAGGCGGGCTTCCCCGAGGAGCTGCGCGCCGACGTCGCCGAGGTCATCCAGAAGCTCTGGGAGGTCTTCGAGAAGGAGGACGCCACCCTCGTCGAGGTGAACCCGCTGGTGAAGACCGGCGACGGCACGATCCTCGCCCTGGACGGCAAGGTCTCCCTCGACGACAACGCGGCGTTCCGCCACGAGGACCACGCCGCCCTCGTCGACGAGCGCACCGAGGACCCGCTGGAGGCCAAGGCCAAGGCCAACGGCCTCAACTACGTGAAACTGGACGGCCAGGTCGGCGTGATCGGCAACGGCGCCGGCCTCGTGATGTCCACCCTCGACGTCGTCGCGTACGCCGGCGAGCAGCACGGCGGCGTGAAGCCGGCCAACTTCCTGGACATCGGCGGCGGCGCCAACGCCGAGGTCATGGCCAACGGCCTCGACGTCATCCTGGGCGACGAGCAGGTCAAGTCCGTGTTCGTGAACGTCTTCGGCGGCATCACCGCGTGCGACCAGGTCGCGAACGGCATCGTCAAGGCCCTCGAGATCCTGGGTGACACCGCCACCAAGCCGCTGGTCGTGCGCCTGGACGGCAACGCCGTGGAGGAGGGCCGCCGCATCCTGCAGGAGGCGAACCACCCGCTCGTCACCCTGGCCGCCACCATGGACGAGGGCGCCGACAAGGCCGCCGAGCTCGCCCACTCCGCGAACTGACCGTTCGGAAAGACTGAGGAAACAGCTATGTCGATCTACCTGAACAAGGACTCCAAGGTCATCGTCCAGGGCATCACCGGCGGCGAGGGCACCAAGCACACCCGCCTCATGCTCAAGGCCGGCACGAACATCGTGGGCGGCGTGAACGCCCGCAAGGCCGGCACCACCGTGTCCCACGAGGACAAGGACGGCAACGCCGTCGAGCTGCCCGTCTTCGGCACCGTCAAGGAGGCCATGGAGAAGACCGGCGCGGACGTGTCCGTGGCCTTCGTGCCGCCGGCCTTCGCCAAGGACGCGGCGATCGAGGCCATCGAGGCCGAGATCCCGCTGCTCGTGGTCATCACGGAGGGCATCCCGGTGCAGGACTCCGCCGAGTTCTTCGCCCTGTCGCAGTCGAAGACCGGCGAGGACGGGAAGCCGAAGACCCGCATCATCGGCCCGAACTGCCCCGGCATCATCACCCCGGGCGAGGCCCTGGCCGGCATCACCCCGGCCACCATCACCGGCTCCGGCCCCATCGGCCTCGTGTCCAAGTCCGGCACGCTGACCTACCAGATGATGTACGAGCTGCGTGACTTCGGCTTCTCCACCGCCATCGGCATCGGCGGCGACCCGATCATCGGCACCACCCACATCGACGCCCTCGAGGCGTTCGAGGCCGACCCGGACACCCAGGCCATCGTGATGATCGGCGAGATCGGCGGCGACGCCGAGGAGCGTGCGGCCGAGTTCATCAAGGCCAACGTCACCAAGCCGGTCGTCGGCTACGTGGCCGGCTTCACCGCCCCGGAGGGCAAGACCATGGGCCACGCCGGCGCCATCGTCTCCGGCTCCGCCGGCACCGCGCAGGCCAAGAAGGAGGCCCTCGAGGCCGCGGGCGTGAAGGTCGGCAAGACCCCGTCCGAGACCGCCCAGCTCATGCGGGAGATCCTGCAGGCCCAGGCCTGATCCCGCGGTGGGGGGCGCCGATGCCGGCGCTCCGCACCGGCAGGCGGATGCACCACGGCCCCTGTCCCTCGTCCTGAGGGGCAGGGGCCGTGTGCTGTGCGGGGCGGAGCAGGCGGTGGGCGCCCGTCAGCCCACGTTCGCGCCGAAGAGCAGGCCGAGCACGTACGTCACGGCAGCGGCGCCGAAGCCGATCGCGAGCTGGCGCAGGCCCCGAGCCAGCGGTGAGGAGCCGGACAGCAGCCCGACCACACCGCCGGTGAAGAGCAGGGCCACGCCCACCATCGCCGCCGCCAGGCCCAGGGCCCACAGCCCGGACATGCCGAAGATGTACGGCAGGATCGGGATGAGTGCGCCGGAGGCGAAGAACGCGAAGCTGGACAGGGAGGCGCTCCACGCCGAGCCGATCTCCGCGAAGGAGTCCGAGTGGTCCACCGGCCCCTGGGAGCCGTCGGGACGGGCGGAGAACTGCGGGTTGCAGTCGCACGTGAGATAGCCGAGGCGCTCGAGCGCGCGGTGCTCGGCGTCCTCGGGCGTCATGCCGCGGGCCAGGTAGACGAGCGTGAGCTCGTTGTGGTCCAGGTCCAGGTGCTGGGCCGCCTCGAGGGTGATCTGGGTGGGGGAGGAGGCCTCGAGCAGCTCCCGCTGGGACCGCACCGAGACGTACTCGCCGGCCGCCATGGACAGCGCCCCCGCCAGCAGTCCGGCCACGCCGGTGAACAGCACCACGGACGGGTCCACGCCCGTGGCCCCGATGCCCATCACGAGCGCCAGGTTGGAGACGAGCCCGTCGTTCATGCCGAAGACGGCGGCGCGGAAGTTGCCGGCCAGCTGTTCGCGACCCCGGGCGGCGAGGCCCCGCACCACCTCCTCGTGGATGGCCTCGTCCGCCGCCATGCCCTCGGGGGCGTCCTGGTCCTTCTCGTAGGGGGTGTCCGACTCGGCGCGCTGGGCCAGGGCCAGCACGAACACGGAGCCGAAGATCCGTGCGAGCCAGCGCAGCAGGACGCGACGGAAGGAGGGGCGTGGGGGGTTCTCGGCGTGCTCGCCCAAAAGAATCCGCCAGTGCTGCTCATGGCGGCGCTCGGCCTCGGCGAGGCCGAGCAGGATGTCGCGCTCCACACCGTCCTTGCGGGCGGCGATGTCGCGGTAGATCTGGCCCTCGGCGATCTCGTCGGCGAGGTAGCGGCGCCAGCGTCGGACCTGCTCGCGGGTCGGCTCGGGGCGTGCCGCAGGGGTGGCGGTGTGGGCGGCGCTCATGGGGCTCCATCGGATGGTCGGGCGGGGACGGGCGCCGCCGCCGCGGACCACGGCGGCCGGGCGCGCCCGACCGGCCAGTCTACGCCGTCGCTACCATGGCCGCATGGACGCAGCAGAGACCCCCGACGGCCCCGAGACCGCCGCCCACGACGGCGGCCGGCCGGCCTGGCAGCACCGCCTCCTGGCGGGCGGGGAGGAGCCGGACCCCCGGTTCACGCTCGCCAACGAGCGCACGTTCCTGGCCTGGGTCCGGACGGCGCTGGCGCTGCTGGCCGGCGGGGTCGCGGTGGAGGCGTTCACCGGCGCCCTCTTCGCGCCGACGGTCCGGGTGGTGCTCAGTACGGTGCTGCTCGTCTTGGCGGCGCTGCTCGCCCTGGGCGCGGGTGCGCGCTGGCTCCGGGTGGAGCGGGCGATGCGCCGCGGTCGTCCTCTGCCGCTGCCGCTGATCGTCCCGGTCCTGGCGGGGGGCGTCGTGCTGGCCGTCGTGGTGCTGATGCTCGCCGTCGTCCTGCCGCGGGGCTGAGGCGATGCGTCTGCATCACGACCCGGGGCTGCAGCCCGAGCGCACCGTGATGAGCTGGGGCCGCACGGTCCTGGCGCTGAGCGTCCTCAGCCTCACGTTCCTGAGGTGGTGGCCGGCCGTCGGCGCCTGGGCGTTCGGGCCTGCGGTGGTGGCGGCCGTCGGCGGGGCGGCCGTGCTGGCCACGCAGCGCCGGCGCTACGTGGCGCACGCGGACGGGATCGCGCGGGAGCAGGCCCGGCCGGCCCTGGCGTCGGTGGCCTGCATGGTCGCGCTGGTGGTGGGCCTGGCGGCCCTCGGGATCACCGCCACGCTGCTGCACGCGGCCTGATCCGCGGACGACGACGGCGCCCCCCACCTGCGCGGGCAGGTGAGGGGCGCCGTCGTGCCTCCGGAGGCGGACCGCTCAGCGGGCGAGCATGCCGTGGGGGTCGATGATGAACTTGTTCACGGAGCCCTGGTCGAACTCCGCATAGGCCTGGGGAGCCTCGTCCAGGGTGATCACGCGCGGGTTGACCAACTCCGTCAGGTACGGCATCCGGTCCCACAGGATCGACATCATCAGCTGGCGGTTGTAGCGCATGATGGGCGCCTGCCCGCCGATGATGTGGGGCGACTTGATCCAGGCCTTGCCGAAGTCCACCGGGAAGGTGCCCTCCTGCTCGGCCTTCGTCTCCGCGATCGGGTCCGGCCCGTAGATGCCGATGATGCCCGTGGCGCCGCCCGGACGGGTGACGTCCAGGACCTGGTTCACGGCGGCGATCGGCTGCATCTCATCAGACGCGGAGCCCAGGCCATGGGCCTCGGAGCCGACGCAGTCCACCGCGCAGTCCACCATCGGCTCGCCGAGGATGTCGTTCACGGCGTCCTGCAGGTTCTCCGTGGTGGAGAGGTCGATGGTCTCGCAGCCGTGCTTGCGCACCAGCTCCAGCCGCGAGGCGTCTTGATCGCCCACGATGATGCACGAGGCGCCCAGCAGCCGAGCGGCGGCCGCGGCGCACCGGCCCACAGGGCCGGCGCCGGCGATGTAGACGGTGGAGCCGGGCTTGGCGCCGGCCGACATGAGACCGTGGAACGCCGTGGGGAGGATGTCCGAGAGCACGGCCAGATCCAGGATCTTCTCCATCGCCTGCTCCTGGTCCGGGAAGCGCAGCAGCTGGAAGTCGGCGTACGGCACGAACAGGTACTCGGCCTGTCCGCCCTGGAAGTCGCCCAGATTGAAGCCGTAGGCGGCGCACGCCTGCTCCGGGTTGGCGGTCTCACACACCTCGGTGCGGCCGGCGCGGCAGTTGCGGCAGCGGCCGCAGGCCACGTTGAACGGCACGGAGACGAGGTCGCCCTCCTGCAGGAACTGGACGTCGCTGCCGACCTCCAGCACCTGGCCGGTCATCTCGTGACCCAGCACCATGCCGTCGGGCACGGGGAAGGAGCCGCGGTAGATGTGCAGGTCGCTGCCGCAGATGTTGGTGGCGACGATCTTGAGGATGACGCCGTGCGGGGCGGCGGAGCCGTCGGGCATCTCCAGCTTGGGGAAGTCCAGCTCGTCGACGCGCACGTCCTTGATGCCGTGGAATGCCACGGCGCGGTTCTTGGTAGTCATGAGAACTGCTGCCTTTCTGTCTCCAGCGAGGCCCCGACGGGGCGAGAGACGGGGCGAACCCGAGTGGGAGTCCCGGTCTCAGGCTGTACGGAGACACTAGGGGCCGGGGGGAGCCCGGGGGAAGGGTCGCCCGCCGCCGCCCGCCGCACCACGTGGCCTCGGCCATCGTGTGGGCGTCGGAGGATCACGGGCCCCGGGAGCGTCGGTCAGACCTGCGCTCGGACCGCGGGGTCGACGCCGTGGCGGGAGCGCACCCGCCAGGCCTCGAGGACCGCGGGGTCGGTGGGCCGGGTCATCAGGCTGAGGAGGACGTACACGACGGCGGAGGCGGCCAGACCGACGTAGATCGGCTCGTTCGCGAAAACACCCTCGAAGGGCTCGGCCGCGTTCAGCTCGAGCCAGCCCATGGTGCCGAGGGTGCCCACCGTCCCGACCACCATGGACCACAGGGCCGCCGTGCCGGTGCCGCGCTGCCACACGAGGCCGCCGACGATCGCAACGAACAGGCCGCCCACAAGGATGTCGTACGCGATGGTCAGGGCCGCCACCACGTTCGGGACGACGATCGCCAGCCCCAGCACGACGGCGCCGAGCAGCAGCACCCAGCCGCGGTTCGAGGCGAGCTCCGCCGCGGTCTCCGGGATCTCGTCCTCGGCGGTGGCGCCGTCCTCGGAGGCGGTGGCCTCACCACGGAAGATGGGCAGGATGTCGGTGCGCATCACGGTCGAGGCCGCGATGATCGCCCCCGAGGCGGTGGACATCATGGCCGCGACGGCGGCCGCCAGGGCCACACCGCCCACGCCGACGGGCAGCAGGTTCTGGGCGACCCACGCGAACACGTCGTCCGTGGTGGCGATGTCCGCGGTCACCGTGCGCGCGGCCATGCCGATCAGCGCGCCGGCGACGCCGTACACGATGCAGTACAGCCCCGCGGTGGCGCCGCCGATCTGGGCCACACGCGGGGAGCGGGCCGTGAACACGCGCTGCCAGACGTCCTGGCCGATCAGCAGGCCGAGGGTGTAGATCACGAAGTAGGTGACGATCGACTGCACGCCGATCCCGTCCCAGCTGAAGAACTCGGCGCCCAGGCGCTCCTTCAAGGCACTCCAGCCGCCGGCGTTGGCCAGGGAGAGGGGGAGCATGAGGGCGAACAGGCCGATGGTCATGATGAGGAACTGCGCCATGTCGGCCAGGGTGATGGACCACATGCCGCCGAGCACGGAGTAGGCCAGCACGATGCCGCCGCCCACCAGGACGGACAGCCAGCGGTCCCAGCCGAAGAGCACCACGAAGATCGACGCGTAGGCGCCCGTGGAGGTGGCGGCGAGCATGAGCGTGTAGGCGAGCATCACGAAGGAGGAGGCGTGGGAGGCCCCGCCACGGCCGTACCGCAGGCGGAGCATCTGCGAGACGGTGTAGATCTTCAGACGGGCCAGGATCGGGGCGAACGCCACCGACAGGATGAGCACGCCGACGCCGATGGCGGCCACGAGCCACGCGCCGGAGAGCCCGAACTCGTACCCCAGGCCGACGCCGCCCACGGTGGCGGCGCCGCCGAGCACGACGGCGGCCATGGTGCCGGTGAACAGCACCGGCCCGAGGCGGCGGCCCGCCACGAGGTAGTCCTCCGAGCTGGCGGCGCGGGTCTTGCCCCACCAGCCGAAGGCGAGCATGCCGACCAGGTAGACGGCGACGATGGTCAGGTTGAGGGTCACGGGTGGTCCTTGGGGCGAGGGGATCCAGGGCGCCGGGATGCGGGGGCGCCGCGGGCGGGACAGGAGAGATCGGCGTGTTGCCGATCACACGATCTGGGTCTACGGTAAACACATGTTGCATCGCAGGCAACATGTCATGCAGGATGACATCGCGACGTCGCACGACGCGAGGAAGGAACGCGATGAAGGCCCTCCCGCTCGAGACCGCGCCGGGCCAGGCGCTGATCGGCCGCCGGCTGCGCGCGCTGCGCGAGGCGCGGCGGCTCACCGTGGCCCAGCTGGCCGAGGCGGCCGGCGTCAGCAAGGGCTTCCTCTCCCGCCTCGAGCGGGACCTGACCAGCCCGTCCGTGAGCACGCTCGTGACCCTGTGCCAGGTGCTCGGTGCGAGCCCGGGCGACGTCCTGGACGCGCCCGAGGTGACGGTCGTGCGCCTCGCCGACGCCCCCGCGGTCAGCCTCGGCGGCGAGGGCATCCGCGAGCGCCTGATCACTCCGCGCGGCAGTCGTGACCTGCAGATCCTGCGCGCTGACATCGCGCCGCGCGGCCGCGGGGAGGCGGAGCTGTACACCGTGGACTGCCGCGTGGAGGCGGTGCACGTGGTCACCGGCCGCCTCGAGCTGCGGACCACCGAGGCCGTGCACCTGTTGGAGGAGGGGGACACCGTCACCCTCCCCGGGCGCGAGCCTCACTCGTGGGCCAATCCGGACGACCGCCCCGCCGTCGTGCTGTGGACCCTCGTGGGCCACGCGTGACCCCGTGCGGCACGCCCGCACCGGACAGACCAGACCGACCAGACCGAATCGAACCGCCCAGAGAGGACATCCCAGATGCTCGAGATCCCCCGCGTCGAGGACAACGGCCGCCTCGGCCCCGTGAACTCCGCCCTCGTGCCCCGCTACGGCGGCGCCCCCACCTACGCCCTGCTGCCGCGCCTGGACGAGGCGGCCGCGGCCGGCGTCGCCCCGGAGATCAAGGTGGTCGGCGTGCCGTTCGACGCCGGCGTCTCCTACCGCCCCGGTGCACGCTTCGGGTCCGGCCACGTGCGGCAGTCCTCGCGGCTGCTGCGCCCCTACAACCCCGCCACGGACACCTCGCCCTTCGCGCAGGCCCAGGTGGTGGACGCCGGGGACATGGCGGTGAACCCGTTCAACATCGGCGAGGCCATCGAGGCGATCCAGCAGGACGCGATGGACCTCACCGAGGACGGCTCCTCGCTCATGACCATCGGCGGCGACCACACCATCGCGCTGCCACTGCTGCGCGCCGCCTCCGCCCGGGCGGGTGAGCCCGTGGCCCTGCTGCACTTCGACGCCCACCTGGACACGTGGGACACCTACTTCGGCGCCGAGTACACCCACGGCACGCCGTTCCGCCGGGCCGTGGAGGAGGGGATCCTGGACACCGAGGCCATCTCGCATGTGGGCACCCGCGGTCCGCTCTACGGCAAGAAGGACCTCGACGACGACCACCGCATGGGCTTCGGCATCGTCACCTCCTCGGATGTGTTCCGTCAGGGCGTGGACGAGATCGTGGACCAGCTGCGCCAGCGCATCGGGGGCCGGCCGCTCTACATCTCGGTGGACATCGACGTCCTCGACCCCGCGCACGCCCCGGGCACCGGAACCCCCGAGGCCGGCGGCATCACGAGCCGCGAGCTGCTCGAGATCCTGCGTGGGCTGCGCGGGCTGGACATCGTGGGCGCGGACCTGGTGGAGGTGGCCCCGGCCTACGACCACGCCGAGCTGACCGGCGTCGCCGCCTCCCATGTGGCCTATGACCTCATCTCCCTGATGGCCGACCGCCGCGCCACCCGCGCGGCCGCCGGTGAGGAGCCGGGCCGATGAGCGACGAGCAGACGACGACGGCGGCCCCGCGGCGCAACGGCGGCGACCTCGCCGTCGAGACGCTCCACGCCCTGGGTGCACGGACGGTCTTCGGCATCCCGGGCCAGCACGCCCTCGGCCTCTTCGACGCCCTGTCCCGCTCCCCGCTGGAGTTCGTCTCGAACCGCGTGGAGAACAACGCCGCCTTCGCCGCGGACGGATACGCCCGGGCTACCGGCGAGGTCGGCGTCCTGTTCCTGTCCACCGGCCCGGGCGCGCTCACCTCGCTGGCCGGCCTGCAGGAGGCGTACGCCACGGGCGTGCCGATGCTCGTGATCGCCTCGCAGATCCCGCTGTCCGGGCTCGGTGCCCGGCGCAAGGGCATGCTGCACCAGCTGGACGACCAGAAGGCCTCGGCCCGCAACGTCACCAAGGCCCAGTTCACGGTCCACCACGCCTCCGGCATCCCGTCCGCCATCCAGGACGCGTGGGCCGAGGCCATCACCGTGCCGCAGGGGCCGGTGTGGGTCGAGATCCCGCAGGACGTGCTGCTCGGCGAGGTCATGGTGCCCCCGGTCGAGGACGCCCTGGCCGTGCCCTACGACCACCCGCCGCGCGCCGAGCTCGTGGCCGAGTCCGTGCGCTGGCTGCGCGGGGCCGGGCGGGTGGCGATCGTGGCCGGCGGCGGTGTGCGTCGCTCCGGCCGGGCCGCAATGGCGAGCCTGCGGGAGGTCGCGGAGCTGCTCCAGGCACCCGTGGTCTGCTCGCCGGGTGGCAACACCGCCTTCCCGTGGGAGCACCCGCTCAGCCTCGGCGGTTGGGTGGAGGACCGCCTCGTCACGGACCTGCTCGAGGACGCGGAGGTGCTGCTCGTGGTGGGCTCCTCGCTCGGCGAGGTCACCTCGAACTACTTCACGCTCGAGCCGCGCGGCCGCCTCATCCAGGTGGACGCGGAGCCACGCGTGCTGGAGACCAACCACCCCACGCTGGGTGTGCGGTCCGACGCCGGCCAGGCGCTCGAGGCACTCGCCGCGGCGCTGCGCGAGTCGGGCTCGGTGGCGCAGGACGCCACCGTCTGGCACGGCCGCACCCCGGCCGAGGTGGTCGCCGATGTCAACGCGCGCATCGCGGCCCGCCTCGACGCCCAGGACCTCGGCGTGGAGCGCCGGCTCCTGGCGGACATCCGCGCCGCCGTCCCGTCGACCATGCAGACGTACTGGGACATGACCATCGCCGCCTACTGGGCGTGGAACTGCTGGGACGCGCAGGACGGCGAGTTCCACTCGGCGCAGGGCGCCGGGGGGCTCGGCTACGGGTTCCCGGCCGCGTTCGGCGGCGCGGTGGGCCTGGCCCACCAGGGTCGCACCGGGATCGACGGGCGCGTGCTCGCCGTCGCCGGCGACGGCTCGGCGATGTACTCCATCGCCGAGCTCGCGGCCGCCAGGCAGCACGGCGCGGCGGTGACGTGGCTGATCATCGACGACGGCGGATACGGCATCCTGCGCGAGTACATGGAGGGCGCGTTCGGTAAGGCCACGGCCACCGAGCTCGACCGGCCGGACTTCCAGGCCCTCGCCGCCTCCTTCGGCGTGCCCGCCGAGACGGTGCGAGTGGAGGACGTGCGCGGCGCGCTCGAGCGCGCGTTCCAGGCGGACGGGCCGAACGTCGTCGTGGTGCAGACCCGCCTGGCGATGTGGGCGCCGAGCCACCTGGGGGAGGCCCCGGAGGTCTGAGGCGGCCCGGCGCGGCTCAGCGGGGGCCGCGGGCCTCGAGCGGCTCGTAGTCCTGCCCCGCCCCGGCGGCAGCCCGACGTTCAACACTCGTGCCACGAGCGCGGTGGCGCAAGGCCGCCCGGGGTGGGGTTGGCGTGCACCTGTGGGAACTCGAGTTGCGGGCGGTGCGTGCGCAGTGCGGTGACGAGGTGGACCACGGCCACGGAGCTGTCTCCGTGGCGAAGAAGCCGGACTCGGGCGTCAAGGGAGCCGGGCCGAGGGCACGCGCGGACCGACCCGGTCACCAGGGACATGGCCCTCCATGTCGACGGCGCCGGGGCGGTTGCGGGCGTCCCGGCCGTGTCAGAAACCTCCCAGAAGACGTCCTGGAACCATCCCGCCGATCTCACGGAAACGTCTGGCGTTCGTTGCCATGCTGGCCTCTCGACGCGGCCCGCCACCCGGCGGGCACCGTCGCCGAGGGTGTCCCGCTCACGGTGACGATGAACGTGATCGACATGACCAACGGCGACGCCGCCATGACCGGCGCCGCCGTATACCTCTGGCACGCCGACGCGCAGGGCCGCTACTCGATGTACTCGGACGGCATCACGGAGGAGACCTACCTGCGCGGCGTCCAGGTGGTGGGCGACGACGGCACGGTCACCTTCACCACGGTGTGGCCCGGCTGCTACGCCGGCCGGTGGCCCCACCTGCACTTCGAGGTGTTCCCGGACAAGGCGTCCATCACGGACGCGACGAACAACGTCCTCACCTCCCAGATCGCCATGCCCGCGGAGCAGTCCTCACAGGTCTACGCCACCTCGGCCTACGACGGGTCCACGGAGAACTTCGCCAAGGTCAGCCTCGAGACGGACAACGTCTTCTCGGACGGCTACGAGACACAGCTGCCGCAGATCACGGGCTCCGTGGACAAGGGCTTCGCCATCACCATCGACGTCCCGATCGACACCACCACCGAGCAGGAGCAGGGCGGGATGGGCGGTCCCGGCGGCGGGCAGCCCCCGGCGGGCGGCGACGGCGCGCAGCCCCCGGCGCGTCCCTGAGCCTTCCCGGCCCGGTCACCGGCTCAGTCGGTCTGGGACTCGTTGCGCTCGGGGTGCGGGCCGAACACGAAGTGGCGGCCGGACACGCGCTGGACGTCCACGCGGACGTAGAAGTCCTTCAGCGTCGGCACCCACGGCTCGATGCCGAGGGACTCGGCCTCCGCGATCTCCGCCTCCGTGTCCAGGCGTCGCGCGGTGCCGTGCACGAGCACGGACCAGGCCTGGTCGGCCAGGATCCCGTCGGCCTGCACCACGACGCGCGGGTTCACCGTGAGCTCGGCGAGCTTCGAGCCGGGCGCGGTGCGGAAGTAGATGGCGCCGTCGTGGGCCCGCACGTTCACCGGCACGATGTCCGGCCGCCCGTCCACGGCCAGCCCGAGGCGCGCGTGGCGCACACGGCGCAGCAGTCGCCAGACCTGGTCCTCGTCCAGCACCAGGACGGCCTCACCGTCCGGGTGCTCGAACATCAGGTGGTCCCCGGGCTCCGCGACCGGATCGGGGCGCTGCATCGACGGGGCGTCGGCGGTGTCATGGTGCTGCTGGGTCATCGGGGCCTCCTGGCATGCCGGGACGGGCGCCGTCGGGCGCGGCGCTGAGATCGGGCTCACATCCACTCTATACATGGTCGGTCGCCCGCGAGGCGACGATGTCACCCAGCACCGCCGCCGTCGTCGGCGCCTCGCGGCCCGGGGCGACGGCGAGCGCGAACGGGCACGTGTGGGCGCGCGGGCCGTCGTCGACGAGCCGGCCCGACGACGGCGCGGCCGGGTCCGGTGTGAGCCACCTGCCCCCGGCGCGGCGCAGGATCAGCTGCCCTGCCGCGACGTCCCAGGGCTTGGTGTCCACGTACAGCGCGGCGTCGGCCCAGCCCGCCGCCGTGTGGGCGAGCTCGAGGGCGCCGGAGACGGTGCGGCGCACGGTCGCGTGGGCGGTCACGAGCCGCCCGAAGCGGCGCAGCGCGTCCTCGCCCTCGCGCGCGATCGCTTCGCCCGCCGGGTAGGAGGTCACGAGGTTCTGGGCGCGCTCGCCGCCGGCCGGCGCCGGCCGGGCGACCTCGGCCAGCGGGCGCTCCGGCCCGTCGCCGCGGGTGAGGTAGGCGCCGTCCTCGTCGGCGGAGAACGCCAGCCGGCCCACGGGGTCCAGCACGACGCCGGCCACCACCTCGCCGTCGACCTCGGCGGCCAGGGACACCGAGAACATCGCGAAGCCGTGTGTGAAGTTGGAGGTGCCGTCGATGGGGTCGACGATCCAGGTCAGCCGGGCGGCCTCACCGGTGCCGGCCTGCGCCCCGAGCTCCTCGCCGAGCACGCCGGAGCCGGGGACCGCCGTCGTGAGCGCGGCGACGAGCCGGGCCTCGGTGTGTCGGTCGTGCACGGTGACGAGGTCGTGGTGCGTGGTCTTGGCCTCGGGCCCGATGGCGGTGGGGGAGCGGAAGGCGGCGGCGAGGTCGCCGACGACCGCGCGGGCGGCGTCGAGGGCGATCGCGCGGAGCTCGGCGGGGCGGGGCAGGGCTGGGCTCATGCCCCGAGCCTAGGCGGGGGTCCGGACACGCCGGACCGCACGCGAGACAATGGGGCCGACCCCCCGAGCAGAGGAGCCGCCATGACCGAGCACCCCCTCCCGACCCCCGACGACGACGCCACCCTCACCGGCCCGCAGACCCCCACGCCCCAGCGCGTGGCCGCCGTGCGTGCGCTGCGCGAGCTGCTCGCCGCCGGCTACGGCACCGAGGCCCGGCCGATCGCCTCCTACGGCGCCCCCGCGCCCGGCGCCCTCGGCGGCGTCTACCCGGACTACGACGACCGCGTGTTCCCCGGCCTCGTGGCCGCGCAGGAGCTGGCGGGCATCGACGTCGACTACCTGCGAAACGTGGACCGGGTGAGCGAGGCCGGCATCGCCGAGGCGTCCCTGGCCGACCTCGGCACGCTGTTCACCTACCTGGTGCGCGGCGAGCGGTTCGCGGACGGGCACGTGGCCGCCGCGATCGAGAACGGCAAGGTCGGCCGCATGCTGGACCGCCTGACCGCGCTGGTCCCCGAGATCCGCTGAGAGCGCGCGGTGCGGAATACTGGGCGCATGCCCGCAGCCTCCGACGCCCCCACGCCCGCGCCCCGGCGCGGCCGCCTGGCCCCTTCCGGTGACCCCACTCCCGTGGAGAACGTCGCCACGCACCTGCAGGAGGGGTGGAACCGTTGGCACCGCGCCCGCGCGCTGCGTGCCGGCAACGTGCCGACGGTCATGGCGTTCACGGGCTACGGCAGCACCAGCTGGGTGCGGATCCTCTCCCGTGTGGTGATCGCCTCCGACGAGGAGTTCATGAACGGCCGTCGGCTGTCGAAGGTGGTGGCGGACGGCGTGCGCGGCTGGCGCAACTTCGTGGCCCCGCCCATGGCCTACGCCGAGGTGGAGGTGCAGGTGGGGGACCTGCGCACCACGGTGCGCACGGACCGGATGGGCGTCGTCGACGTCGTGCTGGACGTCGAGCTGGAGCCCGGCTGGCAGACCGCCACCCTCCACGTCGGCGGCCAAGAGGAGCACGCCGTCATGGACCTGTACATCTGCGAGCCGGGCGCGCGGATCGGCCTGGTCTCGGACATCGACGACACCGTGGTGGTCACCTCGCTGCCCCGCCCCCTGCTGGCGGCCTGGAACTCGTTCGTGATCGACGAGCACGCCCGCACGCCCACTCCGGGGATCGCCGTGCTGCTGCGCCGGATCGCCGAGCTCGAGCCGAAGGCCCCCGTGCTGTACCTGTCCACGGGCGCGTGGAACGTGGCGCAGACCCTCACCCGCTTCCTGGGCCGCAACCTCTACCCGCTCGGCGCTCTGCTGCTGACCAGCTGGGGGCCCACGAGGGACCGCTGGTTCCGCTCCGGTCAGGAGCACAAGAGGGTCCAGCTCGAGCGCCTCGCCGAGCAGTTCCCGGACATCCAGTGGATCCTGGTGGGCGACGACGGCCAGCACGACCCCGAGATCTACGCCGAGTTCGCGCAGCGCCACCCCGACCGGGTCAAGGCGATCGTCATCCGGCAGCTGACCCCCTCGCAGGCGCTGCTCGCGGGCGGCCGGGCGGAGGACACCCGCCATTCCACCCCGGGCATCCCGTGGTGCTACGGCCCGGACGGGGCCACGCTGTCCAATCAGCTCGAGGACCTGGGCATCCTGCCCGTCGAGTTCGTGGACGTGCAGCCCGAGGCCTGGCGTGAGGACATCCTCGGCGACGACGAGGCGCCGGCGACCCTCGACGCCCCGGGGCAGCGCGACGGCCGGCCCGCGGACGAGGAGGCCGCCCGATGACCGCCTCGCGCTCCGTCGAGGTCCGCATCCCGCTGCGCTGGGCGGACATGGACGCCTACGGCCACGTGAACAACATCGCCGTG
Organism: Micrococcus sp. EWR3.9.1; assembly: GCF_052615555.1. Taxonomy (NCBI): domain Bacteria; kingdom Bacillati; phylum Actinomycetota; class Actinomycetes; order Micrococcales; family Micrococcaceae; genus Micrococcus; species Micrococcus sp. EWR3.9.1. The sequence continues at coordinate 52,574 of NZ_JBQXFD010000004.1, forward strand.
GTGCAGCTGCTGGAGGAGGCCCGCGTGGCGGCCTTCGGCGTGCCCGCGAACACCGGCGCCGGCGGCGGGCAGGCCCCGCCGATCGACCTCCTCGAGGGGGTGGCCCCCGGTGTGCGGACGTTCATCTCCGAGCACACTGTGAAGTACCGGGCCCAGATGCCCTACCGCCCCGTGCCACTGCGCGTGGTGGTGAGCGTGGACGCCGTGAAGGCCGCCTCGGTGCACGTGGGCTACGCCCTGCACGACGGCGTCGACGACACCCTCTGCGCCACCGCGACGTCCGTCATGGTGTTCGTCGACGGGCAGACGGGCCGCCCCGTGCGCATCAGCCCCGAGCAGCGGGCGGCGCTGGCCGGCTGAGGCAGGCTGAGGTGGGCTGCGGGCCGCCCGGCAGCCGTCCTGCGACATCACCGCCGTGCAGAACGGCTGCGATGTCGCAGAGCGGAGGTCGACCGCTCGGGCTCGCCGAGTCGGGACCGGGCCCGTGGGACGGCCGTGGATCAGACCGAGCGGGGGACGCCCGCGGCGGTGAGGATCCGCGCCAGCCGGTCTGGCCGCAGGAGGTCTCCCCACGTCCAATGCGCACCCGCCCGGGTGACCAGCTGCAGGGCCACCTCCCGTTCCTTCTCCCGGCGGATGCTGGCGCGGCGGGCCGTGTCGTCACCGTCGAAGAACGACAGGTCGTACTTGCCCAGCCCGTCGAACTCCCCGTACACCCGCACCTGCTCCCACCAGAAGTCCGTGCGGGCCACCTCGCGTCCGTTCGCATCCCGGTGGCGATGCTGCAGCGCCGTGGGCGGGACGAAGCCGAGCTCGTGGATGATGGCCCGGCTGTAGGACTCGCCGGCGGATTCCGCCCGCGCGTCCGCGAAGTGCCAGGCCCGCTCGAATCGGCGGAGGGCGGCCGCCGATCCGAGTCGGCTCTCCGCCTGCCTCGCCCAGCGTGCGGCCTCCTCGGGCCGGGCTCGGACGAGCGCGTCCAGCGGGGCCACGGCGTCGCGGAACGGGGTGGCCGCGCCGAGGACCAGCAGCACCGTGGGCAGCGGATCCGCCAGGACGGTCCCGAGGCTCTGCCCGTCCGACAGGACGGCCTCGACCGGCTGAGGCGCGGCGTGGGCCGCCTCCGGCAGCCCCCACCGGGGTCGGCGGCGTGGCGGGACGGGAAGCCGGCGGTCGTGGGCCACCAGGGAGGGGGCGAGGGGACGGCGGGTCAGCGGACCGCAGCCGTGATGCCCGGGCGAGGGGGCGCGCAGCTCGAGCGCGGGCGGCTCGACGGCTGGCCCCAGACCGTGCAGCCGGGCCGCGGTCAGGCCCGTGAACACCGTCGCGGGGCGGGCGATCGAGAGGGCGACGGCGGACACGACCGCCCTGTCGCACGGACGCAGCGCGGCCCAGTCGCTGACGCTGATGTAGACGCGCGGGCAGAGCCGCACGAGGACCCCGCGGGTCCAGGCGCGTTCGAGACGACGCCGCGCCGCCCCGTCGTGAGGGTCCGCCGCGCTGAGCAGGGGCCCGCGTCCCGGGAGCAGCGCACGCGAGTGGTCGGAGAGCAGGGTCATGCGGCCCAGTGTCGTGGGCCCGTCCGGGGCGTGAGGGGTCGGCCGCGTCGGCGGTGGAGGGCACCCGACGTCGGGGAGCCTGTGCAGGAGTCGGGTGCCCTCGAGCGACCGCCGCCCTGCGACATCACCGCGCGTCAGAACGGCGGTGATGTCGCAGGGCGGCGGAGGATCACGGAAGGGGCAGGGCCAGGCCTCAGACCACGCCCTGGGCGATCATCGCGTCGGCGACCTTGATGAACCCGGCGATGTTCGCCCCCGCCACGTAGTTGCCGGGCGTGCCGTACTCCTCGGCGGTCTCCACGCAGCGGTCGTGGATGTCGCGCATGATCTGCTCGAGCCGGTCGTGGGTGTAGTCGAAGCTCCACGAGTCCCGCGAGGCGTTCTGCTGCATCTCCAGCGCCGACGTCGCCACGCCGCCCGCGTTGGCGGCCTTGCCCGGGCCGAACAGCGTCCCGGAGTCGACGAACAGGTGGGCGGCCGCCTCGGTGCAGGGCATGTTCGCGCCCTCGGCCACGGCCTTCACCCCGTTCTTCAGCAGGGTCCGCGCGGCGGACTCGTCGAGCTCGTTCTGGGTGGCACACGGCAGGGCCACGGTGCCCTCGACGTCCCAGACGCTGCCGCCGGTCACGTAGCGGGACCGCCCGCCGCGGCGCTCGGCGTACTCGGAGATACGGGCACGCTCGACCTCCTTGATCTGCTTGAGCAGGTCCAGGTCGAGGCCGTCCGGGTCCACGATGTAGCCCGAGGAGTCGGACGCGGTGAGCACGGTGGCCCCGAGCGCGGCGGCCTTCTCCGCGGCGTAGATGGCCACGTTGCCGGAGCCGGAGATCAGCACCTGCTGGCCGTCCATGGATTCGCCGCGCGTGCGGAGCATGGAGTCGACGAACATCACGGCGCCGTAGCCGGTGGCCTCGGTGCGGACCAGCGAGCCGCCCCACGTCAGGCCCTTGCCGGTGAGGGCGCCGGCCTCGAAGCGGTTGGTCAGTCGCTTGTACTGGCCGAACATGTAGCCGATCTCGCGGGCGCCCACGCCGATGTCACCGGCCGGCACGTCCGTGTGCTCACCGATGTGGCGATGCAGCTCCGTCATGAAGGACTGGCAGAACCGCATGATCTCGCGGTCGGACTTGCCGGCGGGGTCGAAGTCCGAGCCACCCTTGCCGCCGCCGATCGGCATGCCGGTGAGCGAGTTCTTGAAGATCTGCTCGAAGCCCAGGAACTTGACGATCCCGAGGTACACGGAGGGGTGGAAACGCAGCCCGCCCTTGTACGGGCCGAGCGCCGAGTTGAACTCCACGCGGAACCCGCGGTTGACCTGCACGACGCCGGCATCGTCGATCCACGGGACGCGGAAGATGATCTGGCGCTCCGGCTCGCAGAGGCGGTGCATGACCCCGGCCTCGACGTACTGGGGGTGGCGCTGCACCACCGGCCCCAGCGCCTCGAACACCTCGGACACCGCCTGGTGGAACTCGGCCTCGCCGGGGTTGCGCGCGAACACTTCGTCGCGCAGGGTCTCCAGAGACTCATTCATGGTGTCCTCCTCGGACGTCGGGATAAAGACGCCCCGCGGTGCCCCCGCCGTGGCGCGCCGCGGTCGGAGGAGGCCGCGGTGCCTGACGCCCATCCTGACAGGGAGCGCGCTCTGTTGCCGAAATGAGACGCGGGCCACCCCGGGCCCCGCGTTCGGCTCAGCGCGGCGGCGCCGCCTCGGTGTCGATGCTGGCCTGCTGGCTCTCGCTGTAGCGCGGGCCCGCCACGGTCGCGTCATTGACGAGGCCGTCCAGCCGGGCGACGTCGGCCGGGGTCAGCCGCACCTCGTGCGCGCCCCGGTCCTCGAGCCAGTGGTCCCACGAGGTGGTGCCCGGGATCGCCAGGACGTCCTTGCCCTGGGCCAGGACCCAGGCGACGGCGAGCCCCGCCGTGCTCGTCCCGAGCCGGACGGCCTCGGCCGAGAGCGCCTCGCGCAGCGTCAGGTTGGCCTCGTAGTGGCCCTCGGCGAAGCGGGGCAGCCGGTGCCGCAGATCTCCCGCGTCCAGCCGGTCCAGCCGCGGCGGCGCGTCCGTGAGGAGGCCGCGGCTGACGGGGGAGAAGGCCACGAAGGCGGTCCCATGGCGGCGGCACGCCTCGAGCACGCCCCACTCGGGGTTGCGGGTGGCGAGGGAGTACTCGGACTGCACGGCCGCGATCGGGTGGACGGCCACGGCCCGGGTCAGGGTGACGGCCGAGACCTCGGACAGGCCGATCGCCCCGATCTTGCCCTCCGTGACGGCCTCTGCGAGCGCCCCCACGGACTCCTCGACGGGGACCTCCGGGTCCAGCCGGTGCAGGTAGTACAGGTCGATCCGGTCCTGGCCGAGCCGGCTCAGGGAGGCGTCCACGTGCGCGCGCAGCGTCTCCGGGCGGCCGTCGATCCGCCGCTGCCCGTCCCGCACGAGCCCGCCCTTGGAGGCGAGCAGCACGCGCTCGCGGACGTCCGACCCCGCCCGGGCGAGCGCGCGCCCCACGAGCTCCTCGCTGCGGCCGCCGCCGTAGAGGGTGGCGGTGTCCAGGTGGTCGGTGCCGTCCTCCAGCACGCGGGTGAGCAGGTCGACGGCGGCGTCGTCGTCGAGGAATCCGGAGTAGCCGTGCACGATGTTCATGCACCCGAGGCCGACGGGGTGCACGTCCTTGCCGGCGAGGCGGCGGGGCGCGGCGGGATCGGGCAGGGGGCCGGGCTCGGCGGGTCGGGGGTGCGGGGTGGCGTCCATGCCCGCCACCCTAGCCACGGCTCCGGACGCGAGACCCGGACCGCCGGGCGCCCGCCCGGCGTCCGGCCCGGGGCTCAGCCGAACACGCGCGCGGCCAGCAGCGCCGGCGCCGTCAGCAGCCGGCGGGCCAGCTCCACGCGGCGGCGATCCTGCACCGCGATCGCCTTCTCGTAGTAGCCCACGAGCTGCTCGCACAGCACCGGCCAGGTACGGCCCTGCACCGACGCCCACGCCGCGTCGGCGAACGCGGCCCGCTTGACGTCGTCGTACACGAGGTCCGCGACGTGGCGGCGCAGCTCGCTCAGCTCGCCGGGCGGGTAGAGCCAGCCGGTGCGGGAGACGTCCACGATGTCGAGGGGGCCGCCGCGGCCGACGGCGACGACGGGCACGCCCGAGGCCATCGCCTCCTGCAGCGTCTGGCCGAAGGTGTCGGACTCGCCGGGGTGCACGAACAGGTCCAGGCTCGCCACGTGGCGTGCGAGGTCCTCGCCTCCCTGGAAGCCGGCGAAGTGCGCGCCGGGCAGCTCCCGCTCGAGCTGTTCGCGCAGCGGCCCGGAGCCGATGACCACGAGGCGGGTGCCCGGCAGGTCCGAGAGCACCCGCAGGTCCCCGACCTGCTTCTCGTGCGCCAGCCGCCCCACGAAGCCCACGAGCTTCTCGCCGTTCGGGGCGAGCTCGGCGCGCAGCGCCTCGTCCCGCTTGGCGGGATGGAATCGGCGGGAGTCGACGCCGCGGCCCCACAGGTGCACGCGTCGCACCCCCTGGCGGTGCAGCTGCCGGACGGTGAACGACGACGGCGCGAGCGTCAGCGTGGCCATGTTGTGCAGGCGCGCCACGTGGCTCCACAGCACGTCCTCCAGCCACGGGGCGCCGTACCGGGCCGCGTAGCCGGGGACCTCGGTCTGGTAGACGGCCACGGAGGGGATGCCGAGCTCCTCGGCCGCCTGCACCGCGCGCCAGCCCAGCACGAAGGGGGAGGCGATGTGCACCACGTCCGGGGCGAAGTCGGCGAGCATGCCGCGCAGCCGGCCCACCGTGCCGGCGGCCACCCGCACGGAGGTGTACCCGGTCAGGGGCACGGAGGGCAGGGTGCGCACGGGGAAGCCCTCGACCTCGCGGGGGGCCTCACCGGCGCCCGCGCGTTGGGTCCACCCGGCGGACCACGAGGCGGCCGGGGCGACCACCATCGCCTCGTCGCCCCGTTCCCGCAGGTGCCGCAGCACCTGGAGGATGGAGTTGGTGACCCCGTTCATATGGGGCAGGAACGATTCGGCGACCACGACGACACGCACGTGGCCGACGCTAAGGACCCCGGACCACGGCCGGGACACCCGCCGACGACAGCCCGGTGACCCCGCGGTGAACTCTCGGGGCGCGTGACGGTCGTCGCACCGGCCCGCGCGGCCCGCCCCCGTCCAGGCGCCGCCCGGAGTCGGGTGGCACCATGGACGGGTGAGTTCCCGCCCCGCTGCGCCCCGTCTGCTGCGCCCCGTCCCCCTGCCGCTGTGGCTGCAGGGGGTGGTCGAGGCGCTCGTCACGGCGATGATCAGCCTGCTCGCGGTCATGGTCCCCACCCTCGCGGTGTGGGCCACCGGCGGGTTCGAGCGGCCGACCATCGAAGGCGCCGTCCAGGTGGGCGGCGTCCTGTGGCTGGCCCTGCACGCGGTGCCCGTCACCGTGACCACGGCCATGCCCACCGCGCCGGACCACCTCATCACCGGCACGGCGTGGCTCGTGCCGTGGGGCCTGACCCTGCTCCCGCTCGCGCTGTCCTGGCGGGCCGGCCGGCGCCTGGCCCGCGCGTCCTACCGGGACCAGGCGTGGCAGGCCTTCGTGGGCGCGGTGGGGGCCTACGCCCTGGTGGGGCTGGCCGTCGCGTTCCTGCCCGGCACGGACGAGCTGACGGCCCACCCCGCCCCGGCGGCGCTGCTGCCCGCCCTGCTCTTCGGCGTCGCCGCCCTCGCGGGGGCGCGGCGCGAGGCCGGCACCTGGGCGCACCTGATCGGCCTGGACCTCACGGAGCGGATCTCGCGGCGCTCGCAGTACGAACGCTGGGCCGGTTCGTACGCCTGGTCCGTGGTGCGCGCCGCGGTCCTCGCCGTGCTCGCCCTGACGGGCCTGAACGCGCTGCTCGTGGCGGGGCGGCTGGCCGTCGAGTGGACCGCCGTCGTCACCGTGGCCGAGGCGATCGGGGGCGGTCCGCTGGGCGGCCTGCTCCTGGCGCTGCTGCAGATCGGCTGGCTGCCCACGTTCACCGCGTGGTCGATCGCGTGGACGGCGGGCCCGGGGTTCTCCGTGGGCGCGGACAGCCTCTACTCCGTGTTCGGCGCGACGCCGGCCACCGCGCCCGCCCTCCCGGCGCTGGGTGCGCTGCCCGGGACGTGGTCGCCGTGGCAGCTGCTCCTGCTGGCCGTGCCGATCAGCGCCGGCGCCGTGGCCGGCGTGTGGCTGCTGCGGGAGGGGGAGAACCACCTCGACGACTGGCTGCACACCCGCCACGGCAGCCGCGCGGTGTCCCTGACGCTGTCCACGCTGGCCCTGGCCGTGCTCACCGGACTGCTCGCCGGGCTGCTGCTGCTCGTGCCGCTGGCCCTCACCTCCGGGACGCTCGGGCTCGGCACGCTGACGGACATCGGCCCCCACGTCTGGGCGGTGTGCGCCGCCGTCGCCGGGTGGGTCGCGCTGGGCTGCGCGGCCGGCTACCTCACCGCCCTGGCCGTGACCGGGCACCGGGACGGGACGACGACGGTGCCGCGGTCCGGCGACCGCGCCTCGGGCCTGCGCGACCGGCCGTCCCCGCGCCGGGCGCGGGACTGACGCCCGCGGCTCAGGGCCGCAGCTGGGGCACCCCCGTGCGCTCCTCCACCTGACGGGTGAACTCGTCCGCGCACGCCTGCTGCGCCCGCACGGTGAGCGCGGAGGCGCCGCACTGCTCGAGCTGGACCGTCGCGTCCCACGCGAGCAGCGGCAGCGCCGCCGTCGTCATGCCCATCAGCGCCATCGCCATGCCGGCGGACGCCACCGCGCGGGGCAGCCCCGAGCGCTCGGCGCCGCGGCTCGTGACCCACACGCGCACGCCGAGCACGAGGGCGACCAGCCCCAGCGCGAGGGCGATCAGCTTCCACGGCAGCACGAGGGAGAAGGAGAGCACCATCCCCAGCAGCGCCACGGACTGCCACAGCAGGGCACGACCGGTGCGCACGCGGCCGGGATCCGGGGCGCCCTGCGGCGGGCGGGGCGGGGAGGAGGGAACGGGGGCGGACACCCCCTCACCCTACGATGGGCGCATGCGCATCGTTGCCCTCGTCTCCGGTTCCGGCACCAACCTGCAGGCCGTCCTCGACGCCGTGGCCTCCGGCGCCCTGGACATGGAGATCGCCGCGGTGGGCGCCGACGTCGCCGACGCCGGCGGCCTGGAGCGTGCCCGCGCCCACGGGATCGAGACGTTCGTGGTGTCCCCGAAGGACCACGCGGACCGGCGCGCGTGGGACGAGGCGCTCGCGGACGCCGTCGCCGCCTACGCGCCGGACTGGGTGGTGTGCTCCGGATTCATGCGGATCCTGGGCGCCCCGCTGCTCGAGCGGTTCGACGGCCGCATCCTCAACACCCACCCGGCCCTGCTGCCGTCCTTCCCGGGGGCCCACGGCGTCCGGGACGCGCTGGCGCACGGGGTGAAGGTCACCGGCTGCACCGTGCACGTGGTGGACGCGGGCGTGGACACCGGCCCGATCCTCGCGCAGGCCGCGGTGCCCGTGCTGGACACGGACACCGAGGCCGAGCTGCACGAGCGCATCAAGGTCCAGGAGCGGGCCCTGCTGCTGCGCGTGCTCGGCGAGCTCAGTCGGCGCTGACCTCGAGGGCGCGGCCGCGGGTCTCCGGGGCCAGCGCCAGCATCGCCGCGCAGGCCAGGACCACGAGCCCGCCGGTGACGGCGAACGCCCCCGGCAGCCCGAGGGCGGGGACCAGCGTGCCCACGAAGAGCAGCGGACCCAGGCCCGCGCCCACCCGCGAGGCCGCCGACGCCCAGCCGAAGCCGGAGGCGCGCAGCGTCGTCGGGTACAGCTCGGAGACGTACGTGTAGAGCACCGGGATCGCGACCTGCACCACGAAGCCGAACGCCAGCACGAGCGGCAGCACCGCAGCGGGCACGTCCAGCACGCTCGCCAGCCAGACGGTCAGGGCGCTCGCGACGACGGCGCTGACGGCCAGCAGCCAGCGGCGGCCGGTGACCTCGATCAGCGCGGTGGCCACGACCACGCCGAGCAGGCCGGCCGCGGCCATGCCGGAGGTCATGATGAAGGCGCGGCCCTCCGCGTAGCCGGCGTCGATGAGGAACGTCGGCAGCCACTGCAGCGCGATGTAGTAGACGAGCATGATGGCCACGAACAGGGCCCAGGCGACCGCGGTGATGCGCGGGGAGAACCGCCAGACCGCGGCGAGCTGCGCGCCGACGCCGCCGGAGCGGGCCGGCTCGGCCGGGGGCATCGTGTAGGGCCGGCGAGGCGCGCCGGTGGCCGCCACCATGCGGTCGATGACGGCGCGGGCCTGTGCCTCGCGGCCCCGGCTCATCAGGAACAGCGGGGACTCGGGGATGCCCAGGCGCACGACGAACACGAGCAGGGCCGGCAGGACCATGGCCAGCAGGGGCAGGCGCCAGTCGCCCCACGTGCCCACGAGCCAGGCGGAGACGAGGCCGCACAGCGCGGCGCCGACGGGCCACCAGCCGTCCATCGCGGCCAGGACGCGGCCGCGCAGCCGGCGCGGGGTGAACTCGCCCACGAGTGCGTAGTCCACGGGGATCGTGCCGCCCAGGCCCACACCGGCCACGAAGCGGAACAGCGCGAACCACAGCAGCGAGTCCGTCAGCGCGCCCGCGATCGTGAACACGGAGAAGATCGCGAGCGTCCACGCGAACGCCGCCTTGCGGCCGATGCGGTCCGCGATGGTGCCCCACAGGAACGCGCCCACGGCCATGCCGATGAGGTTGGCGGTGCCGATCCACGCGGCGTCGGCCTTGTCCAGGGCCCACTCCTCGCGCAGCAAGGGGATCATCACGCCGTTGAGCGTGACGTCCCACGCGTCGAACATGAAGCCCAGGCCGCCGATCAGGAAGATGCGGCCCTGGACGGACCAGCGCCACGGCAGCTCCTGGACGACCGCCTCGCCGGTGGGCAGGGCGGCGTCGGGGGAGACGACGTCGGGCGTGGGCCCGGGGTGCGCGCCGTCGGCGCTGGGGCGGGGTGGGGTGGCGGAGGACATGGTCGGCTCCCGTTCGTCGGGTGGAGTGGGGCGGTCCGTCACGTGGACGCCTGGGCCATTATGCGGCCCGGCCTATGCTGGGGATGCACCCGGACCCCCTCGAAGGAGCGCCCCCTCGTGACCTCTGCCCAGCCCATCCCCACCGTCCTGGACACGGTGCCCCTGAAGCGGGCCCTGATCTCCGTGTACGACAAGACCGGCCTCGAGGAGCTCGCCACCGGGCTCCACGCCGCGGGCGTGCAGATCGTCTCGACCGGCTCCACCGCCCAGCGCATCGCCGCCGCCGGTGTGCCCGTCACCGAGGTCGCCGAGGTCACCGGGTTCCAGGAGTGCCTGGACGGCCGCGTGAAGACGCTGCACCCGCGCGTGCACGCGGGCATTCTGGCCGACCGTCGTCGTGAGGACCACGTGACCCAGCTGCGCGAGCTCGAGGTGGAGCCGTTCGACCTCGTCGTCGTGAACCTCTACCCGTTCGTGGACACCGTGAACTCGGGCGCCGCGGAGGACGCCGTCGTCGAGCAGATCGACATCGGCGGGCCGTCCATGGTGCGCGCGGCGGCGAAGAACCACGCGTCCGTGGCGATCGTCGTGGACCCGGCCCGCTACGGCGAGGTCGTCCAGGCTGCCCAGTCCGGCGGCTTCGACCTGCGTGCCCGCCGGCGCCTGGCCGCCCTGGCCTTCGCCCACACCGCGGCGTACGACAACGCCGTGGCCGCCTGGACCGCCGCCCACTTCGGCGAGGACACGCACGCCGACGAGATCCCCGTGTTCCCGCCCTACGCCGGCTTCTCCCTCGAGCGCGCGCAGATCCTGCGCTACGGCGAGAACCCGCACCAGCCCGCGGCGCTGTACCTGGACTCCTCGGCGGCCCCCGGCATCGCGCAGGCCGAGCTGCTGCACGGCAAGCCGATGAGCTACAACAACTACGTGGACGCCGACGCCGCGGTGCGCGCCGCCTTCGACCACCCGGTCCCGGCCGTGGCGATCGTCAAGCACGCCAACCCGTGCGGCGTGGCCGTCACGGACGAGGGCACGGACATCGCGCAGGCGCACGCCAAGGCCCACGCGTGCGATCCGGTCTCCGCGTTCGGCGGCGTGATCGCGGCCAACCGCCCCGTCACCGCCGCCATGGCCGCCCAGGTGAAGGACGTGTTCACGGAGGTCGTCGTGGCCCCGGCGTTCGAGCCTGAGGCCCTGGAGATCCTCTCCGCCAAGAAGAACCTGCGCCTGCTGAGCCTGCCCGAGGGCTTCCTGCGGGACGCCGTGGAGGCCAAGCAGGTCTCCGGCGGCATGCTGCTGCAGATCGCGGACGCGGTGGACGCGGACGGCGACGACCCGGCCACCTGGACCCTCGCCGCCGGCCCGGCCGCCGACGAGGCCGTCCTGGCCGACCTGGCCTTCGCGTGGCGCGCCGTGCGCGCGGCCAAGTCCAACGCCGTGCTGCTGGCCCACGACGGCGCCACGGTCGGCGTGGGCATGGGCCAGGTCAACCGCCTCGACTCCTGCCGCCTGGCCGTCGAGCGCGCCAACACCCTGGGCGCCGCGCAGACCGGCGGGCAGGACGTGAGCAGCGCCGGCGGCGCCGAGAACGTCTCCGGGGAGGGGGCCCCCGAGCGGGCCCGCGGGTCCGTGGCCGCCTCGGACGCGTTCTTCCCGTTCGCGGACGGGCTGCAGATCCTCATCGACGCCGGCGTGAAGGCCGTCGTCCAGCCGGGCGGCTCCGTCCGGGACGAGGAGGTCGTGGCCGCGGCCGAGGCCGCCGGCGTGACCCTGTACCTGACCGGGGCGCGCCACTTCTTCCACGGCTGAGCGCGGCGGGCCGATGGTGTGGAGCCCCTCGGCCTGGTCGTCTCCTTCTTCATCGCCCAGGCCGTGCGGGGCACCTGAGCCGGCCACGATCCACGCCGCCGTCGTCGGAGGGCGCCCCCTCCGACCCGACGCCCCCCTGGTACCCGAGCGACCCCTCCCGGCCCGGCGAGGGCACCGGCGACGGCCGGGGGCGCTGACGCCGAGCCACACACGGTGTGGCGCGTCCGAGACGCCGGGTAGATTGGCGGCGAGTCACCCGTTCCCTGCCGACGAGGGCCGCGTCTCGAGTGCGGCCAGAAGGAGAGATCATCCGCATGTCGAAGATCATCTACACGCTCACGGACGAGGCGCCCATGCTGGCCACCGCGTCGCTGCTGCCGATCGTGCGCGCCTACGCGGGCACCGCCGGCGTGGAGCTGGAGACCCGTGACATCTCGCTGGCCGGCCGCATCCTCGCCGCGTTCAAGGACGTCCTGCCCGAGGAGCAGCGCACCGCGGACGCCCTCGCCGAGCTCGGCGAGCTCGTGAAGACCCCCGAGGCCAACGTCATCAAGCTGCCGAACATCTCCGCGTCCGTGCCGCAGCTGCGCGCCGCGATCAAGGAGCTGCAGGCGCACGGCTACGCGCTGCCGGAGTACCCGGACGAGCCGAAGACGGACGCGGAGAAGGACGCGAAGGCGCGCTACGACTCGGTCAAGGGCTCCGCCGTGAATCCGGTGCTGCGCGAGGGCAACTCGGACCGCCGCGCCCCGAAGGCCGTGAAGGCGTACGCCAAGCGCTTCCCCCACTCGATGGGCGAGTGGACCCCGGACTCCAAGACCGCCGTCGCCACCATGGGCGCGGACGACTTCCGCGCCAATGAGCAGTCCGTGACCCTGCCGGCCGCCGACGTGCTGACGATCGAGTTCACCGGCGAGGACGGCAAGACCACCGTGCTCAAGGAGGGCCTGAAGGTCCTCAAGGGCGAGGTCGTGGACGGCACGTTCATGTCCGCCAAGGCCCTGGACGCGTTCCTCGCCGAGCAGGTCAAGCGCGCCAAGGAGGAGGGCATCCTCTTCTCCGCGCACCTGAAGGCCACCATGATGAAGGTCTCCGACCCGGTGATCTTCGGCCACGTCGTGAAGGCCTACTTCTCCGAGCTGTTCGAGAAGTACGGCGAGCAGCTGGCCGCCGCCGGCCTGTCCGCGAACAACGGCCTCGCCGCGATCGAGGGCGGCCTGGACAAGCTCGACGCCGAGACCGCCGAGGGTGTGCGCGCCGCCATCGCCGCCGCCTACGAGAACGGCCCGGACGTGGCCATGGTGAACTCCGCCAAGGGCATCACCAACCTCCACGTGCCCTCCGACGTGATCGTGGACGCCTCCATGCCCGCCATGATCCGCAACTCCGGCCGCATGTGGAACAAGCACGACCAGACCCAGGACACCCTGGCCGTCATCCCGGACTCCTCCTACGCCGGCGTCTTCCAGGCCGTGATCGACGACTGCAAGGCCAACGGCGCCTACGACCCCTCCACCATGGGCACCGTCCCGAACGTGGGCCTCATGGCGCAGAAGGCCGAGGAGTACGGCTCGCACGACAAGACGTTCATCATGGACGCCGCGGGCACCGTGGCCGTGAAGAACTCCGCCGGGGAGACCCTGCTCTCCCACGACGTCGAGGCCGGCGACATCTGGCGCGCCTGCCAGACCAAGGACGTCCCGGTGCGCGACTGGGTGAAGCTGGCCGTGACCCGCGCCCGCGCGTCCCAGACCCCGGCCGTGTTCTGGCTGGACGAGACCCGCGCCCACGACCGCGAGCTCATCAAGAAGGTCGAGGAGTACCTCAAGGAGCACGACACCGAGGGCCTGGATCTGCGCATCCTCTCCCCGGTGGAGGCCGCCAAGCTCTCGGTGGAGCGCATCCGCCGCGGCGAGGACACCATCTCCGTGACCGGCAACGTGCTGCGTGACTACAACACGGACCTGTTCCCGATCCTCGAGCTGGGCACGTCCGCGAAGATGCTGTCGATCGTCCCGCTGCTCAACGGCGGCGGCCTGTTCGAGACCGGCGCGGGCGGCTCCGCCCCGAAGCACGTGCAGCAGCTGCTGGAGGAGAACCACCTTCGCTGGGACTCCCTCGGCGAGTTCCTCGCGCTGGCCGTGTCCTTCGAGCACGAGGCGGTCGCGAACGAGAACCACCGCGCGCAGGTCCTGGCGGACACCCTGGACGCCGCCACCGGCACCCTGCTGATCGAGGGCAAGTCCCCGAAGCGCAAGGTCGGCGAGCTGGACAACCGCGGCAGCCACTTCTACCTGGCGCTGTACTGGGCCCGCGAGCTGGCGAAGCAGACCGAGGACGCCGAGCTGGCGGCCGCGGCGAAGCCGATCGCCGAGGAGCTGGGGGCCCAGGAGGAGACCATCCTGGCCGAGCTCAACGGCGTGCAGGGTTCCCCGGTGGACCTGGGCGGCTACTACGCGCCGGATATGGAGAAGGTCACCTCGGTGATGCGTCCGTCCGCGACGCTCAACGCGATCGTGGACAAGATCTCCGTCTGAGCGCCTGAGCGTCGGGGGCCGGGTCGCGTGCGTGGAGCGCGCGGCCCGGCCCCTTCTCGTTCCCCGGCGCCCGACGCCGACCCCCGGCCACCCGGCCACCCGAGACGGCTCCCCGCCCGCAACGCGGGTTGAGTTGTCACGGGTGTGCGTGCCCCGGACCCGTGACAACTCAACCGACGTTGCCGTGGCGAGGGGGTGGTCAGCCCGCGTGGGCCGCCTCGTGGGCCAGCAGGGCCTGCTTCGCGGCGGTGCCGTAGAGGTAGTGGCCGGCCGCGCCGTCGGCGCGCACCACGCGGTGGCAGGGCACGACGACGGCCACCAGGTTGGCGGCGCACGCCCCGCCGGCGGCGCGCACGGCCCGCGGGGCCCCGCACCGTTCGGCCAGGCCGCCGTAGGTGGCGGGGGAGCCGGGGGCGATGCCGCGCAGCTCCCGCCACGCCCGCTGCCGGAACGCGGTGCCCGGCTGGGTGACGTCGAGGACGTCGAGCGCGGCCACGTCCCCCGCGGCGTAGGCGGCCAGGGCGTCGGCGACGGGCTGGGACGCACCCGGACGCGGTTCCACGGGGCGCGGGTTCATCTCGCGGTCGGCGGTCTCCGGGTCCAGGGCCACGAGCCGGTCCATGAGCGTCTCGAGGAGGCGCCCGATCGCGGCGGCGGGGGGCTCCGAGTCCTCCGGCACGGCCACGCCGGAGGCGCGCACCGTCTGGTCCTCGGGGGAGAAGACGGCCACGAGGGTGAGCTCGGTGGCGGGCAGGGCGGCGGCGGTCCAGCGCAGCTCGGGAAGCAGGTCCATCCCCTCATTGTCCTGCACGGCCCGGCCCGGACAGGTGTTCGCGCGTCCCCTCCCTGTGTCAGGCTGGCGTCCATGACCGAGATCCGCGTCTTCGAGCATCGCACCCTCCTGCGCCACCCGCGTGAGGTCGTCTTCCGCTGGCTGGAGAACCCCGGCGCGCTGGAGCGGCTCACCCCGCCCTTCGCCGGCGAGGTGGTCCAGGGGCCCACGGACGGCCTCCGCGTGGGCTCCGAGTCGCGGCTGCGCATCCAGGCCCCCGGGGCGGCCGGCCTGTTCGCCGGCGCGGCCCACGGGATGCTCACCGGCCTGCTGCCGGACGCCGTCGCCTCCCGCCTGCCCGGTGGGGCCGCGCCCGCGGTGCCGTGGCGAGCCCGCCACACGGCCTACGAGGAGGGCCGCATGTTCCGGGACGAGATGGTCTCCGGTCCCCTCGCCTCCTGGCGGCACACCCACCTGCTCGACGACGCCGCGCCCGGTGAGGCGGACACGGCGGACGGCCGGCGCGGCACGGTCGTGACGGACCACATCGAGTACGCCCTGCCGGGGGAGTCCCTGGTGTCCCGCGTGCCCGGTCTGGGCGCCGCGGCCTCGCGCCGCACCCACGAGGCGTTCGAGGCGGAGCTGGGCCGCCAGTTCGCCTACCGCGCCCGCGTGATGGCCGATGACCTGGACTTCCACGCCGCCCACCCCGGCCCCCTCGTCGGCGGGCCGGCCCGCACGGTCGCCGTGACGGGGTCCGGTGGACTGATCGGTCGGCAGCTCTGTGCCCTGCTCACCACCGGCGGCCACCGCGTCATCCGGCTCGTGCGGAGCCCGAAGAGGGCCGGTGCGCTGGACGCGGCGCTGTGGGACCCCGGCCGGGAGACCGTGGATGAGGACGCCCTGGCCGAGGCCGACGTCGTCGTGAACCTGGCGGGCGAGCCCATCGCGGGCCGGTTCACGGACGCGCACAAGGAGGCCGTGCACGACTCGCGCGTGCGCGGCACGCGCACCCTCGTGGACGCGCTCGCCCGGATCGCCGCGCGGGAGGGGGACGACGCGCGGGCGCGGGCACTCGTGAACGGCTCGGCGATCGGGTACTACGGGGCGGACGCGGGCACGGGCCCGTTCGGCAACGGCCTCGTCGAGGATCTGGAGCCCGGGGACGACTTCCTCGCCGAGGTCGTCGCGGACTGGGAGGCGGAGGCCCGGCGCGCCGAGGCGGCCGGGATCCGGGTCGCGATGCTGCGGACCGGCGTGGTCCTGAGCCCGGCCGGGGGCATGCTGCAGCAGGTGCTGCCGCTGTTCCTCGCGGGTCTCGGCGGCCCGGTCGCGACCTCGGGCGGGGAGAGCCACGACGGCAGCCCGTGGCTGAGCTGGATCGGCGCGGATGACATCGCGGGGGCCTTCGCCCACGCGGTGCTCGACGACGGCGTCACCGGCCCGGTGAACGCGGTGGCGCCCGAGCCGGTCACGGCCCGGGAGTTCGCCACCGTGCTCGGGCGGGTGCTGCGCCGGCCCGCGGTCATCCCGGTGCCCGAGGCTGGGCCGCGCCTGTTGCTGGGCGAGGAGGGCCGGGTGGAGACTGTCGCGGCCGACCAGAAGGTCGTGGCGGACCGACTGGTCTCCTCCGGCTACGAGATGCGCGACCCCGAACTGGAGGGCGCGTTGCGCCACGTGCTCGGGCGGTGACGGGGGTGGGGGCAGCGTCCCCGGGGACGCTGCCCCCGCGGGTCGTCAGTCCTGCAGCGCGCCGGTCTCCCGGATGAGCTGGCTCAGCGCGGTGAACGCGTCGCGGGCCAGCGCCTCCCAGAGGGCCAGGGCCAGCTGGGGGAAGCCCTCCTGGAGCGCGACCATCACCTGGGCGGTGAGGACTCGCGTCGTCACCGGCCCGCGCGCGCGGACGGTGGAGGGCTGGCGGCCGGGCTGGCCGAGGGCCATCTCGCCGAACGTCATCCCCGGGGTGAGCAGGGTGCGGCGCACGCGGCGGCTGCCCGTGCCCTGACCCGAGAGCTCCACGGTGCCGGAGACGATCACGTAGATGCCGCCGAACGGCTGGCCGGCGCGACGGATGATCTGGCCGTCCGAGTAGACCCGCTCGTCCATCATGGACTCGAGCAGACGCGCGTCGTCCGCGGAGAGGTGCTGCAGCAGAGGTGCCACGGCCGCCTCCTGGGCGTCCCGCGGCAGCAGGTGGGGGGCGTGCCGGGAGAGCAGCCGCTGCTCGGCCCACTGGGCGGCACGCGAGCGGGAGTCGAAGAACACGAACTGCGCGCCCTCGGCGGCGGGGTCCACCCCCTCGGCCTCATCCTGCAGCGGCTCGGGCAGGTCCACCTCCACGGACTCCTCGACGGCCGACATCAGCTCCTTCATCTCCGCGGCGTCCCGGTCCACGACGACGACGTCGAGCCCGTTGCCCAGCGCGCGGGCGAACCACTGGGCCACCAGCAGCCGGGCCGGACGGGAGATGGAGCTGACCGAGCGCATGTCCACCACGAGCGTCTCGAGGACCTCCGGCAGACCGCGGCTGACGCGGGCGATCGCGTCCACCTGGCTGAAGCCGAGGTGACCACCCAGCTCCATCACGTGCACGGTGTCCGCGAACCGCCCGAGCGCCTCGAGGACGACGGCGCTGCGCACCGTGCCCGAGGGCGCCTGGTCGATCCGGTAGTGGGTGCGCAGGGCCGCCCGCGGGGAGCCGGTGACCACCGACGGGTGCAGCTCGAAGTCCTCGACGATGGTCCGCAGGGCGGCCATCGCCGCGGCGCCGAGCCCGTTCTCGTCCGTCGTGTCCGACTGCAGCGCCAGACCGAGGTGGCCCGGCACCACCACGAGCACCGTGCCGCCGCGCGTGGACGCCCAGCCGGGCTGGCCGACGTCGTACGCCCACCGGGAGTCCCGGGTGTCCATGCCGCAGGAGTCCATCACGGAGAGCACACCGCGGACCGTCTCCTCGCTCAGCACACGGTCCCCGGTGACGGGGTGGACGCCACCGTGCGCGAGGGTGCCGGCGAGCAGGGCGAGGTCCTCCACGGTCACGGCGGCGGCACGCACCGTGGCGATGTCCTCGAGCAGCGTCTCGGGGTCGGCGTCCAGGGTGTCGAGGGACTTCATCAGCCAGGCAGCGGACCGGGTGTGGTGCTGGGCGCGGTTCTCGGCGCGCGCGGCCGACTCCGTGACGGTGACCTCGCGGTCGAACAGTGCGGAGAGCAGCTGCATCATGCGCGCGGTGCGGTCGCGGCCACCGCGGCCCTTCACGAGGGAGGCGGTGGCCACCGCGCCCGCGTTCTGCAGCGGGTTGTGCGGCAGGCCCGTGACGGCGTCCACCTCGACCCGGTGGTCCAGGTCGCGCACGGGGGCGGCTCCCACGCGCTCGCCCACCCGCACCGCGCCGAGGTCCTCGAGGGCCTGCGCGTGGAACAGGGGAGAGGCGAGCGTGGCGAGCGGCACGGGCGTCATGGATCCGGAGACGTAGCGGTGACCGTCCACCATGAGCATCGCGACGCCCACCCCGTCCGGGACCTCCCCCTCGCCCGCGTGGGCCGAGGTGAGGCGATCGAGGTGCTCCTGGACGGGTGTGGTCATGGGTCACAGCCTAGTCAGTGGGACAGTCCCGGGACAGCGTGGCGGAGGCGGGCACAATGGGTCCCGATGCCCACCCCCGTCGATCCCGTCTCCGTCCCCTCCGCCCTCGCCGCCGCCCTCGGCCGCCTCGGCGCTGGCCTGACGTTCGCGGCCGCCCTGCCCGACCTCGAAGCGGCGCTGGACGCGCGCGGGGTGGCCGTCGTCGAGGCGCCCCCGGGCACGGGCAAGACCACCGTGGTCCCGCCCGCGCTCGTGGTCCGGCTCGCGGAGGACGGCGGTGGGCGCGTCCTGGTCACGCAGCCGCGGCGGGTCGCGGTGCGCGCGGCGTGGCGGCGGCTGCGCACGGCGGTGCTGGCCGCCGCGGCCGACGTGCATCCCGGCGCCGACCCCGACGCGCAGGCTCGGCTCGGGGACGCGGCCGCCGGGTACGCCGTGCGCGGCGACGCGGCGGGCGGCGGGGCCTCGGCCGTCGAGTTCGTGACCCCGGGCCTGCTGCTGCGTCGCCTCCTCGCCGACCCCGGGCTCGACGGCGTGGACGCGGTGGTCCTGGACGAGGTCCACGAGCGGGACCTGGACACGGACGTGCTCTTCGCCCTCCTCGCCGACCTGCGGCAGCTGCGTCCCGAACTCGCGCTCGTGGCCATGTCCGCCACCGTGGACGCGGCCGCCCTGGCCGCCCGCTGGGCCCGCAGCATGGGGGAGGACGCGCCCCTGCCCGTGGTCTCCACCCCGGCCGTGCTGCACCCACTGCGCGAGGAGCACGCCCCCTTCCGCGGCCACCGCCTCACCGCCGAGGGCCGCGTGGACCGGGCCTTCCTCGACCACGTCGCGGCCACGGCCGCGCGCGCCCACGCCGAGGCGCTCGACGCCGACCCGAGCGTGGACGCCCTCGTCTTCCTGCCCGGCGTGGCCGAGGTCGAGACCGTCGCGGGGCGCGTCGCCGCGCTCGCCCCGGACACCGAGGTCCGCGTCCTGCACGGCCGCCAGGAACCCGCCGACCAGGACGCCGCGCTCGCGGGCCGCGCCGACCCCGCCGTGCCGCGCGTCGTCGTCGCGACGGCGGTCGCCGAGTCCTCACTGACCGTGCCGGGGGTGCGCCTCGTCGTCGACTCGGGCCTGGCCCGCGAGCCGCGCCGGGACCGGGGGCGCGGCATGGCCGGGCTCGTCACCGTCCAGGCCTCGCGTGCCGCCGCCGGCCAACGTGCGGGCCGCGCCGCCCGCCTCGGCCCCGGCACCGTGGTCCGCTGCCACACCGCCGCGGCCCTGGGCACCGCTCCCGCAGCCCCGACGCCGGCCCTCGCCGTTGTCGACCTCGCGCCGGTGGCCCTGGCGTTCGCGGCGTGGGGCGCCCCGGGCGGCCGTGGGCTGACCCTGCCCGAGGACCCGCCGGCCGACGCGATGGCCGCCGCCGAGCGCGCGCTCGCCTCCCTCGGCGCGGTGGACGCGGACGGGCGCATCACCCCGCACGGCGCCGTCCTGGCCGAGCTGCCCCTGGACCCGCCCCTCGGCCACGCCCTCCTGCGGGCGGCACCGTGGACGGGGCCCCGCCCCGCGGCCGAGGCGACGGCGGCCCTCGCCCTGGACCTGCGCGCCCCCGGGGCCGACCTCGAGGCGCTGGTCGCGGCCGTGCGGGACGGCCGGCACCCGGAGGCCGGGCGCTGGCGCCGGGAGGCGGACCGACTGGAACGACTCGCCCGTCGGCACGCGCATCACGCCCCGGAACCGCGGGTGCCGGACGAGCCCGGGCCCGAGGCCGCGGCGACCGCGCGGCGGCACCCCGCCGGCCTCGTGGCCGCCCTGGCCTTCCCCGCGTGGATCGCCCGACGCGCGGGGGAGGCGGGCGCGTACCTGCTCGCCTCCGGCACGCGCGCGGCCCTGCCCCGCGACGCCGCCGGCGGCGGCCTGGCGGGGCAGGAGTGGCTGGCCGTGGCCGAGGTCGCCCGCGTGGCCGGGGACGCTGCCGGCACCGGTGCCGCGATCCGCGCGGCCGCACCGATCGACCGGCCGATCGTCGAGCTCGCCGGCGTGGGCCTGCGGCGCACCGAGGACACCGCCGACTGGCGTGGGGACCGGCTCACCGGCCGCCGCGTGGACGGGCTGGGCGCGCTCGTGCTGACGGAGACGCCGGCCCCCGTCGCCCCCGACGCCGCCGCCCAGGCCGTGCGCGCCGCACTCGCCGCCGACGGCCTCGCCCGGTTCGACCCGAGCGGTCGGGCCGAACGCCTGCGCCGCCGGGTGCACCTGCTCCACCGCGTCCTCGGCGCCCCGTGGCCGGACCTCTCGGACACGGCGCTGCCCGGCCTGGACGCGCTGGTCGACGGGCTCGCGGCCGACCTGGCCGCAGGACGGCCCCTCACGCGCCTGGACGCCGAGGCGCTGCTGCGCGGCGCCCTGCCCTGGCCGGAGGCGGGCCGGCTGGACGAGCTCGCCCCCGAGCGCCTGCCCGTGCCGAGCGGGCGCGCCGTCGTCGTGGACTATCCGGCCGTCCACGAGGACACCCCGCCCGTGGTCGCCGCCAAGCTGCAGGAGTTCTTCGGGGCGCGTGTCACCCCCGCTGTGGCGGACGGCCGTGAGCCGGTGGTCCTGCACCTGCTCTCCCCGGCAGGCCGCCCACTCGCCGTGACCGCCGACCTGCCGTCCTTCTGGGCCGGCCCCTACGCGCAGGTCCGCGCCGAGAACCGGGGGCGCTACCCCAAGCACCCGTGGCCCGAAGACCCCGCCGCCGCGGAGCCGACCGCCCGGACGAACCGCCGCGCCCGCTGAGAAAGGGGTCCGCGAAACGTGCAGGAATCGCTGTGATGCGTGATGATGGCCGTCACATCCGACTCGCATCGATTGAGGTTCCACTTGTGAGACACGACACGCGGGCACGTCAACGGCGCCGGGCCACGCTGGCCGGCGCCGTCGCCGCGGGCGCGCTCATCCTGGCCGGGTGTGCCCCGGCCGAGCAGACGCCCACCCTGACCTGGTACACCAACCCCGACGACGGCGGGCAGGCGAAGATCGCCGCCCAGTGCACCGACGCCGCGAACGGCCGGTACAGAGTCGAGACGTCCATGCTTCCGACGGACGCCGCCTCCCAGCGCGAGCAGCTGACCCGCCGCCTCGCCGCGGGCGACACGTCGATGGACATCATGTCCCTCGACCCGCCGTTCGTCCCCGAGCTCGCCGAGCCCGGCTTCCTGGCCCCCGTGCCGGAGGACATGCAGGCGTACGCGAAGGACAACGCCCTGGAGGGCGCGCTCGCGGCTGCCAGCTGGAAGGACGAGCTCGTCACGGTCCCGTTCTGGGCCAACACGCAGCTGCTCTGGTACCGCAAATCGGTCGCCGAGGCCGCGGGGCTGGACATGTCCCAGCCCGTCACGTGGGACCAGCTGATCGAGGCCGCCCGCAGCCAGGACAAGGACCTGGCCGTCCAGGGCGCCCGTGCAGAGTCCATGACCGTGTGGCTCAACGCGCTCATCGAGGGCGGCGGGGAGCAGATCGTCCCCAACGCCGAGGCGCCCACGGACGAGGTCACCACGAACCTCGACTCCGAGGCCGGCCGCACGGCCGCCCGGATCATCTCCACGATCGGCAAGGAGGGCCTCGGCAGCGCCGGTCTGCCGACCCAGGACGAGAACGCCTCCATGCTGCTCTTCCAGGGCAAGAACGGCTCGTTCATGGTCAACTGGCCGTTCGTCTGGCCGGCCACCCTCGGCTCCGTGGAGGAGGGCTCGCTGCCGGAGGACCTGCCCGAGGACATCGGCTGGGCCGTCTACCCCCGCACCGTCGAGGGCAAGGACGCCGCGCCGCCCGTGGGCGGCATCAACCTGGGGGTCGGCGCGAAGTCCGAGCACCAGGACCTCGCCTGGGACGCGATCTCCTGCATCACCACCACCGAGCACCAGAGCCAGTACTTCGTCGAGAACGGCAACCCGCCCGCCGACCCGGCGGCCTACGACGCCCCCGAGGTCGCCGAGAAGTACCCCATGGCGGACACCATCCGGGAGTCCCTCGAACTCGGCGCCCCGCGGCCGCAGACCCCGTACTACAACGAGGTCTCCACCGCGATCCAGCAGCGCTACGCGCCGCCGTCGGGCGTCTCCGAGTCCACCCCGGCCGAGACCGACGACTTCATCCAGGAAGTCCTGAGAGGGGAGCGTCTGCTGTGAGCCACGTCGACACCGCACCCGCCGCATCCACCCCGCGCGCCGCCGAGGGTCGTCGCCCCCGCCGGGTGAAGTCCCAGCGCGCGAAGTCCGAGGCGCGTCTCGGCTGGCTCCTGGCCGGCCCCGCGTTCTTCGTGATGCTGTTCGTGGTCCTGTACCCGATCCTGCAGGCCCTCTACGACTCGCTGTTCAAGTACCGGCTCACCGCGCCGGGCGACCGCGAGTTCGTGGGCCTGGGCAACTACGGCGTGATCCTTACGGACCCCGTGTTCTGGAAGGGCCTCGGGGTGACCCTGCTGATCACCGTGGTGACCGTGGTGGTCGAGCTCATCCTCGGCTTCCTGCTGGCCCTGGCCATGCACCACGCCATCAAGCAGACCCGCGGCCTGATCCGCACGATCATCCTGGTGCCGTACGGCATCATCACCGTGGTCTCCGCGTTCGCGTGGTTCTACATGTTCTCGATCGACTCGGGCTACATCAACGCCTGGTTCGAGTGGCTGCCGGGCGTCGACGCGGACCTGAACTGGTTCGCGCAGGGCAGCACCGCGCTGTTCGTGATCATGCTCTCCGAGATCTGGAAGACCACCCCGTTCATCTCCCTGCTCCTGCTGGCCGGCCTGGCCCAGGTGCCGGGCGACCTCACCGAGGCCGCCGCCGTCGACGGCGCCTCGTGGTGGCAGCGGATGAAGCTGGTCATCCTGCCGAACATGAAGGCCTCGATCATGGTGGCCGTCCTGTTCCGCGCGATGGACGCGTTCCGCATCTTCGACTCCATCTACATCATGACCAACGGCGCCTACGGCACCGAGGTCCTCTCGCTGCTGGCCTACCGCACGTCCATCGGCCGGCTCGAGATCGGCATGGGTTCGGCGGTCTCCGTGCTCCTGTTCCTGTGCGTGGCCCTCATGGCGGTCATCGCCGTCAAGGGCTTCAAGGTGGACCTGGCCGACCGAGGAGGTTCCAAGTGAGCACCGCCGCATCCGCTCCCGCCCCCGAGGGCCGCGCGCCTGAGGGCCGCGCGCCCCACCGTCGCGGCACCGGGAAGGCCACCGCACTGTGGTGGATCCTCACCGTCGTGATCGGCGTGTGGTGCCTCTTCCCGCTGTTCTCGATCTTCGCGACCAGCTTCAAGACGCCCGCCGACCTCTCCAACGGCAAGCTGCTGCCCACCCAGTGGTCCACCGTGAACTACGAGGAGATCTTCGTGGGCGGCTCGCGCGAGCTGTTCCTCACGGCGCTGCGCAACTCGATCGGCATCACCGTGATCGCCACGATCATCGCCGTCATCCTGGCCACGCTGTGCGCCTACGCGATCGCCCGCCTGGACTTCCCGGGCAAGCGGCTCGTGCTCACGGTGTCCCTGATGGTCTCGATGTTCCCCGTCATCTCCCTGGTGACGCCGCTGTTCAACATGTGGCGCACCCTCGGGCTGTACGACACGTGGCTCGGCCTGATCATCCCCTACCTGTCCCTGACCCTGCCGATCTCCATCTGGACCCTGGCCGCGTTCTTCCGCCAGATCCCGTGGGAGCTCGACCAGGCCGCGCAGGTGGACGGCGCGACCCCGCTCGAGGCGTTCCGCAAGGTGATCGTCCCGCTGGCCGCCCCCGGCGTCTTCACGACGGCGATCATCGCCTTCTTCATCGCCTGGAACGACTTCGTGTTCGGCATCTCCCTGACCTCCACCGAGACCGCGCGCACCGTGCCCGCCGCCCTGGCCTTCTTCACCGGCGCCTCGCAGTTCGAGTCGCCGACCGGGGCCATCTCGGCGGCCGCGATCATCGTGACCATCCCGATCGTGATCCTGGTGCTGGCGTTCCAGCGTCAGATCGTGGCCGGCCTGACCAACGGCGCGGTGAAGGGCTGAGGCCCGCACACGAGACCTCCCGAAAGGACCCCCCGATGGCCTCCATCACCCTGAACCACATCGACAAGACCTACGACGACGGCTTCCACGCCATCAAGGACGTGAACCTGGAGATCGAGGACGGCGAGTTCGTCATCCTCGTGGGCCCCTCCGGCTCCGGCAAGTCCACGCTGCTGCGCATGATCGTGGGCCTCGAGGACATCACCGACGGCGAGATGCTGATCGACGGCCGCCGCGTGAACGAGGCGGCCCCCAAGGACCGCAACCTCGCGATGGTGTTCCAGAACTACGCGCTGTACCCGCACCTGACGGTGTACGAGAACATCGCCTTCCCGCTGCGGCTGATCAAGGACAACAAGCCCTCCGATGAGGAGATCGACCGCAAGGTGCGCGACGCCGCCCGCGTGCTCGAGCTCGAGGACCACCTCGAGCGCAAGCCCGGCAACCTCTCCGGCGGCCAGCGTCAGCGCGTGGCCATGGGCCGGGCGATCGTGCGCGAGGCGGACGCGTTCCTCTTCGACGAGCCGCTGTCCAACCTGGACGCCAAGCTGCGCGGGCAGATGCGCGCGGAGATCTCGCAGCTGCAGCGCCGCCTGGCCACCACCTCCATCTACGTGACGCACGACCAGACCGAGGCCATGACCCTGGGCGACCGGGTGGCCGTGCTCAAGAAGGGCGAGCTGCAGCAGGTGGCCAGCCCGCGCGAGCTCTACGAGCAGCCGCTCAACCTGTTCGTGGCCGGCTTCATCGGCTCGCCGTCGATGAACTTCCTGCCCGCCTCGCTGAAGCAGAAGGAGGGCGGCCACGTGCTGTCCTCGCCGATCGGTGACATCCCGGTGCCGCCCGAGAAGGCCCGCGCCGCCGAGGGGCGGGACATCGTGTTCCTCGGCCTGCGGCCGGAGTTCTTCGAGGACGCCGAGCTGGTGGAGGACAGCCGCCGCGACCAGGGCTCCACCTTCGACGCGACGCTGACCCACCTGGAGTGGCTGGGCCACGAGCAGTACGGCTACATCGAGTTCGATCCGGACCCGGCCGTGGCCGAGATGCTCTCCTCGCTGGCCAAGGACCTGGACGCGGACGAGCTGCGCCCCGTCGTCGTGGCCACCCTCTCCGGCGAGTCCCGCGCCCGGCCGGGCACGCCGACCCGCCTGTGGGTGGACACCACGCGCGTGCACCTGTTCGACCCGACCACCGGTGAGAACCTCACCCGCGACCCCGAGGTCGGCGCCGAGCTGACCCGCCGGGCCGCCGAGGAGCGCCGCCGCCAGATCGAGATGGCGGCCGAGCGCGACGCCGCCGAGCACGAGGCGGCCGAGCCGCGCCGCTGAGCCGGCGCCGCGGACGCCGGGGGCGGGTCAGTACCCGCCCTCGGCGTCCACCAGGCCCTCCAGCTCCGTCCCGGCCGCGCGGGCCCGCAGGTTCCGTTCGACCCGCGCGTGAAGCAGCGGAACGCACATCTGTGGGGTGTCCGCCGTGTGCGGCGTGATGAGGGCGCGCTCCTCGGTCCAGAGCGGGTGGCCCTCCGGCAGCGGCTCGGGGTCGGTGACGTCCGTGCCGTAGCCGTGCAGCCGGCCCGCCGCGAGCGCCCGGACGACGGCGTCCGTGTCCACCAGCGTCCCGCGGGCGATGTTCACGAGCACGGCGTCCTCGTTCAGGAGGGCGAGGCGGTCGGCGTCGAACAGGCCGCGGGTCTCGTCCGTGGCGGCCGCGGCGATCATCACGACCTGCGCACCGGGCAGGACCTCGTCGAGGCGGTCGGTCGTGACGGTGCGGTCCGCACCGGGCACGTCGCCCGCGCGTCGTCGGACCGCGGTGACGTGCACGTCCCAGGTCTTCAGCAGGCGGATGTACTCCTGGGCGATCCCGCCGCCGCCCACGACCACGGCGTGCAGGCCGTTCAGGGTGCGGCCGGAGGAGGGGCCCCACGTGGCGGCGCGGACGCGCGCGGGCAGGTCCCGCAGCAGGGCCAGGGTGAGCAGCAGCGCGTGCTCGGCCACCGGCGGCGCGTACGTGCCCTTGGCGGACGTCCACACGATGTCCGGGCGGCTGCGCACGAGGGGGATGAACGGCTCGATCCCGGCGAACGGGAACTGCACCCAGCTCACGTGGGGGTGGGCGGCCAGGGCCGCGGCGAGCGCCTCGACCGGGATCGGGCGGACCATCAGCAGGGCCGTGGCGGAGGCATCGCCCTCGGCCACCACGGTGCCGCCGACGTCGGCCACGGCCTGCTCGGCCAGCCGACGGGCGTGGGCGTAGGGGGTGCCGGCGACGTCCTGCGCCGCGGGGAGGACGAGCAGACGCTCGGGGACGTCGTCGGGCGTGGTGCGGGGGAGAGCGGAAGAGGTGGGCATGGTGCCCACCGTCCCACATCCTCCGGGCCCGGTTCAGCCGGCGACGGCGTCCCGGTGCGCGGCGGACAGCCGCAGGTAGGTGGCCGCGTTCTTCTTCAGGCCCTCCCGCTCCTCGTCCGTGAGGGGGCGGCGGACCTTCGCGGGCACGCCCGCCACGAGCGAGCCGGCCGGGACCTGCGTCCCCTCGAGCACCAGGGCACCGGCGGCCACGAGCGAACCGGCGCCGATGACCGCGCCGTTCATCACCGTGGCGGACATGCCGATCAGGCAGTCGTCCTCCACGGTGGCCCCGTGCACCACGGCGGAGTGGCCCACGGAGACGCCGGCGCCGAGGGTGCACGGAAAGCCCTCGTCGGCGTGCAGCACCACGTTGTCCTGCAGGTTGGTGCCCGCCCCGACGCGGATGGGGGCGGAGTCGCCGCGGGCGGAGGCGCCGTAGAACGCGGAGGAGTGCTCGGCCATCTCGACGTCGCCGGTGATCGCGGCGGTCGGGGCGAGGAAGACGGACTCGTGGATGCGCGGGGTGGCACCCGCGACGGTGATGATGTGGGCCATGCCACCAGCCTAGGCGGGCCGGACGACGGCGCCGCGTGGCGCCGTCGTCCCGGGCTCAGCTGAAGACGACGGTCCGCCGGCCGTCCGTGAGGACGCGGTGCTGGGCGTGCCAGCGCACGGCCTGCGCGAGCGTGGAGCCCTCGACGTCGCGGCCGCGGGCCACGAAGTCGGCGGCGGTCTGGGCGTGGGTCACCGGCTGCACGGACTGCGCGATGATCGGGCCCTCGTCCAGGTCGGCGGTCACGTAGTGGGCGGTGGCGCCGATGAGCTTCACGCCGCGTTCGTGCGCCTGGTGGTAGGGGCGGGCGCCCTTGAAGGAGGGCAGGAACGAGTGGTGGATGTTGATGGCCATCCCGGCCAGGTCCCGGCACAGCTCGTCCGAGAGGATCTGCATGTAGCGGGCCAGCACCACCAGCTCGATGTCGAACTGGGCGATCAGGTCGCGCAGCCGGTCCTCCGCGGCCTCTTTGGAGTCCCGGCTCGAGGGGTCCTTGGAGACGGGCACGTGGATGAAGGGCACGCCGTAGAAGGAGGCGAGCGGCTGCAGGTCCAGGTGGTTCGAGACCACCACGGGGATCTCGATCGGCAGGGTGCCGGCGCGCTGCTGGAAGAGCAGGTCGTTGAGGGTGTGCCCGTCCTTGGAGCACATCACGAGGGTGCGCATGCGGTGCGCCGCGTCCCACAGGCCCATGCGCATGCCGAACTCCTCGCGCACCGGCGCGAGCGCCTGCTCGATGTCCTCCCGCACGGCCGGGGTCATGAACTCCACGCGCATGAAGAAGTCGCCGGTGTCCGGGGAGCCGTACTGCTGCGACTCGGTGATGTCCGCCTCCACGCCCAGCAAGGCGCCCGTCACGGCGTGCACGATGCCCTTGCGGTTCGTGCAGGCCAGCGTGAGCACGTGGGCGTGCTCCGCGCCGGAGGCGGGGGAGGGGCTGGGTGAGAGGGCTGCCGTGTCCATGGCGTCGATGGTAGGCGGTGCCGGCCGCGCGGAACCGCGGGATGACGGGGCTGATCCCTGGTCGGGGGGCCGGGCCCCGTGTCATTCTCAAGACCAGGTTCCCCGCCGCGCGGCGGCGCGGGAAGCAAGACGCGGCGCCCGGCCCGGCCGGTCGCCCCAGACGACCGAGGAGCACCCCATGCCAGAGTCCACCCTCTACTGGATCATCGCGGCCATCATCGTCGTGCTGCTGATCCTGATCATCCTCTCGGTGATCGCCTCCCGCCGTCGTCGTGAGGCCGAGGCCGAGGCCGCCGAGACCCGGCTCGAGCGCCGCGGCACCACCGCGGACACCGCGGACACCGCGGGTGAGCAGGCGGCCGCCCCCGCGGCCCCGACCCGCCTCTCCCGCCTGGACGAGGTGGCGGCCGAGCAGGACGCGCGCCCCGCGGCCGCGGTGAAGCCCGCCGGGGGTCCGGCTGCGTCCGAGACCGCCGCGGCGGGCCGCGAGACTGACGAGTCCGTGGCCGGCGTGGCCGGCGGTGCGGGGGTGACCGTGGACCAGCAGGACGCCCCGCGCACCGACGCCACCGCTGAGACCTCTCGCCCCACCGCGGCTCCGACCACCCGGGGCACGCTGCGCCCCGCCGCGGCGGCGCCGAGCACGGCGCGCGAAGCGGACACCGTGGGCCTGGGCGCGGCCGGTGTGGCCGGCGGCTCCGGCATCACCCTGGACGAGCAGACGCCCGCGGCGGACGTCGCGGCGGCCCCGGCCTCCCCGTCCCCGGTGACCGAGACCCCCGCCCCGGCGGCACCGGCCGCCGAGGCTCCGCAGCACAGGAGCCACCTCACCCCGGCTCCCGAGCACGTGCACGGGACCGTCCCCGCCGAGGAGGTCGCCGCCGAGCACACCCCCACCAAGGAGTTCGCCACGGACGCCATCCCCGTCGCGCAGGGCGAGCACCTCGAGACGAACACGGTCGCCACCACCGCGCACGGCTCGGTCACGGTCGTGGCCGCCGAGTCGGACCAGACCCGGCAGAACGACGCCGACGGCGCTGAGCGCTCGGCCGCCGGATCCCTGCGCATCGACGGCACGCCCGGCGTGCCCGGTCGCGTGGCCGAGGCGGGCCGCGAGCCGGCGCGCACCGAGGACCACCGCGCGGACGCCGCGCAGCCGGCGGCGGTCGAGCCCGCGGCCGAGCGCCCGTCCCTCGAGGCCGCGGCCGAGCGCCCGTCCCTCGAGGCCGCGGCCGAGCGCCCGTCCCTCGAGGCCACCCCGGCCACCCGACGGGCCGAGGCCCCGGAGACCCACGCCGGCACCACGCCGGCTACGCCCCTGGGCGGCGCCCCGGAGCTGGATCCGACCGCGGCCTCGTCCGGCCGTGCGGAGGACGCCACCCCGGCGACCCGCCGCGAGGCCCGCGCCGCCCAGTCGGCGGCAGCCGCCGGGACGGCTGCGACCGCCGGGACGGCTGGGACCGCCGCGCCGACGTCGTCGACGCCCACGACCGTGGCCCCGGACACCTCCACCTCCTCCGCCCCCACGAATGAGGAGCCCGCCGAGGACGACACCGAGGGCGCCGCCCTCCCGGACCTGCGGGCGGACCGCGACGAGACCCGAGGCTCGGACGCCGAGGGCGAGTCGAAGCTGGCCCAGGCCGGCGCCGTGGCGGCCTCCGCGTTCGAGACCGTGCGTGACAAGGTCGCCATCCCGCTGCGGGACAACGTGGCCGTGCCCGCCAAGGACAAGGCCGTGAAGGTGGTCAAGGACAAGCTGGCCCAGGCGCAGGAGCGCCGCTGGGGCAAGCGCTGACCTGGGCATTCGCCCCACGACGACGGCGGCCGCCCCCTCGTGCGAGGGAGCGGCCGCCGTGCGTTCAGCGGAGCGCGCGCGGGCGCCCGCCGGGGGAGGGAGCCGTCAGATGCGGGCCTCGCCGCCGGCCTCGACGCCCGGGATGCCGTCGCCCTCGTGGCGCTTGACCTCGTCCTCGATGCGCTGGCCGATCGCGGTGTCCACGTTCTTCCAGTACTCGAAGGCGCGGGCCTGGACGTCCTGGCGGACGCCCTTCAGCGCGCCGGCCACGGTCTCCACGAAGTCCTCGCGCTCCTGGGCCGAGAAGACCTCCCGGACGAGGGTGCCGGCCTGGCCGAAGTCGTCGTCGTCCGCGCGCAGGGCCTGGGCCTCGCGGGTCAGGGTGCCGTCGGCCTCCCAGCCGTCGTCCACCGGGCCGGTCTCGTCCGACCAGGAGTCGCCGTTGGAGTTCGGCGCGTAGGTGGAGCGGTCGCCGGTGTGGTCGTACCACATCTGGCCGTCGAAGGCGTAGTTGTGCACCGCGTTCTTGGGACGGTTCACCGGCAGCTGGTTCACGTGGGCGCCCACGCGGTACAGCTGTGCGTCGTGGTACGCGAAGGCGCGGCCCAGGAGCATGCGGTCCGGGGAGAGGCCGATGCCCGGCACGGTGTTGCTCGGGCTGAACGCGGCGGACTCGATCTGCGCGAAGTGGTTCTCCGGGTTGCGGTTCAGGGTCAGCGTGCCGACCTTGATGCGCGGGTAGTCCTTCTTGGAGATCGTCTTCGTCAGGTCGAAGGGGTTGAACCGGTAGGTCTTGCCCTCCTCGTAGGGGATCGCCTGGATGTAGAGGTCCCACTTGGGGTGGTCGCCCTTGGCGATGGACTCGAACAGGTCCTGGCGGTGGAAGTCGGCGTTCTCGCCGGCGATCTTGGTGGCCTCGTCGTTCGAGAGGCTGTGCACGCCCTGCTGGGAGATGAAGTGGTACTTCACCCAGTGCTTCTCGCCCTGGGCGTTGACCCACAGGTAGGTGTGGGAGCCGTAGCCGTTCATCTCACGCCAGGTGCGGGGCAGGCCGCGCGGGCCCATCAGGTAGGTCACCTGGTGCGCCGACTCGGGGTTGTTGGTCCAGAAGTCCCACTGCATGGTGGCATCGCGCAGGCCGGAGTCCGGCAGACGCTTCTGCGAGCGGATGAAGTGGGTGAACTTCATCGGGTCACGCAGGAAGAAGATCGGGGTGTTGTTGCCGACGATGTCGTAGTTGCCCTCCTCGCTGTAGAAGCGCAGCGCGAAGCCGCGCACGTCGCGCCAGGTGTCCGGGGAGCCGAGCTCGCCGGCCACGGTGGAGAAGCGCAGGAGGGTCTCGGTCTTCGTGCCCGGCTGGAACACGAGGGCCTTGGTGTACTTCGACACGTCCTCGGTCACCTCGAACTCGCCGAAGGCGCCGGAGCCCTTGGCGTGCGGGCGGCGCTCCGGGATGTTCATGCGGTTGAAGTGCTGGTGGGTCTCCAGCAGGTGGGTGTCGTGCAGGACGATGGGCCCCTCGCTGCCCACGGTCAGGGACTGGCGGTCGCTGATGGCCGGGGCGCCGTTCTGGCGGGTGGAACCGGTCGCGTGCGGGGTCTTCTTCTGGTACTCCGTCATGGAACTCTCCTTCGTCGATCGACGTCGGCCGCGCACCGATCGGCGCGGTGGGCGGCGTCATCCCCGATCTTGGCATATTTCTGAATCAGTCAAAAGAACCGGGTGCCGGGGTCGGTCGCCGGGGCCGCGGGCCGCCGTCGCGCAGGCCCGACGACGGCGCCTGGTCACTAGGATGGAGGGCACCGGAGCCTTCCGGCCGCACAGACCCCCGTTCGAAGGGAACCCCCGTGACGCAGACGCCCGACATCAACACCCAGCCCCTCGCCGAGGTGGACCCGGAGATCGCCGCGGCGCTCGCGGACGAGCTCGGCCGCCAGCGGGGCACGCTCGAGATGATCGCCTCGGAGAACTTCGTGCCGCGCGCCATCCTCGAGACGCAGGGCTCGGTGCTGACCAACAAGTACGCGGAGGGCTACCCGGGCCGCCGCTACTACGGCGGCTGCGAGTTCGTGGACGTGGCCGAGAACCTGGCCATCCAGCGCGCCAAGGACCTGTTCGGCGCCGAGCACGCCAACGTCCAGCCGCACGCCGGCGCTCAGGCCAACGTGGCCGTGATGACCTCGCTGCTGGACCACGGGGACACGATGATGGGCCTGTCCCTGGCGCACGGCGGCCACCTGACGCACGGCATGAAGCTGAACTTCTCCGGCAAGAACTACAGCATCGCCGCGTACGAGGTGGAGCCGGACACCCACCGCATCGACATGGACAAGGTGCGCGAGAAGGCCCTCGAGGCCCGGCCGAAGGTGATCGTGGCCGGCTGGTCCGCCTATCCCCGTCAGCTCGACTTCGCCGCCTTCCGCTCGATCGCGGACGAGGTCGGCGCCCGGCTCTGGGTGGACATGGCCCACTTCGCCGGCCTCGTGGCCGCCGGCCTGCACCTGAACCCGGTGCCGCACGCCGACGTCGTCTCCTCCACCGTGCACAAGACCCTCGCCGGCCCCCGTTCGGGCTTCATCCTCTCCACCGAGGAGCTGAAGAAGAAGATCGACTCCGCCGTGTTCCCGGGCCAGCAGGGCGGCCCGCTGATGCACGCGATCGCGGGCAAGGCCGTGGCCTTCAAGATCGCCGGCTCCGCGGACTTCAAGGAGAAGCAGGAGCGGACCCTGGCCGGCGCGCAGATCCTGGCCGAGCGCCTGACCGCCCCGGACATGGCCGAGCACGGCATCTCGGTGCTCACCGGCGGCACGGACGTGCACCTGGTCCTGGTGGACCTGCGCGAGTCCCAGCTGGACGGCAGGCAGGGCGAGGACATCCTGCACGAGGTCGGCATCACCGTGAACCGCAACTCGGTGCCGTGGGACCCGCGTCCGCCGATGACCACCTCCGGCCTGCGCATCGGCACCCCCGCGCTGGCCTCCCGCGGCTTCGGCGAGGCCGAGTTCCGCGAGGTGTCCGACGTCATCGCCGAGGCGCTGAAGCCGAGCCCGGACGTGGAGGCGCTGCGCGCCCGCGTCGTGAAGCTCACCGAGGACTTCCCGCTGTACGACGGCCTCGAGGGCTGGTGAGCCGCCGATGACCGCGAAGGTCCTGGACGGCAAGGCCACCGCCGCCGCGATCAAGGAGGAGCTGCGCGGCCGCGTGGCCGCCCTCGCCGAGCGTGGGTACACCCCCGGCCTCGGCACCCTGCTCGTGGGTGAGGATGCCGGCTCGCAGAAGTACGTGGCGGGCAAGCACCGCGACTGCGCCGAGGTGGGCATCGAGTCCATCCAGCGTGAGCTGCCCGCGGACGCGACGGAGGAGCAGATCCTCGACGTCGTGCGAGAGCTGAACGAGGACCCGGCCTGCACGGGCTACATCGTCCAGCTGCCGCTGCCCCGGCACGTGGACACCCAGAAGGTGCTCGAGGCCATCGACCCGGACAAGGACGCGGACGGCCTGCACCCCATGAACCTGGGGCGGCTCGTGGCCTCGGTCGGCGGCGAGCTGGACTCGCCGCTGCCGTGCACCCCGGCCGGCTGCGTCGAGCTGCTGCGCCACCACGGTGTGGAGCTGGCCGGCAAGCACGTGCTCGTGATCGGCCGCGGCGTGACCATCGGCCGGCCTGCCGGCCTCGTGCTCACCCGCCGCGAGGTCAACGCCACCGTGACCCTGGCCCACACCGGCACCACGAACCTCGACGAGCTGCTGGCGAGCGCCGACGTCGTGATCGCCGCCGCCGGCTCCGCCCACATGGTGAAGCCGGAACAGGTCAAGGAGGGCGTGATCGTCCTGGACGTGGGCGTCTCCCGCGTGACCGGGGAGGACGGGACGTCCCGCGTCCTGGGCGACGTGGACCCGGCCGTGAAGGAGAAGGCGGCCTGGATGGCGCCGAACCCGGGCGGCGTCGGGCCGATGACCCGCGTCATGCTGCTGGCGAACGTCGTCGAGGCCGCCGAGCGCGCCGCCGACGGCGAGGACTGGGCGGGGGAGCGGGCCGGCGCCTGACCTCTCCCCGCCCCGCGACGAACCCTGCGAATCGCAGGGTTCGTCGCCGAGGGGGCGGCGCGCGTCCGGGCGGGTGGTGCGCCTATGCTGTCGCCTTGTGAGTCACACCACTCTGCACGCGTCCCCCGGCGACGCCTCCGTCATCC
The DNA here is from genome assembly GCF_052615555.1 of Micrococcus sp. EWR3.9.1. Classification (NCBI taxonomy): domain Bacteria; kingdom Bacillati; phylum Actinomycetota; class Actinomycetes; order Micrococcales; family Micrococcaceae; genus Micrococcus; species Micrococcus sp. EWR3.9.1. The sequence continues at coordinate 86,721 of NZ_JBQXFD010000004.1, forward strand.
GTGCCCGTGGGCTGCGCAAGCAGTACGGCGAGTTCCACGCCGTGAAGGGCATCGACCTGGACGTGCGTCCCGGCGAGTGCTTCGGCCTGCTCGGCCCCAACGGCGCGGGCAAGTCCACCACCATGCGCATGCTCGCGGGCACCTCGCAGCGCACCGCGGGCGAGCTGACCATCCTGGGCATCGACCCGGAGGAGGACGGGCCGGCCGTCCGTGCGCGCCTGGGCGTGGTGCCGCAGCAGGACAACCTGGACGAGGAGCTCACCGCCCGGGAGAACATCCTGATCTACGGCCGCTACTTCGGCCTGCCCTACTCATACCTGCGGCCCAAGGCCGAGGAGCTGCTGGCCTTCGCCCAGCTCACCGAGAAGGCGGACGCCAAGGTCACCGACCTCTCCGGCGGCATGAAGCGCCGGCTCGTGATCGCCCGCGCCCTGGTCAACGAGCCGGCCCTCTTCCTCCTCGACGAGCCCACCACGGGCCTGGACCCGCAGGCCCGCCACATCCTGTGGGACCGCCTCTACCGGCTCAAGGAACGCGGCACCACGCTGCTGCTGACCACGCACCACATGGACGAGGCGGAGCAGCTGTGCGACCGGCTCGTCGTCGTCGACGGCGGCGAGATCATGGCCGCCGGCACCCCCGCCGAGCTCATCCGCGAGCACGCCTCCCGTGAGGTCCTCGAGGCGCGCTTCGGCGCGGACCGCAACGAGGCCGCGGCCCGCACCGTCCAGGCCCACGCGGGTGACGGCGTCGTGCACCGCGTCGAGGTCCTCCCGGACCGCGTCCTCGTCTACGCCCGACGCGCGGACGACCTGCACGACGTCGTGCAGCGCCTCGTCGACGAGGGCGCCCTGCCCGCCCCCGCCACCACGCTGACCCGCCGCGCGAGCCTCGAGGACGTGTTCCTCATCCTCACCGGCCGCACCCTGGTGGACTGACCCGTGCCGTCCCCCACCACGACGACGGCCCCCGGCCCCGCCTCGCCCGCCGAGCCGCTGCGCCCGCCGGTCACCGCGGCGGCGTCCGCGGAGCGTGTGAGGCGCCGCGGCGTCCTGCTCTACGCCGAACACCAGCTGCGGAACATGCGTCGCTACGGCGCGGTGCTGCTCGTCGGGGCGCTCGGCGAGCCCGTGCTCTACCTGCTGGCCATGGGCCTGGGCCTGGCCCAGCTCATGGGCGGGGGGATGCCGCAGGACGCCCTGGGCGGGGTCTCCTACGTCGCGTTCATCGCCCCGGCGCTGCTGGCCTCGGGCGCGCTGATGACCGCGTCCGTCGAGTTCTCCTACCCGGTGATGGGCGGGTTCCAGTGGCAGCGGACGTACTACGCGGCGCAGGCCACTCCGCTGTCTCCGGCGCAGATCGCCCTGGGCCACCTCGTGGCGGTGAGCCTGCGGTTCGTGTTCCAGGCTGCCGTGTTCCTGCTGGTGATGCTGGCGTTCGGCGTGGTCTCGAGCCCGTGGGCGTGGGTGCAGGTCCTCACCGCCACGCTCGGCGGGCTCGCCGTCGGCGCGCCGATCATGGCGTTCGCGGCCTCCCTGAAGGAGGACAAGGGCCAGTTCGCCACCCTGCAGCGGCTCGTGATCATGCCCCTGTTCCTGTTCTCCGCCACCTTCTACCCGCTCGAGGCGCTGCCGGTGTGGCTGCGCTGGATCGGCTGGCTCTCGCCGCAGTGGCATGCCGCCCAGCTCGGCCGCGTGCTCTCCTACGGGATGGCCGAGCCGGGCTGGCTCACCGTGGTGCACGTGGCGTTCCTGCTGGCCCTCGCGCTCGGCGGGGCCTGGCTCGCGGTGCGGATCTACACGCGCCGCCTCGGCTGGGTCCGCGGCGCCCCGGACCGCGACGCCGTCACGGCCGCCCGTCGGGACCGTGCCCCGCGCCTGGGCCGCCGTGCCGCGCACACCAAGGCCGCCCGCGCCGACGTCGCACCCGCCGCCGCGCAGGCGGACCCGGCCGCGCCGTCGTCGGTGGTGCGGGAACACGCCGTCGCCGTGCCGCCCATGCCCGAGATCCCCGTGCGCCGCGGCCCGCTGGCCGGCGCGTACTCGGGCAACGTGCGCGCGGTGATGGAGCGGGCGTTCCTCTCCCTGAAGTCCAACAACTGGGTGGTGTTCTTCTCCGGGTTCTTCGAGCCCGTGCTCTACCTGGCCTCCATGGGGCTGGGTCTCGGTGCGCTGGTCGGCGACGTGGCCGGCCCGGACGGCACCCCCGTCCCGTACGGCATGTACCTCGCCCCCGCGCTGCTGGCGGTCTCGGCGATGAACGGCGCCATCTACGACTCCACGTGGAACGTGTTCTTCAAGCTGCGCTACGCGAAGACGTACCAGACCATGCTCTCCACGCGGCTGGGCCCGCTGGACGTGGCACTCGGGGAGATCGCGATGGCGCTGCTGCGCGGGCTGATCTACGCGGTCGGCTTCCTGATCGTCATGACCGCGGCCGGGCTCGTCACCTCCTGGACGGCGCTGCTCATGATCCCCGGCGCCCTGCTCGTGGCGCTGGGCTTCGCCTCCCTCGGCATGGCGGTGACGAGCTGGATGAAGACGTTCCAGCACATGGACTGGGTCCAGATCGTGCTGATGCCCATGTTCCTGTTCTCGGCCACGTTCTTCCCGCTCGCGGTCTACCCGGAGCCGATCCAGTGGGTGATCCGCGTGTTCCCGCTGTGGCACGCCGTGGAGCTGATGCGCGCGCTCGCGGTGGGCGTGCTGAGCTGGGCGACCGCCGGCCACGTCCTCTACTTCGTGGTGATGGCCGGCGTCGGGGTGTGGCTGGCCGCCCGCCGGCTCGGCGCGCTGTTCCTGCGCTGAGGCCCCGCGGGCCGGTCAGGCCGCGCGCGCGGCGCGGCGTCGCCGGACCACGTCCAGGGCCGCGACCGCGGCGGTGAGCGCCCAGCACACGGCCACCATGCCCATGGCGGTCGAGGCCGCGTGCGCGTACGCCGCGGCCGACGGCGGCCCGGCGCTCTCGGCTGCGGCGCCGGCCAGGGCCGCGAAGAACGCGCCCGTCACCACGGACAGGCCCAGGGCGGTGCCGAGGCGCTGCGCCGTCTGGGCGACGCCGCCGGCCGCCCCCGCCTCGTGGCCGGCGACGTCGTCCATCATCAGCACCTGCGTGCTGGTGAGCAGCAGGGCCTGCGAGGCCGACTGCACGATCAGCCCCACCCCCACGATCCACGGCGACCACGCGCCGGCCGCGCTGCGCTCGAACGCGAGCGCGAGCACCCCCAGCGACACGAGGCCCACGAGGGCGCCGAGCAGCACGAGCACGGGCCCGCGCCGCTGCACCATCGAGCCCACCCACGGGGACAGGGAGGCCACGACGACGGCGCCGGGCAGGCCCACGAGGCCGGCCTCGAGCGGCGTGAACCCCATGCCGCGCTGCAGGAAGATCGCCACGATCGCGAACACCGCCGGCATCGTCGCCAGGTAGATGGTGGACTCGAGCGCGCCGATCGTGAAGGACGGCCGCCGGAACAGGGCCGGGTCCACCATGGGCTGCACGCCGGTGGCCGCCGCCCGGGCCTTCACGCGCTTCTCCCAGAGCCACCACGCCGTCACGAGCGCGGCGGCGAGCACCAGCAGCCCGGCGGTGCCCGGGACGATGAACGGCACCATGAGGCTCACCCCGCCGGCGCCGAGCAGCAGGGCGCCCACCGGGTCGAGCGCGGCGATCCCGCGCGGTCCGGGGGCGGCGGGCAGGCCGTGCACGCGGGTGGGCGGCGGCAGCCAGAGGGCGCCCATCGCGACGGCGGCCAGGCCCACGGGCACGTTCATGAGGAACGTGGAGCGCCAGCCCCACTCGGGGCCGAACGCGCCGAGGAACAGCCCGCCGAGCAGGGGTCCCACGGCCACGCCGAGGCCCACCACGGTGCCGAAGAGCCCGTAGGCCCGCCCGCGGGCGCGGCCGTGGAAGTTCGACTGGATGAACCCGATGACCTGGGGGTTGAACACACCCGCGCCCAGGCCCGTGAGCAGGCGCCCCGCGTTGAGCAGCAGGGTGTCCCCGGCCAGGCCGGAGAGCAGGGAGCCGAGCATGTACAGCGTGATGCCCGCCAGGAACAGGCTCTTGCGGCCCCACAGGTCGCCGGCGCGGCCCGCGGCCACGAGCACGGTGCCGAACGTCAGCGTGTACCCCGCCAGCACCCACTGCAGATCCGCGCTCGTGGCGTCCAGGCCCGACTCGATGGCCGGCAGCGCCACGTTCACCACGGACACGCTCATCAGAGCGAGGAAGAGCGGCATGAGCAGCGCGGTGAGGATGCGGCGCTGGTCAGGGGTGAAGGCCCCGGACGCGGAGTCGGCGGGGCGCGGGGGGCGGGGGGTCATCGCCTCAGGATAGGCGCCGACGCGGGACGCCCGATTCGGAGCGCACCCCACGATGCGGGATGATGGAGGGCAGACCCCACGAGCCCCTCCGGAGGAGCACCCATGTCCCAGTCCCTGACCCCCGGTCCCGACGGCGCGCGCCGCGGCCCCCGCGCCGGCCTGCGCGTGGGATCGCTCGGCTTCGTCGCGATGATCGTCATCCTGATCGTGGCGATCATCTTCGCCGCGAACCAGAACGACGTGATCGGGTGGCTCGTGGTCGCCGTCGCCGCCGGCTGGCTCGTGTTCGCGGTGGTCGTGTACCTGCAGATGCGCCGCGGCGTCCAGGCCGCGGGACGCAAGGTGGACACCGCCATGCAGAACGCCCGCGCCGACGTCGCCGCCCTGCGCGGCCGGGACACCGACGCCGCCGCCCCCGCGGTGGCCCCGCCGGCACCGGCCGCGGACCCCCTGCGGGACACCAAGCTGGACCACTCGTTCAAGATCGCCCAGGTGCAGGTGCGCGTGGTGCGCGAGCAGCTCGCCGCGGGCGAGGGCATGGACCGCGAGATGGTGGACCGCGCCCTGGAGACCATCGACATCACGGCCTCCAACGCCCGCGACATGATCAAGGAGTCCCGGGCCGGCGGCGCCGAGGGCCCGGTGAGCGGGACGGTGATCAGCTGATGACGGCGCTGCCCGAGAAGGACCCCGTCACCGGGAAGTACCCCGAGCCCGCCGAGGGCGAGCCCGTGGTGCACGCCAACGCCGGCGCGCCCAAGGCCGACGGCGCCGTGCGCGTGGCCACCGTGAACGTCAACGGCATCCGCGCCTCGCACCGCAAGGGCATGCGGGAGTGGTTCGCCGGTCGCGGCGTGGACGTGCTCACCCTCCAGGAGGTGCGCGCCCCCGCGGACGTCACGGCGCAGCTGGTCCGCGAGATCGTGGGCGAGGACTGGGACGAGGTGCACCTGGCGGACGCCGTGGCCGCCGCCAAGGGGCGGGCCGGCGTCGCGATCGCCTCGCGGTTCCCGCTCGGCGAGGTCCGCACGGGCATCGCCGACGCCGACGGGTACTTCGACGACGCCGGCCGCTGGATCGAGGCCGACCTGCGCCTGCCGGACGGCTCGCCGCTGACCGTGGTCTCCGCCTACGTGCACTCGGGCGAGGTCGACACCCCGAAGCAGGTGGACAAGTACCGGTTCCTCGACGAGATGGTCCGCCGCCTCTCCGAGCTGGCCGCGGGGGAGGGGCACGCCCTCGTCACGGGCGACCTCAACGTGGGCCACACCGAGCTGGACATCAAGAACTGGAAGGGCAACGTGAAGAAGGCCGGCTTCCTGCCCGAGGAGCGCGCCTACTTCGACCGGTTCTTCGGCGAGCTCGGCTTCACGGACGTGCACCGAGCCCTCGCCGGGCCGGTGCCGGGCCCGTACACGTGGTGGTCCATGCGGGGCAAGGCCTTCGACAACGACGCCGGATGGCGCATCGACTACCACATGGCGACCGCGGGCCTGGCCGAGCGGGCGAGGACCGCCGTCGTGGACCGCGCCCCCAGCTGGGGCACCCGCTTCTCCGACCACGCCCCGCTCGTGGTCGACTACCAGTTCTGACCGTGCAGGAGAGACCCGAGGCTGAGATGACCATGAAGAAGAACTCCGTCCAGGACGTCCTGGCCCAGGACGCCGCCGCCACCGCCCACCTGGCCGGCGCGTCCGCCCGGCACCGCGTGCTCTCCGGCATGCAGCCCTCGGCGGACTCCCTCCACCTGGGCAACTACCTCGGCGCCCTCGTGAACTGGGAGCGCACCCAGGCCGACTTCGAGGCGTTCTTCTTCATCCCCGACCTGCACGCCATCACCGTGCCCCAGGACCCGGCAGCCCTGGCGGAGCGCACGCGGGTGGCCGCCGCGCAGTTCATCGCCGGCGGCATCGACCCCGAGCGCTCCACGCTGTTCGTCCAGTCCCAGGTGCCCGAGCACGCGCAGTTGGCGTGGGTGCTGACCTGCATGACCGGCATGGGCGAGGCCATGCGGATGACCCAGTTCAAGGACAAGTCCGCCAAGCAGGGCGCGGACGCGGCCGGCGTCGGCCTGCTCGCGTATCCCATGCTCATGGCCGCGGACATCCTGCTCTACCAGCCGCACGGCGTGCCCGTGGGCGACGACCAGCGCCAGCACGTGGAGCTCACCCGCGACCTCGCCCAGCGCTTCAACCATCGCTACGGCGAGACGTTCGTGGTGCCCACCGGCTTCTACCCGGAGACCGGCGCGCGCATCTACGACCTGCAGGACCCCACGTCGAAGATGTCCAAGTCCGCGGCGTCCCCGAACGGGCTCATCAACATCCTCGAGGAGCCGAAGAAGACCGCCAAGAAGATCAAGTCGGCCGTGACCGACGACGGCACCGAGGTGCGCTTCGACCGTGAGGCCAAGCCCGGCGTCTCCAACCTGCTGACCATCCTCTCCGCGGTGTCCGGCACACCGATCCCGCAGCTCGAGGAGGAGTTCGTCGGCAAGATGTACGGGCACCTCAAGGTCGCGGTGGCGGACGCCGTCGTCGAGCGCCTGGCCCCCGTGCGCGAGCGCGCCCTCGCGCTGCTGGACGATCCCGCCGAGCTGGACCGCATCCTCGCCGCCGGCGCCGAGAAGGCCCGCGCCGTGGCCACGCCCGTGCTCGAGGACGTCTACGCCAAGGTCGGCTTCCTGCCGCCGCTGCGCTGAGCCGGACCGCACCGGCCCCCCGACGACGGCCCGCGCCCCCGACCTGCGGGGGACGCGGGCCGTCGTGTTTCTCCGACTCGAGGTGGAGGCGGCGGCGCGTGCGCGGCTGACAGGATGGAGGCATCGCCCCCGCTCCTGCCGCCGTGGGGGCATGCCCCACCGACAGAGGAGTGCCGGAGCCATGTCCACCGCAGTCGCGACCCCCGGGGTCGCCGAGGTCCCGCCCGGGGCCGAACCCGTCCTGGAGACGGAGAACCTCGTCAAGGTCTACGGCCGCGGGGCGTCCCGCTTCGACGCGCTGAAGGGCATCACCCTGCAGATCCAGCGCGGCGAGTCCCTGGCCGTCGTCGGCAAGTCCGGCTCCGGCAAGTCCACCCTGATGCACCTGCTGGCGCTGCTGGACCAGCCCTCCGCCGGCGTCGTCGCGATGGACGGCCGTCCCGTCTCCCAGCTCAAGGCCGCGGAGATCTCGCAGCTGCGCAACGAGCGGTTCGGCTTTGTGTTCCAGCAGTTCTTCCTGAACCCGAACCAGACGGTCCTGGAGAACACCGTGCTGCCGCTGAAGATCGCCGGCGTGGGCCGGGCCGAGCGCACCCGCCGCGGCATGGCAGTGCTCGAGCGGCTCGAGCTCGCGGACAAGGCGAAGAACAAGGCCACGGACCTCTCCGGCGGCCAGAAGCAGCGCGTGTGCATCGCCCGCGCGCTCGTGAACAACCCGGCGGTGCTGTTCGCGGACGAGCCCACGGGCAACCTGGACTCCGCCACCTCGGCGGCCGTGGAGGACATCCTCTTCGGCCTGCACCGCGACGAGGGCATCACCCTCGTGGTGGTCACGCACGACGACGACCTGGCCGCGAAGTGCGACCGTCGCGTCGAGCTGCAGGACGGCGTGGTCATCGCCGACGAGCGCGTCGGCACCGAGCGGGACGGAGCACGGGCATGAAGGTCACCGACGTCGCGGGCACGGCGCTCGCCAACACGATGCGCTCCAAGCTGCGCACCTTCCTCACCGTCGTCGCGATCGTGATCGGCGCATTCACGCTGACCCTCACCACGGGGCTCGGCGCGGGCATCAACAAGTACGTGGACAACGTGGTGGAGGGCTTCGGCAAGCCCGGCGAGCTGACCGTGATGAAGCAGCAGGACATGTCCTCGGCCGGCGCGGCGAGCGGTTCGCCCCAGGAGTACACGGAGCAGGACGCCGCCGGCGGCGAGATGTTCGGCATGCCGCTGCTCACGCAGGAGGACCTCGCCGCGATCGAGGACACCGAGCACGTCACCGAGGTGAAGACCTATCGGGTGGCCGAGCCGGAGTACATCCAGGGCCCGGACGGCCGCAAGTGGCAGACCGGCTTCATGGGCAGCTCCGGTGAGATCGACATGCTCACCTTCTCCGCGGGCCGTGCCCCCGAGGCCGGCGCCGAGGAGATCGTCATGCCCGAGTCGTGGGTGGAGGACCTGGGCGCCAGCGACGCCGAGGACCTGATCGGCACGGAGCTGACCGTCGTGGCGGCGACCCCGCTGCAGGAGCAGAAGTCCGTGAAGGCCACCGTGGTCGGGGTGACGGAGGCGGCCGCGTCCGGTGCGGGCACCGCCCCGACGCCGTCGGAGTCGCTCGAGCAGGCGATCTACGACATCACGACGGAGGGCCTGCCGGACTCCCAGCGGGACACCTACTTCCAGGCCACGGCGATCGTGGAGGACCCGGAGGCGAACGAGGACGCCGTGAAGCAGGCGCTGGCCGACCAGGGCCTGCTGGCGCAGACCCTCGAGGAGCAGCTCGGCGTGATCCGCGGCATCATCGACGCCGTCACGTGGGTGCTCACCGGCTTCGCGCTCATCGCCCTGCTCGCCGCCAGCTTCGGCATCATCAACACCCTGCTCATGGCGGTGCAGGAGCGCACCCGGGAGATCGGCCTCATGAAGGCCCTCGGCATGACCGGCGGGAAGATCTTCGGCCTGTTCACCATGGAGGCCGTCGTGATCGGCCTGCTCGGCTCGCTGATCGGCATCGGCCTGGGCGTCGCCGTCGGACTCATCGCGAACCAGGTGCTGACCACCGGCCCCCTCAGCGGCGTCACCGGCCTGGTCCTGTTCGCCGTCAACCCCCTCGCCCTGCTGCTGATCCTGCTGCTGATCGTGGCCATCGCGTTCATCGCCGGCACCTTGCCCGCCCTGCGTGCGGCCCGGAAGGATCCCATCGAGGCACTGCGGCACGAGTGATCCGGCCGCCGCGCCCGTCACCGCCATCACCGTCACCCACGACACCGAGGAGCACACCATGACCACCGATCGACCGCACCAGGACCCGAACCCGGGTCAGCCCGCCGCGGGCTCCCGCTACGGCACGCAGCCCTACGCGGCCCCGGGCTACGGCGCCCAGCCGGGCAGCCCGTACGGCATCGTCCCGGAGCCGACCGCGTTCCCCGCCCTCCTGACGCTGACGCTCACGTCGCTCGCGCTGTACGTGCTGTCCTCCCTGCCGGCCCTGTTCGGCGGCGAGGAGAGCATCGAACGCATGCGGGACTCCCTTCGCCAGAGCGGCCTCACCCCCGAGCAGGTGGAGGAGATCGCGCCCGTCGTGGGCGCCTCCGTGACGGTGGGCTCGATCATCGTCCTGCTCATCGGCGTGGCCCTGTACGCCCTGGTGTACTTCAACCTCCGCGGGGCCAAGAACTGGGCCCGCATCCTCGGCATCGTCCTCGCGATCCTGGGCACCCTCAGCGCCGTCGGCGGCGTCTTCTCCTTCGTGACCTTCCCCGGCATCGGCGGCGTCCTGGCCTCCGTGCTGAGCCTGGCGCTGGTGATCGTGAACATCCTGTGGCTGGTCAAGGCCTTCAACCCGCAGGTCGCGGCCTACACCCGTCAGGGCCGCCGCGCCTGATCCCGACGCCGTTCGCCGGCGGCGAGTCCGGGGTCGCCAGCCCTCGCCCCGGCGTCGGCCAGCGGAGACCATGGCGACATGGCCTCCGATCATCGACCCCCGCATCCCGTGTCCCCCCACCCCGACGACCTGGGCGGCGGCGGGCGGCCCGAAGTGAGCCCGGATGAGGCGCGGCGGCGCATCGCCGGGCACTCCGGTCCGGACGCCCGCCCGCTGATCCGTCCCGACGCCCGCACCCCCGGCGTGTTCCGGGCGCTGCTCGGGCTGACGGTGGCATCCGCGGTCCTCTACGCCGCGTCGATCCTGCGCAACCTCCTCCCGGGCGCGGCCCAGGACGTCGCGGACTCGCTGCCGGAGGGCAGCGCGCAGTCGCCCGCGATGACCGTCGACGCGATCGAGGGCGCTCTCACGGGCAGCGTCTGGTTCGCGACCCTGCTGGGCCTGGCGGTCTACGCGATCGTCCTCGTCGGCCTGACCCGGCACAGCAACACGGCGCGCATCATGGGCGCCCTGTTCGCCTCGATCGCCATCTTCGTGACTCTGCTGGGGACCATCCGCCTGTTCGTCTTCCCCGCCGGGGACGTCGTGCTGCCCCTGGTCCTGGGCGGGCTGTTCGCGCTCGTGAATGCGGCCTGGCTCGTGTGCGCCTTCAACCCGGGCCTCGCGACGACCTTCCTGCGCCGCCGGGCATGATGGGGGCATGCACCCCCTCGCCGACGATCCCCACGACGCGACGGACCGCGACTCCGCCCTCGACCGCGCGGCCCTGCGTCCCCTGCGCCTGTTCCAGACCGTCACGGCCGTCACGGGCGCACTGAGCGCGGCCGGCGTGGGGGGCGTACTGGCGCTGCAGTCGGCGCCCGGCTACGCCCGTGCCGTGCTGGAGGCGCGCTCCTGGGGCGCGAGCGAGGTCACCGACGCCGACGTCGCCGCGTTCCTCACCCCGGCGGGGGCGTGGCCGGTGGCCGCCGCGGCGGTGGTCGTCCTGACCCTGGTGCTCCTGGCCGGCATCACGCGTCGGATCCGGGCGGTGCGCCCCGTGGGCAGCGTGTTCGTGGTGCTGGGGATGCTCACGGCGGCCTTCTGGATGGTCGACGGCGGGCGGATGGTGCAGGCCGGGGGAGGGGGGCCGGTCGTGCTGGGGGCCGTCGTCGGGATGCTCGTGTCCAGCGCGGTGTGGCTGCGTGTGGCGCACCGGCGGGAGACGCGCGCCGCCTTCGACGGCTGAGCTCGCACCGCCTCCGCCCCCGGTCCCGCCCCCGTCCCCACGCCGAGGCCCGCAGACACGCCGCTACGCCGGGCCGGTGACGGCGCGTCTGCGGGCCTCGGCGGGAGGGGCACCCCTCCACGACGACGGCGGCCCGCCTCCTCGAGGTGAGGAGACGGGCTGCCGTCGTGGTGCGGGGGATCAGAACTGGCGGGCCAGGATGGCCTGCTTCACCTCGGCGATCGCCTTGGTCACCTGGATGCCGCGGGGGCACGCGTCGGTGCAGTTGAAGGTCGTGCGGCAGCGCCACACGCCCTCCTTGTCGTTCAGGATCTCCAGGCGCATGTCACCGGCCTCGTCACGCGAGTCGAAGATGAACCGGTGCGCGTTGACGATGGCGGCCGGGCCGAAGTATTGGCCGTCCGTCCAGAACACCGGGCAGGACGAGGTGCACGCGGCGCACAGGATGCACTTCGTGGTGTCGTCGTAGATCGCCCGGTCGGCCTGGGACTGGTAGCGCTCCTTGGTGGGCGCGTGGCCCTCGGCGACCAGGAACGGCATGATCTCGCGGTAGGACTGGAAGAACGGGTCCATGTCCACGATCAGGTCCTTCTCCACCGGCAGGCCCTTGATGGGCTCCACCAGGATGGGCTTGGACAGGTCGAGGTCCTTCAGGAGCGTCTTGCAGGCCAGCCGGTTGCGGCCGTTGATGCGCATGGCGTCGGAGCCGCACACGCCGTGGGCGCAGGAGCGGCGGAACGACAGGGTGCCGTCATGGTCCCACTTGACCTTGTGCAGGGCGTCCAGCACGCGGTCGGTGCCGTACATGGTCAGGCGCCACTCGTCCCAGTAGGACTCCTCGGAGGACTCCGGGAGGTAGCGGCGGACCTTGAGCACGATGTCGAAGCTCTCGACCTCGCCTGCGCCGCCGCCGGCGGACTGGGTCTGCGCCTGGGCCACGGGGGCCTCGGTCTCGGTTGCTGAGTGGCTCATCAGTACTTACGCTCCATCGGCTGGTAACGGGTCACGACGACGGGCTTGGTCTCGAAGCGGATGCCCTTGACGCCCTCCATCTCCGCGGTCTCGTCACGGTAGATCATGGTGTGCGCCATGAAGTTCTCGTCGTCGCGGTCGGGGTAGTCCTCGCGGTAGTGGCCGCCGCGGGACTCCTTGCGGCCCAGGGCCGCGAGGGTCATCGCCTCGGCGATGTCCAGGAGGTAGCCCAGCTCCATGCCCTCGAGCAGGTCGAGGTTGAAGCGGTGGCCCTTGTCCTGGACGGACACGTTCTCGTAGCGCCCGCGCAGCTCCTCGATCTTGGCCAGTGCGCGGCGGATCGAGTCCTCGTCGCGGAAGACCTGCATGTCCGCGTCCATCGACTCCTGGAGCTCGGCGCGGATGTCCGCGACGCGCTCGGAGCCGGTGGCGGAGCGCAGGTTCTCGATGTGCTCCACGGTCGGCAGCTCGCCGCCCTCGGGCAGCTCCACCCAGTCCGCCTGCGCGGCGTACTCGGCGGCGTAGATGCCGGCGCGGCGGCCGAACACGTTGATGTCCAGCAGCGAGTTGGTGCCCAGGCGGTTGGACCCGTGCACGGACACGCAGGCCACCTCACCGGCGGCGTACAGGCCCGGCACGACGGTGTCGTTGTCCTGGAGGACCTCGGCCTTGATGTTCGTGGGGATGCCGCCCATGAAGTAGTGGCAGGTGGGGAACACCGGCACCGGCTCCGTGTAGGGCTCGACGCCCAGGTACGTGCGGGCGAACTCGGTGATGTCCGGGAGCTTCTCGTCGATGTGCGAGGGCTCCAGGTGCGTCAGGTCGAGCAGCACGTAGTCCTTGTTGGGGCCGGCGCCGCGGCCCTGACGGACCTCCTCGGCCATGGACCGGGCCACGATGTCGCGCGGGGCGAGGTCCTTGATGGTGGGGGCGTAGCGCTCCATGAAGCGCTCGCCGTCCGCGTTGCGGAGGATGCCGCCCTCGCCGCGTGCGGCCTCGGAGAGCAGGATGCCCAGGCCGGCCAGGCCGGTCGGGTGGAACTGCACGAACTCCATGTCCTCGAGCGGCAGGCCCGCGCGGTAGGCGATGGCCATGCCGTCGCCGGTGAGGGTGTGGGCGTTCGAGGTGGTCTTGTACACCTTGCCGGCGCCGCCGGTGGCGAAGATGACCGACTTGGCCTGGAAGACGTGGATCTCGCCGGTGGCCAGCTCGTAGGAGACGACGCCGGCGGTGCGCTTCTGCTTGTAGGCGGTGCCGTCCTCGCGCACGGCGTCCTCCTCCACCAGCAGCAGGTCGAGCACGTAGAACTCGTTGAAGAACTCCACGTTGTGCTTGACGCAGTTCTGGTACAGCGTCTGGAGGATCATGTGGCCGGTGCGGTCCGCGGCGTAGCAGGCGCGGCGCACGGGCGCCTTGCCGTGGTCACGGGTGTGGCCGCCGAAGCGGCGCTGGTCGATCTTGCCCTCGGGGGTGCGGTTGAAGGGCAGGCCCATCTTCTCGAGGTCCAGCACCGCGTCGATGGCCTCCTTGGCCATGACCTCCGCGGCGTCCTGGTCCACCAGGTAGTCGCCGCCCTTGACGGTGTCGAACGTGTGCCACTCCCAGTTGTCCTCCTCGACGTTGGCGAGGGCCGCGCACATGCCGCCCTGGGCCGCGCCGGTGTGGGAACGCGTGGGGTAGATCTTGGTGAGGACGGCGGTGTGCGCGCGCTGACCGGCCTCGATGGCCGCGCGCATGCCCGCGCCGCCGGCGCCGACGATCACCACGTCGTACTTGTGCACCTGCATTCAGGTCTCTCTTTCTGGGTGTCTGTGACGCGGCGGCCGCTCGGGCCGGCCGCACCGCAGGGTGAGCGTTTCCGAGGTCAGCCGCAGAAGGCCGGGGAGCCCTCGAGCAGGGCGCCGGAGGCGTCCACCATGCAGGGATCGAAGGTGAAGATCACCAGGGTGCCGAGGGTGATGATCACGGCCGTGGCGATGTACAGGATCATCGTCAGCCAGAAGCGGCCGGTGCCGCGACGGGTGTAGTCGTTGATGATCGTGCGCACGCCGTTGGCGCCGTGCAGCATGGCCAGCCACAGGAGGGCCAGGTCCCAGAACTGCCACAGCGGGTGCGCCCACTTGCCGGCCACGAAGCCGAAGTCGATGGCGTGGATGCCGTCGCCCACCAGCAGGTTGGTGGTCAGGTGCACGGCGATCAGCACGACGAGGAAGACGCCCGAGATGCGCATGAACAGCCAGGCGAGCATCTCGAAGTTGCCGCGGCCGCCGCCGTCGCGCGTGTACTTGGGGTCCAGACGGCGGCTGCGGGGCGCCGCGATGGTGGTCTCAGCGGTGGTGCTCATGGCTCAGTGACCTCCGAGTGCGAGGCTGAAGTGACGGATGGCGAAGCCCAGGGTCAGGACGACCCACAGCCCCAGCACGATCCACAGCAGGGTCTTGTGGTGCTGGGTGCCGCCCTTCCAGAAGTCGACCAGGATGATGCGCAGGCCGTTCAGGGCGTGGAAGATGATCGCCGCGACGAGGCCGGCCTCGCCGAGCGCGAAGTACCACGTCTTGTACGAGCCGATCACGGCGTTGTAGGCCTCGGGGGAGACCCGGACCAGGGCCGTGTCCAGCACGTGGACGAGCAGGTAGAAGAAGATGACGACGCCGGTGACGCGGTGGCCCACCCAGGACCACATGCCGCCGTGGCCCCGGTACAGGGTTCCGCGGCCGTTCTTGGCCGGGGCCTGCGCAGTGGCGCTAGACACGGTTGATACCTCCAGGGGGAATGCACGATCCCGGTCCTCCGCCGTGGGACGACGACGGGCAGGGGCGTGTGCGAGTGGATTCCTCCGCCTAGGGTAGACCCTTCCCGCGCCTCCGTGCCCGATCGGGGACCCGGGCGACCACTGTGACGCGCGCGGCGCCCCGCGAACGTCTCGCTCGGTCTGGGCTGTGCCCCGCCTGGGACGCGGCGAGTGGTCCCCCGTCCGGACGGTTCCGTAGTCTGGCCCGGTGAGCACCGATCCGAACCTGACCGATGCCCCGCGCGAGGCCGCGCCGGGCACGGCCCTGTCCCGCTTCCACGCCGTGATCCCCGCCGGGGGCGTGGGCACCCGCCTGTGGCCCCTCTCGCGGGCCGCCGCGCCGAAGTTCCTCCACGACCTCACCGGCTCGGGTCAGACCCTGATCCGTGCCACGTGGGACCGTCTGGCGCCCCTGGCCGCGGGCATGCTCGTGGTGACCGGGGAGGCCCACCGGGAGGCGGTGTGCACGCAGCTGCCGTCCCTGGCGGAGACGGATCTGGTGCTCGAGCCCTCGCCTAAGGACTCCGCGGCCGCCATCGGCCTGGCCGCGGCGATCCTCTCCCTGCGCGACCCGGACACGATCATGGGATCGTTCGCGGCGGATCAGGTGATCTCCCCGGTGGAGGTCTTCCAGGACGCGGTGCGGCAGGCCGTCGAGACGGCGGCCACGGGCCGGATCGTGACCATCGGCATCGAGCCCACGCACGCGGCCACGGGCTTCGGCTACATCCGCCGGGGCCGCCGCCTCCGCGTGGCCGGCGCCCCGGACGCGCACGACGTCGCCGCGTTCGTGGAGAAGCCGGACCTGAAGGTCGCCCAGCAGTACGTGAAGTCCGGCCGCTACCTCTGGAACGCGGGCATGTTCGTGGCGCCCGTGGGCCTCATGCTGGCCCACCTCGAGGAGAACGAGCCCGCGCTGCACGCCGGCCTGATGGAGATCGCCCGCGCGTGGGAGACGCCGGAGCGGGACGAGGTCATGGCCCGGGTGTGGCCCGAGCTGACGAAGACCGCCATCGACTACGCCGTGGCCGAGCCCGCCGCCGCCGTCGGCGACGTGGCCATGATCCCCGGCTCCTTCACGTGGGACGACGTGGGGGACTTCGCGGCGATCGCCCGCCTGAACCCGGTCAAGGACGCCTCCGGCATCACGGTGATCGGGGACACCCCGCGCGTGTACTCGGACGACGCGTCCGGCGTCGTGGTGACGGACACGAAGCGCGTCATCGCCTTGATCGGCATCGAGGACGTCGTCGTGGTGGACACCGAGGACGCGCTGCTGGTCACCACCACGGAGCACGCCCAGGAGGTCAAGAAGGCCGTCGAGGCGCTCAAGGCGGAGGGCGTGGACGAGGTCCTCTGACCGCGTCCCCGGCCGGGTCCGGCCCCCACCGACCGGCACCCCCGGAGTAGGGTGCTGGGCCATGACCACCTCCGACTCCGTGCTGACCGGGCCCCGTCCGACCTCCGTCCCCTCGGTGGCCCCCGTGGTGGCCGAGCTCGAGGAGGAGATCGTGGCCTTCCGCCGCGACGTGCACCGGCATCCCGAGCTCTCCTATGAGGAGTACCGCACCACCGACCGCATCGTGGAGCTGCTCGCCGGCTACGGGCTCTCGCCCGTGCGGATGGAGTCCACGGGTGCCTACGTGGACGTCGGGGAGGGGCCGGTGGTGCTGGCCCTGCGCGCCGACATCGACGCGCTGCCGGTCGAGGAGGAGACCGGCCTGCCCTACGTGTCCGTCAATGACGGCGTCGCGCACGCGTGCGGCCACGACATGCACACCGCCGTCATGGCGGGTGTGGCCGTCTCCCTCGGCCGCATCCTCCGCGGGGCCACCGCCGACGCCGACCTGCGCGCGGCCGGTGAGCGGGCCCACGGCACGGTCCGCGTCATCTTCCAGCCCGCGGAGGAGCGGCTGCCCGGCGGCTCCCTGGCCGTGCTGCGCCAGGGGGTCCTCGACGACGTGCCCCGCATCCTGGCGGCGCACTGCGATCCCCAGGTCGACGTCGGCTCGATCGGCACCCGCATCGGCGCCATCACCTCGGCGGCGGACACCATCCGGATCACCCTCACCGGACGCGGGGGGCACACCTCGCGGCCCCACCTCACCGAGGACATGGTCTTCGCCCTGTCCCAGATTGCCGTGAACGTGCCCGCCGTGCTCTCCCGGCGGATCGACGTGCGCTCGGCCGTCTCCGTGGTGTGGGGGCAGATCGCCGCCGGCAGCGCGCCCAACGCGATCGACAACACCGGCTACCTCGCCGGGACCATGCGCTGCCTCGACGCGGACGTGTGGGAGGAGGCCGGTGCGCTGCTCGACGAGGTGGTCCGACAGGTGGCCGCGCCGTACGGCGTGCACGTGCAGCTCGAGCACGTGCGCGGCGTCCCGCCGGTGCACAACACCGAGGGCGAGACGGCGCTGATCGAGACCGCGGCGCGGCGGGAGCTCGGCTCGCGGGCGATCGTCCTGACCCCGCAGTCGATGGGCGGCGAGGACTTCGCCTGGATGACCCAGAAGGTGCCCGGCTCCATGCTGCGCCTCGGCACCCGGTCCCCGGGTGGCCCCATCTACGATCTGCACCGCGGGGACTACGCGCCGGACGAGCGGGCCATCGGCGTGGGCATGCGGGTCTTCACCGCCGCCGCGCTGCAG
The DNA here is from genome assembly GCF_052615555.1 of Micrococcus sp. EWR3.9.1. Taxonomy (NCBI): domain Bacteria; kingdom Bacillati; phylum Actinomycetota; class Actinomycetes; order Micrococcales; family Micrococcaceae; genus Micrococcus; species Micrococcus sp. EWR3.9.1. Next base: position 104,273 of record NZ_JBQXFD010000004.1, read on the forward strand.
GTGCTCACGGGCGAGGACCACCACTGACCCCACCGCCCGCCCCCGCCGGAGGGGACGGGCCCACCGTTCGGTAGACTCGCGCTCATCCGGACGGGGCCACCCGCACGGGCCCCGTCTTTCCGCGGCCACCGGCCGCGGACCTCGCACCGTGCCTTCCGAAATGAGGACCCCATGGGCATCGCCACCCCGTCGGCCGCGCGCCGCCGTCGTCTCCTGCTCCCCGCCGCCGCGCTCGGCGTCTCCGGCCTGCTGCTGACCGCGTGCGGCGCCCCGCCGGAGCAGTCCGAGGCCTCGGACTCCGGCGCCGCCGAGAGCGAGGCCATCGCCACCGTGGACGGCGTCGGCTCGGACAACAAGGACTACAAGGCCTGCATCGTCTCGGACGAGGGCGGCTTCGACGACCGCTCCTTCAACCAGTCCTCCTACGAGGGCCTCAAGGCCGCCGAGGAGGCCTACGGCATCACCACCAGCGAGGCCGAGTCGAACGAGCCCAGCGAGTACACCCCGAACGTGACCGCCATGGTCAACGGCGACTGCGACGCCGTCATCGGCGTGGGCTTCCTCCTCGGCGACGCCATGAAGCCGATCGCCGCGCAGCACTCGGACACCCACTTCTTCGGCGTGGACGTCACCGACGGCGACTTCACCGACAACTTCCAGAAGCTCACCTACGACACGGCGCAGGCGGCGTTCCTGGCCGGGTACCTGGCGGCGGGCACCACCGAGACCGGCACCGTGGCCACCTACGGAGGGGCCGAGATCCCCACCGTCACCATCTTCATGGACGGCTTCGCCCGCGGCGTGGAGCACTACAACGAGGTCAAGGACAAGGACGTCAAGGTCCTGGGCTGGGACAAGGACGCGAAGACCGGCTCGTTTACGGGCGACTTCGAGAACGTGGCCAACGGCAAGACGAACACCGCCAACTTCATCAACGAGGGCGCCGACATCGTGATGCCGGTGGCGGGCCCCGTGGGCCTGGGCACCCTGGACGCCGTCCGCGAGGCGAACCAGGGCGGCAAGGACGTCAAGGTCATCTGGCCGGACTCGGACGGCTACGAGTCCACCAAGGACGGCAACCTGATCCTCACCTCGGTGAAGAAGAACATGGGCCAGTCCGTCACCGACGTGATCGCCGCGGACCTGAAGGACGAGTTCTCGGCCGAGCCCTACGTGGGCACGCTGGAGAACAAGGGCGTCGAGCTGGCCCCGTTCCACGACTTCGAGGACACGGTGCCGCAGGAGCTCAAGGACGAGCTCAAGGACCTCGAGGCGAAGATCATCTCGGGCGAGCTGAAGGTCGGTTCGGAGTACTCCCCGGAGGCCTGACCCGCCTCGCCACCGCCGCGGGGCCGGCCCGGACCCCTCCGGACCGGCCCCGCGGCGCGCGGGCGCCCGGCCCGCCCCCGCCGCCGAGCGCGGCACCACGAGCATCGACCAGACGGAAGGCCCTCGATGAGGCTCGAACTGCGCGGGATCACCAAGCGCTTCGGCTCGTTCGCCGCGAACGAGGACGTGAACCTGACCGTGGAGTCGGGGCGGGTGCACACCCTCCTCGGCGAGAACGGCGCCGGCAAGTCCACCCTGATGAACGTCCTCTTCGGGCTCTACGAGCCCACCGAGGGGGAGATCCTCCTCGACGGCGAGCCCGTCCGGTTCTCCGGTCCCGGTGAGGCCATGCGCGCGGGCATCGGCATGGTGCACCAGCACTTCATGCTCGTGCCCGTCTTCACGGTGGCCGAGAACGTGGCCCTCGGCGACGAGCACACCCGCGCCCTGGGCGTGCTCGACCTCGAGGCCACCCGCCGGCGGATCCGGGAGATCTCCGCCCAGTACGGCTTCGACGTGGACCCGGACGCCGTCGTCGAGGACCTGCCCGTGGGCGTGCAGCAGCGCGTCGAGATCATCAAGGCCCTCGTCCGCGACGCGCGCATCCTCATCCTGGACGAGCCGACCGCCGTGCTCACCCCCCAGGAGACCGACGAGCTGCTCGGCATCATCCGGCAGCTGCGGGAGGACGGCACGGCGATCGTGTTCATCTCCCACAAGCTGCGCGAGGTCAAGGCCGTCTCGGACGACATCACCGTGCTGCGCCGCGGCCGCGTGGTCGGCACGGCGGACCCCTCCGCCGAGGCCGCCGAGCTGGCCGCCCTCATGGTGGGCCGGAGCGTCGTCCTCGAGCGGCGCAAGACGGCCCCGACCCTGGGGGAGGAGACGTTCCGCGTCGAGGACCTCTCCGTCGTCTCGCCCACGGGCCAGGTGCTGCTGGACGCCGTGTCCTTCGCCGTCCGCCAGGGCGAGGTGCTCGCCGTGGCCGGTGTGCAGGGCAACGGGCAGACCGAGCTGACCGAGGCGATCATGGGCCTGGTCAAGGCCACCGGCTCCGTCACCCTGGACGGTCGGGAGCTGATCGGCCGGTCCACCCGCCAGATCATCCGCGCCGGCGTCGGCTTCGTGCCCGAGGACCGCTCCACGGACGGGCTCGTCGGCCCGTTCTCCGTGGCGGAGAACATGGTGCTCAACCGGTACGACGTCGCCCCGGCCGGCAACGCCGTGCAGATGCGCCCCGCCGCGGTGCGGGCGCTCGCCGAGCGCCGCGTGGCCGAGTTCGACGTCCGCACCCAGGGCGTGGACCTGCCGGTCTCCTCCCTCTCGGGAGGCAACCAGCAGAAGGTCGTCATGGCCCGCGAACTCGTGGACGGGCTGCGCCTGTTCATCGCCTCGCAGCCCACGCGCGGCGTGGACGTCGGCTCGATCGAGTTCCTGCACGACCGGATCATCGCCGAGCGCGACGCCGGCACCCCCGTGCTGATCGTCTCCACCGAGCTGGACGAGGTCCTCGAGCTGGCGGACCGGATCGCCGTGATGTACCACGGGCGGATCGTCGGCATCGTGCCGGGGGACACCTCGCGCGAGACGCTCGGCCTCATGATGGCCGGCCAGACCCCCGACGACGCGGCCCTCGCCTCCGGCGCAGACGTCGCCGCGGGCACGCCCGGCACCGCCGGTGAGGCGCCCGCCGCCCACCCCACCACGGAAGGAGAGCGCCCGTGAGCACCGCCGCCCCGCAGCGCCCGGCCCCCGCGTCCGACGCGGCCGCCCGGCCCGCCCCCGCCGACTCCGCCCTGCGCCGGATCCTCTCGGGCAACGGCACGGTCACCGCCCTGGCGATCCTGCTGTCCCTGCTGATCTCCGGCCTGCTGATCATCGCCGTGGACGAGGACGTCCGCGACGCCGCCGGCTACTTCTTCGCCCGCCCGGGCGACCTGCTCTCCGCCGCCTGGGCCGCGTTCGCCGGAGCCTTCGCGGCCCTGTTCCGCGGCGCCGTCTTCAACTACCGGGCCTCGGACGCGACGGGCATGCTCTACCCGCTCACCGAGACCCTCACCGTGGCGACCCCGCTGATCATCATCTCGCTGGGCATCGCCATCGCCTTCCGGGCGGGCCTGTTCAACATCGGCGGCCAGGGTCAGTTCATCTTCGGCGCCATGTTCGCCGCGTGGTTCGGCGTGCACCTGCACCTGCCGGCCGGCGTGCACCTGCTGCTCGTCGTCGTGATGGGCGTGCTCGGCGGCGTGCTGTGGGGCTCCGTCGTCGGCGTGCTCAAGGCCTGGACGGGCGCGCACGAGGTGATCCTCACGATCATGCTCAACTACGTGGCGGTGAACCTGCTCGCCTACCTGTTGAACACCCCCGTCCTGCGGGCGCCCGGCACCACGAACCCGGTGTCCGCGCCGCTGGACCGCTCCGCCATGTTCCCGCGGCTGCTGGGGACCGACTTCCGGCTGCACTGGGGCTTCTTCGTCGCGCTGCTGGCCGTGCTCTTCACGTGGTGGCTGATGCAGCGCTCCACCCTCGGCTTCCGCCTGCGGGCCGTGGGCGCCAACCCGGACGCCGCCCGCACGGCCGGCATCTCCGTCAAGGGCTCCTACCTGGCCGCCATGGCGATCTCCGGCGGCCTCGCCGGCCTGGCCGGCGCCACCCACGTGGCCGGCACGGAGAGCACGCTGAACACCTCCGTGGCCGGGTCCTTCGGCTTCGACGCGATCACGGTGGCGCTGCTCGGCCGGTCCCACCCGGTGGGCGTGCTGTTCGCGGGCCTGCTCTTCGGCGCCCTGCGCGCCGGCGGCGTGACCATGCAGACCGAGACCGGGGTGCCGGTCGACATCGTCCTCGTGGTGCAGTCCGTGATCGTGCTGCTCATCGCGGCCCCGCCGCTGGTGCGCGCCATCTTCCGGCTGCCCGCCCCGGGCGCCGCGCGCGCCCGCCGCGCGGCCGACCCCGTGACCCAGCCCGCCGTGGCCGGCGCCGCGCTGACCGGCGCCGGCGGCCACGCCGCCGCCCCGTCCACGGGCGTCCAGGAGGCCGCGGCCGCCGCCGTCGCGGACCCGCAGGCTCCGACCACTGCACCCACGGACACGGCCCCGACCCACCGCCCGCACGAGCAGAAGGGGGACGCCCGATGAGCGCGACCGCCGCCCGGCCCCACGCCGACGTCGTCCGCCCCGAGGCCGCCGAGCCCGCCCGGGTCGTGGTCCGGCACTGGACCACCCCGATCGCCCTGACGATCCTGACCCTGCTGGCCCTGGCCGTCTTCGCCCTCGGCGCCCCCGAGGCGGCGGCGACCTTCCGACTCTCGAACGCGTCCGACGCCGTCGTGCTCCCGGACCTGACCGCCGACCCCGTGCTGGGGGGCTGGCTGCTCGTCGGGCTCATGGCGCTGCTGACCGCGGTGGCCTGGCTGGCGACCCTGCGCTCGGGGCGCACCCCCGGCTGGGCCGCGGCCCTGTTCGCCGTCGCCTTCGTGGCCGCGTTCCTCATCTGGGTGATCGGCTCGGCGGACAACACCACCGTGTTCCTCACCGGCCTGATCGCCGGCTCGTTCGCGCTGGCCGTCCCGCTGATCTTCGGCTCGATGGCCGGCATCCTGGCCGAGCGCTCGGGCGTGGTGAACATCGCGATCGAGGGTCAGCTGCTGGCGGGCGCGTTCACGGCCGCCGTCGTCGGCACCGCCACCGGCTCGCCCTGGGCGGGCCTGGCCGCCGCGATCGTGGCCGGCGTCCTCGTGTCCTGGCTGCTCGCCGTGTTCTCGATCAAGTACCTGGTCAACCAGGTGATCGTCGGCGTCGTGCTCAACGTGCTCGTGGCCGGCCTGACGAGCTTCCTGTACTCCACCGTCCTCACGGGCGGGGACACCGAGCTCAACGCGCCGCCGCACTTCCCGAACCTGCGGATCCCGGGCCTGGCGGACATCCCCGTGCTCGGGCCCATCCTGTTCGACCAGACGATCCTGGGCTACGCGATGTACCTGCTCGTGATCGCGCTGTGGTTCGCCCTGTTCCGCACCCGCTGGGGCCTGCGCGTGCGCGCCGTGGGCGAGCATCCCAAGGCCGCGGACACCGTGGGCATCGACGTGAACCGCACGCGGTACGCCGCCGTCCTGCTGGGCGGTGCGGTGGCCGGCATGGGTGGGGCGTTCTTCACGCTCGTCTCCGCGTCGTCCTTCACCAAGGAGATGACGGCGGGCCAGGGCTTCATCGCGCTCGCGGCCGTGATCTTCGGCCGCTGGAACCCGATCGGCGCGTTCTTCGCGGCGCTGCTGTTCGGCTTCGCCACCAACATGCAGTACGTCCTGGCGATCCTCGGCACCCCGGTGCCGAGCCAGTTCATGGCGATGCTCCCGTACCTCGTCACGGTGTTCGCCGTGGCCGGCCTCGTGGGTCGCTCGCGCGGCCCGGCCGCCTCGGGCGTGCCGTACGTGAAGGAGTAGCCGTGGCGGACGGGCAGCACACGACGACGGCGCCGCGCGTGGACTGGGACCGGCTGCGGGCCGCGGCCCTGGCCGCCACGGAGCACGCCTACGTGCCCTACTCGGGGTTCCGGGTGGGCGCCGCCGCGCTCACCGACGACGGCCGCCTCGTCTCGGGCTGCAACATCGAGAACGCGTCCTACGGGCTGACCCTGTGCGCCGAGTGCGCGCTGCTGGCCGACCTGCGCATGGGCGGGGGCGGCCGACTGGCCGCGTTCGTGTGCGTGGACGGCGAGGGCGTGCTCACCATGCCCTGCGGGCGGTGCCGCCAGCTGCTGTACGAGTTCCGCGCCCCCGGGCTCGTGCTGCTCACCCCGGCGGGGGAGCGGGGGATCGACGCGGTGCTGCCGGACGCCTTCGGCCCGGCCGACCTGGAGCGGGCGGACCGTCCCTGACCTGCGGCGCGCTCCCGGGCCCGCTCGCTAGAGTCGGAGGCTGACCGTCGCAGCCGTCCTCCGAGGAGAACCCCATGACCGCGCAGCCGCAGGCCGAGCCCTTCGACGCCGTCGAGGTGATCCGCACCAAGCGGGACCGGGGGACGCTGTCCCCCGAGCAGATCGACTGGGTGGTGGACGCGTACACCCGCGGCGTGGTGGCGGACGAGCAGATGTCCGCCCTGGCCATGGCGATCCTGCTCAACGGCATGGACCGCGCCGAGATCGCCCGCTGGACGGACGCGATGATCGCCTCGGGCGAGCGCATGGACTTCGGCGGGCTCACCACCCCGGACGGCCGCCCCCTGGCCACCGCGGACAAGCACTCCACCGGCGGCGTGGGGGACAAGATCACCCTGCCGCTGGCCCCGCTCGTGGCCTCCTTCGGGGTGGCGGTGCCGCAGCTGTCCGGCCGCGGCCTCGGGCACACCGGCGGCACCCTGGACAAGCTCGAGGCGATCCCCGGGTGGCGGGCCGACCTCAGCAACGAGGCGATGCTGCGCCAGCTCTCCGAGGTGGGCGCCGTGATCTGCGCCGCCGGCTCGGGCCTGGCCCCGGCGGACAAGCGCCTGTACGCCCTGCGCGACGTCACCGGCACGGTGGAGGCCATCCCGCTGATCGCCTCCTCGATCATGTCCAAGAAGATCGCCGAGGGCACCGGCGCCCTCGTGCTGGACGTCAAGTGCGGCTCGGGCGCCTTCATGAAGGACGAGGCGTCCGCCCGCGAGCTGGCCCGGACCATGGTGGACCTCGGCCGGGACGCCGGGGTGGACACCTCGGCGCTGCTCACGGACATGTCCGTGCCCCTGGGCCGGACGGCCGGCAACGCCCTCGAGGTCCGCGAGTCGGTGGAGGTGCTCGCCGGCGGCGGCCCGGCCGACGTCGTGGAGCTCACCGTGGCGCTCGCCGCCGCGATGCTCGCCGGCGCCGGGGTCACGGACGTGGACCCGGCCGAGCACCTGGCCAACGGCCGGGCGATGGACGTGTGGAACCGGATGATCGAGGCCCAGGGTGGCGACCCGCGCGCGGACCTCCCGACGGCGGCCCACACCGAGGACGTCGTCGCGGAGACGGACGGCGTCCTCACCGAGCTGGACGCGATGGCCGTGGGCCTGGCCGCGTGGCGCCTCGGCGCCGGGCGGGAGCGACAGGGCCAGGCCGTCCAGGCCGCGGCCGGCGTCGAGGTGCACGTGCGCCCCGGCGAGCGCGTGGCCCGGGGCCAGAAGGTGCTGACCCTGCACACGGACACGCCGGAGCGCTTCGAGCGGGCGAAGGCCGCGCTCGCCGGCGGCTGGGCGGTCGGCGAGCTCGACGACGACGCCGCCCGGGCCTTGCGCGAGCGCTCCGTGATCCTGGACCGGATCGGCTGACCGGATGCTCGCGTGGCTCGAGGGGGCGATCCTCCACGCCTCCGCGCAGTGGTGGGTTCTGCCGCTGACGCTGCTGCTGTGCCTGCTCGACGGCATCGTGCCGGTCTTCCCGTCGGAGTCGGTGCTGGTGGCCCTCGGCGCGATCGTCCGCGACGGGCATCCGTTCTCCCTGTGGGCGCTGTGGGGGGTCGGCTTCGCGGGCGCGTTCCTGGGGGACGTGGCCGCGTACGCGATCGGCCGTGCCGTGGGCGTGGAGCGGTTCCGGTGGATGCGGCTGCGGCGGGTGCGGGCCACGGTCGAGGTCGCCCGTCACCACCTGCACAGCCACGGCGCGCTGCTGCTGTTCACCGCTCGGTTCATCCCCGGCGGCCGCGTGGCCCTCAACTTCACCGCCGGCGCCACCCGCTATCCGCCGGTGCGGTTCGTGGCGCTGGACCTGGTCTCCACGGCCAGCTGGGCCGCGTACTCGATCATGATCGCGCGCCTGACCGCGGGCTGGCTGGAGAACCCGGTGCTGCAGATCGCCGTCTCCGTGACGGGTGCCGCGCTCGTGGGCCTGCTGCTGGACCGCCTGCTCAAGGCCCTGCTGCGCCGCCGGCTGGGCACCGGGGTGAAGGGCCTCACCCTGGCCGAGCAGGAGGCCCTGCGCTGAGCGCCCTGCCGTAGAGTGACGCCCGTGACGACGACGCAGCTTCCGGACACCGCATCCCCCTCCCCGCTCGAGGTCGACCTGGCCGTCCTGCCCAAGGTCTCCCTCCACGACCACCTCGACGGCGGCCTGCGCGTGGGCACCGTCCTCGACCTGGCCCGCGAGGCCGGCGTCGACGTCCCCGCGGACACCGTCGAGGGCCTGGCCGAGTGGATCGCCGAGCACGCCAACGGCGAGTCCCTCGAGAAGTACCTGCAGGTCTTCGCCCTGACCACCGCCGTGATGCAGACCCGCGAGCAGCTGCGCCGCGTGGCCCGCGAGTTCGTCGAGGACCTGGTCGCCGACGGCGTCGTCTACGGCGAGATCCGCTGGGCCCCCGAGCAGCACCTGGCCGGCGGGCTGAGCCTGGACGAGGCGGTCGAGGCCGTGCAGGCCGGCCTGGACGAGGCGGTCGAGGCCGCCGACGCCGCGGGCCACGTGATCCGCGTGGGCCAGCTGGTCACCGCGATGCGGCACGCCGACCGGGCCCAGGAGATCGCCGAGCTGGCCGTGCGCCACCGCGAGGCCGGCGTCGTGGGCTTCGACATCGCGGGCGCCGAGGCCGGGTTCCCGCCCTCCCGCTTCGCCGACACCTTCACGTGGCTGGCCGCCCACCACCTGCCCGTCACCGTGCACGCGGGCGAGGGCGACGGCTTGGACTCCGTCCGCTCGGCCCTCGTGGACGGCCGCGCCCTGCGTCTGGGCCACGGCGTGCGCCTGGCGGAGGACATCTCGGTGGAGTACGGCGGCGTGGACGAGGACGGCGAGCAGCTGGACGAGCTGACCGGCCTCGTGGACCTGGGCGAGACCGCCGCGTGGGTGCGGGACCGGCAGATCGCCCTGGAGGTCTGCCCGTCCTCGAACCTGCAGACCGGCGCGGTGGACGCCGCGGCGGGCATCGCGGGCCATCCCATCGACCTGCTCGTGCAGCTCGGCTTCCGCGTCACCGTGAACACGGACAACCGGCTCGTCTCGGACGTGTCCCTGACCGACGAGCTCTACCTGCTCGCCGAGACCTTCGGCTACTCGCTCTCCGAGCTGCTGGACCTGCAGCTCAACGCTGCCGAGGCCGCCTTCCTGTCCGTGGACGAGCGCGAGGACCTCGCCGAGATCCTCGTGGCCGGCTGGGGCGAGGTCATCTCCGGCGACGCCGTCGGCCCGGTCCTCGAAGAGCTGGACGACGCGGACGAGGACGACTGACCCGCCCGTGAGCGCGAGTGTGGACCGTCTGGTGGCGGTGGTCGAGGCCCTGCGCGACCACTGCCCCTGGACGGCCGCGCTCACCCACGCCGACCTCGCCGAGTACCTCGTGGAGGAGGCGTACGAGGCGGTGGCGGAGATCGAGTCCCGCGACGCCGCCGCATGGGCCGACGTGCCCGCGCGTCGGGCCGACGGCGCGTACCCCGCCCTGGCCGCCGAGCTCGGGGACGTCCTGTTCCAGGTGGTCCTGCACGCCGCCGTCTCCCGGGCGCCGGGCGCCCCGGCGGAGACGGCCGGGTTCCGCCTGGACGACGCCGCCGACGCCCTCACCGCCAAGATGATCCGGCGCAACCCGCTCGTGCTCACCCCCGAGGGCGGCCTGCGCCCGGCCGAGGAGCTCGCCGCCGTCACGCCCGAGGCCGTCGAGCTGGCCTGGGAGCGGGTCAAGGCGCAGGAGCGGGCCGCCGCGGGGCTCTCGTCCGCCGCCCCGGCCCACGGCGACGGCGGCACCGGCCCGGGCCTCGACGTCGGCGACATCCCGGCCCGGCTGCCGGCGCTGGCCGCCGCCGCGAAGGTGGTCGACCGCGCGGCCCGGCAGGAGCCGGACCCGCTCGCGGCGCACGTCCCGGTGCCGGCCGCGGAGGCGGGGGAGCGTCCGGTGGCGGTGTGGCCGGACGAGACCGCGCTCGGGGCGGAGCTGTTCGCGCTGGTGTTCCGGGCCCGGGCGGCGGGGCTGGACCCCGAACGGGCCCTGCGCACCACGGTGGCGCGAGTGCGTGCGGGGGACTGGTCGGCGCTGCGTCCGTCCGGCTGACGCGACGCCGCGCCGGCCCGGCCGCAGCCCCGACCGCGCCCCAGCGACATCGCAGCCGGGGGGAACGGCGGTCTTGTCGCCGGCGCGCGGCCGCCTGGAACCGGAGGTCCCCGCTAGGCTGAGGCCGTGTCCACGCCGCGGGCACGACTTCCGACTTCGATTGAAGGAGACCCGTCCATGGCCCTGATCGACGCCATCCACGCTCGCGAGATCCTCGACTCGCGCGGCAACCCCACCGTCGAGGTGGAGGTGCTGCTGACCGACGGCTCCCTGGGCCGCGCGGCCGTGCCCTCGGGCGCGTCCACCGGCGAGTTCGAGGCGGTCGAGCGCCGTGACGGGGACAAGAAGCGCTACGGCGGCAAGGGCGTGCTGGACGCCGTCGCCGCCGTCGAGGGCATCGCGGAGGAGCTCGAGGGCGAGTTCGCCGCGGACCAGCGCGCCGTGGACCGCGCGATGCTGGACCTGGACGGCACCCCCAACAAGGGCACGCTGGGCGCGAACGCGATCCTGGGCGTGTCGATGGCCGTCGCCGTGGCCGCCGCGCAGGCCTCCGACCTCATGCTCTACAAGTACCTGGGCGGCCCGAACGCCCACGTGCTGCCCGTGCCGATGATGAACATCCTCAACGGTGGCGCCCACGCGGACTCCAACGTGGACATCCAGGAGTTCATGATCGCCCCGATCGGCGCCCCGTCCTTCCGCGAGGCCCTGCGCTGGGGCACCGAGGTCTACCACGCCCTGAAGACCGTGCTGCAGGAGAAGGGCCTGTCCACCGGCCTGGGCGACGAGGGCGGGTTCGCCCCGTCCCTGGAGTCCAACCGGGCCGCCCTGGACCTCATCGCCGAGGCCGTGACGAAGGCCGGCTACCGCCTGGGCGAGGACATCGCGCTGGCGCTGGACGTCGCCTCCTCCGAGTTCTTCGACAAGGGCTCCTACACCTTCGAGGGCCAGCAGCGCTCCGCCGAGGAGATGGCCGCCTACTACACCGAGCTGGTGGACAACTACCCGATCGTCTCCATCGAGGACCCGCTCGACGAGGACGACTGGGACGGCTGGCAGCACCTGACCGCGCAGCTGGGCGATCGCGTCCAGCTGGTGGGCGACGACCTGTTCGTCACCAACGTGGAGCGGCTGCAGCGCGGCATCGACGAGAAGGCCGGCAACGCCCTGCTCGTGAAGGTCAACCAGATCGGCTCCCTGACCGAGACCTTCGACGCGATCGCCCTGGCCCAGCGCCACATGTTCCACTGCATGATCTCGCACCGCTCGGGCGAGACCGAAGACACGTTCATCGCGGACCTCGCGGTGGCCACCAACGCCGGCCAGATCAAGACCGGCGCCCCGGCCCGCTCGGACCGCGTGGCCAAGTACAACCAGCTGCTGCGCATCGAGGAGGACCTGGACGACGCCGCCGTCTACGCGGGCCGCTCCGCCTTCCCGCGCTTCCGCGGCTGACCGTCCCCGACGACGACGCGCGGGCCCGCCCGGATCCCTCCGGGCGGGCCCGCGCCCGTCCCGGCGCGACCAGGATCCTGTCAGGGGCGGGCAGTAGGCTGGGAGGGTCCCCGCCACGCGTCCGAAGGAGTCCGCGATGAGTCCGCGCCGCCCCCGCGTGCCCCGTGTCGACCCGACGACGGGCGCCCCGCGCCGGACCGCCGTCGCGGCCCCGGCGGCCCCGACGACGGCCTTCCCGGAGGCGGACACGCCCACGCCGACCCCTGCGGCCCCCACGCCGGCGCCCGCGGCGACGGACGCCGAGGTCATCGACCTGCAGAGCGTCCAGGAGCGCCGCCAGGCCGGTCACCCCGGACACCTGGACGGGCACCCCGACGTGGACCGGGCCGACACGGCCCCCGCCGAGGACACCGCCGCCCCCGCATCCCCGTCGGCACCCCCGCGCCGGACGGCACCGGCCCGCCCGGCCGGGCGTCGGCCCCGGCCCGCCCCCCGCCGCGCCGCATCCGCCGCCGCCACGGCCGCCCGCCGTCGGGCCCCGCTGCCGGAGCCGGTGCCGGCCCGGCAGATCACGGGCCGCTCGCTCATCGTCGTCGCCGTGCTGCTGGTGGCCGCCGTCCTGGTGGCGCCCACGCTGCGCGCGTTCCTGAACCAGCAGCTGGAGATCTCGGCCGCGCGCGAGGAGATCGCCACCATGCAGGCCCAGCGCGAGGACTACGAACGGCGGATCCAGCTGTGGGACGATCCCGCCTACGTGACCCAGCAGGCGCGTGAGCGTCTCGAGCTGGTCATGCCGGGGGAGACCCTGTACTCCGTGACGGGGCGGCCCTCCGAGACCGACACCGCGACCGAGACCGAGGACACGCCCGCCGCCGGCGCGGACGAGGTCGTCAACACCCGCCTGCCGTGGGCCGAGGGCCTGTGGGACTCGGCCGTCCGCGCCGGGCTCGAGTGAGCCCCGCGTCCCGCCCCCGCCCGCACCACCCCCGCACCCCCGAGGACACCATGACCGTCAGCCCCCGCCCCGCCCAGGACCGCACCGTCACCGAGAAGGACCTGGACACCCTGTCCCGCCAGCTCGGCCGCGCGGTCCGGGACGTCGTGGAGATCGGCGCCCGCTGCGTGTGCGGCAACCCCCTCGTGGCCACCACCGCGCCGCGGCTCTCCAACGGCATCCCGTTCCCCACGACCTTCTACCTGACCCACCCCGTGCTGACGGCGGCGGTCTCGCGCGTGGAGGCGGACGGGGAGATGGCGCGCATGAACGACCGCCTCGCCCAGGACCCCGCGCTCGCGGCCGCGCACCGCGCGGCGCACGAGGCCTACATCGCCGAGCGGGACCGGGTCGGGGCCGAGGCCGGCACGGGGCCCGTCCCGGAGATCGCCGGGGTCTCGGCCGGCGGCATGCCCGAGCGCGTGAAGTGCCTGCACGCCCTCGTGGGCCACGCGCTCGCGGCCGGGCCGGGGGTGAACCCGCTCGGGGACGAGGCGATCGCCCTGGTGGCCCCGTGGTGGACGCCCGAGGTCTGCGCGTGCGAGGGCGCGTGGGACGAGGCCGCGGCGGTGCCCACGAAGGACCTCTCCCGGCACGTGAGGCACCTCGAGCGCGTCGCCGCGCTGAAGGAGGTGACGGTGGCCGGCGTGGACTGCGGCACGAACTCCATCCGCCTGCTGATCTCCCGGCCGGCCGGGACGGACGAGACCACCGGCGCCGTGGCCGACCCGGCGGCGCCGCTGGCCGACGTCGTGCGCGAGATGCGCGTGGTGCGCCTGGGCGAGGGCGTGGACGCCACCGGCGCGTTCTCCGACGCCGCGCTGGAGCGCACCTTCGCGGCGGTCGACGAGTACGCCCGCCTGGTCCAGCGCCACCACGCCGGCCGGGTCCGGTTCGTGGCCACCTCCGCCAGCCGGGACGTCTCCAACCGGGCCGCGTTCGTCGACGGCGTCCGGGAGCGGCTCGGCGTCGAGCCGGAGGTCGTCTCGGGCGCCGAGGAGGCCGGCCTGTCCTTCGCGGGCGCCGTCTCCGCCGTCGAGACCGCGGACCTGGGCCCGGAGGACCTCGTGCTCGTCGTGGACCTCGGCGGCGGCTCCACCGAGCTGGTCGTCGGCACGCCCGCGGGCGAGGTCGTGGGCGCGGTCAGCCTGGACATGGGCTGCGTGCGGTTCACCGAGCGTCATCTGCGCTCCGACCCCCCGACGTCGGATGAGGTCACCGCGGCCCGCGCAGACGCGCTCCGTCTCCTCGACGACGCCGCCGCCCGCCTGCCGCTGGAACGCGTGGCGCGCGTGGTCGGCGTGGCCGGCTCGGTGACCACCGTGACCGCCGAGGCCCTCGGGCTCAGCACGTACGAGCCCGAGGCCATCCACGGTGCGCGCCTGCCGATCGCGGAGTTCCGCGCGGCGGCGGAGGGCCTCGTGGCGGCGACCCGGGCCGAACGCGCCGAGCGGGGGTTCATGCACCCGGGACGGGTGGACGTGATCGGCGCGGGCGCGCTGCTGTGGAGCACCGTCCTGGAGCGGGTGGCCGAGGTCGCGGGCGTCACCGAGGCCTGGGCGAGCGAGCACGACATCCTGGACGGGATCGTGCTCTCGCTGCGGTCCTGACCACGACGGCGGAGAGTGGAGGGGCCGGGCCCGTGCGTGCGTAGACTGGCGGTATGTCTCTCACCCCTGAACTGTCTCCCAAGCCGCGCCTGCTGATCGTCGGCGGCGGCTACGCCGGGTTCCATGTCGCCCGCGAGCTGCAGAAGAAGGTCGCCGAGCGCGGCGGCGTCGTGACCGTCGTCGACCCCCGCCCGTACATGACGTACTACCCGTTCCTGCCCGAGGTCGTGGGCGGCCACATCGAGGGCCGCCACGTGAACGTGGACCTGCAGACGCACCTCAAGGACGCCGAGGTCGTCCGCGGCGCCGTCGTGTCCGTGGACCACGCCGGCCGCACCGCCGTGGTGCGCGGCGAGGGCGGCGACGAGTTCGAGATCCCGTACCAGGACATCGTGATGACCGCGGGCGCCGTGACCCGCGTGTTCCCGATCCCGGGTCTGGGCGAGCAGGGCATCGGTCTGCGCTCGGTCGAGGAGGCCGTCCAGCTGCGCAACCAGATCCTGGAGCGCCTGGACGCCGGTTCCCTGATGACGGACGCCGAGGAGCGCAAGCGTGCCCTGACCTTCGTGGTGGTGGGCGGCGGCTTCGCCGGGATCGAGGCCATCGCGGAGATGGAGAACCTCATCCGCAACGCCGTGGAGCGCAACGAGCGCCTCTCCCAGTCGGAGATCCGGATCGTCCTCGTCGAGGCCATGGGCCGCATCATGCCCGAGGTCTCCGAGGAGCAGGCCCAGGGCGTGGTGGAGCACCTGAAGGACCGCGGCATCGAGGTCCTGCTCAACACCTCGCTGGGCGACGCCACGGACGGCGTCATGAAGCTCGTGGCCATGCCCTCCAAGGAGGAGGCGGAGACCTTCGCGGCGGACACCCTCGTGTGGTGCGCCGGCGTGGTGGCCAACTCCGTGGTCAAGAGCACCGACTTTCCGGTGGACGACCGCGGCCGCGTGGAGGCCACCCCCACCCTGCAGATCAAGGACGGCGAGGCCGGCGCGCTCGAGGGTGCGTGGGCCTGCGGCGACGTCTCCGCCGTGCCGGACCTGACCGGGGCCGGCCCGGGCGGCTTCTGCGTCCCGAACGCCCAGCACGCCATCCGTCAGGCCAAGCGTCTGGCCGCCAACTACATGGCCGTGCGCCACGGCGAGGGCGAGGTGCAGGAGTACGTGCACAAGTCCCTGGGCACCGTGGCGGGGCTGGGCTTCGGCCGCGGCGTGGGCAACCCGCTGGGCACCAAGATCGCCGGCATCCCGGCGTTCCTGGCCCACCGCGGCTACCACGGCTACGCGATGCCCACCCTGGAGCGGAAGTTCCGCATCCTGTCCGGCTGGGTCGCCGAGACCCTGTTCGGCCGTGACTCCACCTCGGTGGCGGGCCTGGACACCCCGTTCAACCCGTTCCGCCGCGCCGCGGGCGTCGAGCTCGAGCCCGGCCGCTTCGAGCGGCAGCGGGCCCTCGAGTCCTCGAAGGGCTGATCCCGCAGCCAGCGGGCCGCCGGCCCCGTCCGAGCGCATCGGGCGGGGCCGGCGTCGTCCGCACCCGGGCCCGCGTCCACGGGCCCGCCACGCCCCCGTGGCCCAACTGGCAGAGGCGGCCGACTTAAAATCGGCGTGTTGCGGGTTCGAGTCCCGCCGGGGGCACCACGCGTCTCCCCGCGCGCCTCGCTTCTGCGCCCACCGTGAACAGCCGGTGAACCGGCGCGGATCCACGCTCCGACCCCGCGCGCGGACACAGACCTCCCGATAGGATCGTGCTGAACCCCGGGGCACGAACGCGGCTCACTGCGGCGGCGTGCGACCGGGCCGACTCGACCCGAAGGAGTGAGCCGTGGCGAATCCGGTCATGAACTCTCAGAACTTCCAGCAGCAGATGCAGGGCGGCGGACAGGCGCAGCCCGGTTGGTACCAGGGCGGGCAGCAGTCCGCGCAGTCCCCGTACGGCCAGCAGCAGAGCCCGTACGGCCAGGCCCAGGCGTTCGGCGCCGGCCAGGCGGCCCAGCAGTACGCGCACCAGCAGTCCATGGAGGACGCCTTCCGCGCGCCCTCCGCCGGCCCGGAGCAGACCGGCCGGATGACCTTCAACGACGTCGTCGGCAAGACCGGCCTGATGCTCGTGCTCGTCGTGGTGGCGGGCGCCGTGGGCTGGTTCTCGCCGGGCCTGATGATCATCGGCGCGATCGCCGGCCTCGTGCTGGGCCTGGTCAACGCGTTCAAGCGCGAGCCCTCGCCCGTGCTGATCATGGCCTACGCCGTGGCGCAGGGCCTGTTCCTGGGCGGCATCTCGGCGTTCTTCGAGGGCGCCTACCCGGGCATCGTGGTGCAGGCCGTGCTCGGCACCTTCTCCGTGTTCGCGGTGATGCTGGCGCTCTACACCTCGGGCAAGTTCCGCCCGACCCCGCGCATGACGAAGATCGTCATGGGCGCCATGATCGGCTACCTCGTCTTCATGCTCGTCAACCTGGTCCTCACCTGGACCGGCATCGGCAACATGCGTGAGGGCGGCCTGGGCCTGATCATCGGCGCGATCGCCGTGCTGCTCGCCGCGTACTCGCTGACGATGGACTTCGAGATGGCCGCCGTGGGCGTGAAGAACGGCGCCCCGCAGAAGTACTCCTGGTCCGTGGCCTTCGGCCTGACCGTGACCCTGATCTGGCTGTACATCGAGATCCTGCGCATCGTCGCCATCCTGCGCGGCAACGACTGACCGGCGCCCCGTCCCCGCACGGAGACCCGCACCGCCGCCCCGGTCCTGCACAGGGCCGGGGCGGTCTGCGTCCGCGAGGGCGTAGATTGAGGGGGTCCCTCGCCGTCACCCAGGAGGTCCCGTGACCGAGACCAGCGACCTGCCCGCCTTCGGGGCCCCGGACGCCACCGGCACCCAGCACCGCCTGCACCGCGGGTCCGCGGAGGCCGTCGTCGTCGGCCTGGCCGGTGCCCTGCGCAGGTACCGCGTGTCCGGCGTGGACCTCACCGAGCCGTACGGCCCGGACGTGGTCCCGCCCGCCGCCAACGGCATCCAGATGAGCCCCTGGCCGAACCGCGTCGCCGGCGCCCGCTGGATCCTGGACGGCGTCGAGCAGCGCCTGGACGTCACCGAACCCGCGCGCGGCCACGCCAGCCACGGCCTGCTGCGCAACACCCACTTCGTCACCGAGACGTTCTCCGCCCACGCGGTGACCCTGCGCGGTGAGATCCACCCCCAGCACGGCTGGCCGTTCCGGCTCACCCACCGCGTCACGTACGAGCTCGAGGCGGACGGCGGCCTCACCGTCACCGCCGAGGTGCAGAACCACACGGACGCCACCGTGCCCGTGGCGGTCGGCGCCCACCCGTTCCTGCGGATCGGGGACGTCCCGACGGCGGAGCTGAGCCTGCGCGTGCCCGCGGACGCCTGGATCCGCACGGGGGAGGACCTCATCCCCGTGGAGACCCTGCCGGTGGACGGCACCGACCTGGACTTCCGCCGCGGCCGGGCCGTGGGCGAGGCCGCCCTGGACGTGTGCCTCACCGGCCTGACCCCGGACGCCGACGGCCGGCACCGCCAGACCCTGCTCGCCGCGGACGGCCGCGCCGTGACCCTGTGGACCGACCACGCGTTCGCCTACACCCACGTCTTCGTCACGGACCGGCTGCCCGGCCGTGACACGGCACTCGCGGTGGAGCCGCTCACCGCTCCCGCGGACGCCCTGAACTCGGGGGAGGGCCTGCACCGGCTCGCCCCGCACGCCCGCTGGAGCGTCCAGTGGGGTCTGACCCCCCATGTCCCCGACCACCCACACGAGGAGGATCGCGCGTGAGCTCGACCCTGGCGGCCCAGACCAAGATCAACAAGGACGTGCCCTATGGGCTGACGGTGGCCGCAGCCTGGTCCTGGCGGCTGGTGGCCGTCGTCATCGGCGTCGGCGTCGTGGTGTACCTGCTCAGCTTCGTGAGCCTCGTGCTGATCCCCATCCTGGTGGCCGCGCTGCTGGCCACCCTGCTGGCCCCGGTGTACCAGGCGATGCGGCGCATCCGGGTGCCGGGCGTCGCGGCCGCCCTGCTGTGCGTGCTGCTGCTGATCGTCGTCGTGGTGGGCCTCATGGGGCTCGCCGGTCAGCAGATCGTGCAGGGCTTCGCCCAGCTGGGCGACCAGCTGGGCCAGGCCGTCGACGGCGCGATCGCCTGGCTGGCCGGCGTGGGCGTGGAGATCCCCCGGTCCGGTGGCGGGCTGGAGGGCCTGTGGCAGACGCTGCGGGACAACTCCGCCACGCTCATGAACAGCGCCGTCTCGTTCGGCTCCACGGCCGTCAACATCGGTGCGGGCCTGTTCATCGCCCTGTTCTCCCTGATCTTCTTCCTCTACGACGGCGACCGCATCTGGCGCTTCCTCCTGATCTTCGTGCCGAAGGCGCACCGTGCCACCGTGGGCCGCGCGGGCCGCTCGGGCTGGCAGTCGCTCGGCTCCTACGTGCGGGTCCAGATCTTCGTGGCGTTCATCGACGCCGTCGGCATCGGCATCGGTGCCCTGATCCTGGGCGTGCCGCTGGCCATCCCGCTGGCCGTGCTCGTCTTCCTGGCCTCGTTCATCCCGATGATCGGCGCCACCCTGACCGGCGCGATGGCGGTGCTCCTGGCGTTGATTTCCAACGGCCTGGTCAATGCGCTGCTCATGCTGGGCGTGGTGCTGCTCGTGCAGCAGATCGAGTCGAACGTCCTGCAGCCGCTCGTGATGGGCAAGGCCGTCGCGCTGCACCCGCTGGCCGTGTTCCTGGCCGTCGCCGCCGGGTCCACCGTCTTCGGGCTGGCGGGCGCCGTGTTCGCCGTGCCGGTGCTGGCCTTCGTGAACAGCTTCGTCCGCGCCCTCACCGCGGACGTGCCCGAGGAGCTCACGGAGCGGACGGACCACGCCCTCGAACCGGGCGGCGCGGAGGACGAGACGGCCGGCTCCCACCGGTACCGCCCCTCGGCGCACGACGACGCCGCCCTCGCCTCCGAGGCCGACGCGGGCACCCGGCACGGGGACGACGCCTGATGGGCGCGACGCAGGCCACGGACACCCCGGACCGGACCGTCCCGACGCCGTCGCCCCGGTGGGTGCGGCCCGCCGGCGGCCCGCCGGCCCCGGCGGCGCTGCCCGTCACCCTCGAGGAGATCGAGCGGGCGCGCGAGACGCTGCGCGGGATCGCCGAGCTCTCCCCGCTGCAGCACTCCCGGGCGCTCTCCCGGGCCGCGGGCACGGACGTACACCTGAAGTGCGAGAACCTGCAGCGGGCCGGCTCGTTCAAGGTCCGCGGCGCCTACGTGCGGATGGCGCAGCTGAGCGAGGAGGAGCGCGGCCGCGGCGTCGTGGCCGCCTCGGCCGGCAACCACGCCCAGGGCGTCGCCCTCGCGGCCGCCAAGCTCGGCATCCGCGCCCGCATCTTCATGCCGCACGGCGTCGCCCTGCCCAAGCTGCAGGCCACCCGGGACCACGGCGCCGAGGTCGTCCTGCACGGCTCCACCGTGGACGAGTCCCTCGCCGAGGCGCAGCGGTGGGCCACGGAGACCGGTGCCGTGTTCATCCCGCCGTTCGACGACCCGGCCGTGATCGCGGGCCAGGGCACCGTCGGCCTCGAGATCCTCGACGTGCTGCCGGACGTGGACACCGTGATCATGGGCATCGGCGGCGGGGGACTCATCGCCGGCACGGCCGTGGCCCTCAAGGAGGCCGCCCGGCGTCGTGGGCGCACGGTGCGCGTCATCGGCGTGCAGGCTGCCACCGCCGCCGCGTTCCCCGGCTCCCTCGAGGAGGGCCGCGTCCAGGTGCTGGAGAGCGTGTCCACCATCGCGGACGGCATCGCCGTCGGCAAGCCCGGGGCCCTGCCGCTGCGGATCGCCGCCGAGCTGGTGGACGCCGTCGTGACCGTCACGGACGACGAGATCGCCGCGGCCCTCGTCCACCTCCTCGAGCGCTCCAAGCTCGTGGTGGAGCCGGCGGGCGCCGTCGGGGTGGCCGCCCTGCTGGCGGGCCGCACGGCGGACCTGGGCTTCGAGCTCGGCACCACCGCCGTGATCCTCTCCGGCGGGAACATCGATCCGATGCTCATGCTGAAGTCCATCCAGGCCGGATTGTCGGCCGCGGGGCGCTACATGACCGTGCGCATCCCGCTGCGGGACCGCCCGGGTGAGCTGGCCACGATCTCACGGATCATCGCGGACACGGACGCCAACGTGGTGCGCGTGGACCACACCCGCGTCGGCCCGGAGCTGTCCATGGGCGGCGTGCACATCACGATCGACATGGAGACCCGCGGCGCCGAGCACTCCGCCCAGGTGCTGGAGGCGCTGCGCGCGGCCGGCTACAGCCCGGCCCCGCTGCCCTGACCGGGCCGGCTCAGGCCGCGGAGCCGGCGGCGGCCGCGGTGACGGTGCCGGAGGTCCCGCCCACCGCGCGGCGCACGGCCTGGACCAGGAGGTCCTCGCGCGTCAGCGCCTCGATGCGGCGGACCATCTCGCGGCGGTCGTAGCGCTCGTGGGCGCCCGGCAGCAGGCGTCGGGCGAGGTTGAGGTGCTGCAGCACGCCGAGCAGGAGCACGTCCTCGTCGGAGGGCTCGGCCTCGTCGAGGACCACGGCGGTCAGGTGCGCCAGCAGCTCGGTGCGCTCGGTGCCCCGGGGGACGTGCCGGGTGGCCAGGAAGGCCTTGCGCTCGGTGAGGCGGCCGGTCTCGGTCAGATGGGCGACGACGGCCTTGCGCAGGTCCGGCTTGCCGGCCGCCACAGTGGACACGAGCGGTCGGCCGGCCAGGGCGTCGACCTGTCCGAGGGAGGAGTCCAGGACGGGGTCGCCGGTGGTGCCGGCCGCGGTCACGAGCACGCGGGCCCGGTCCACGGGGACGTCCTCGAGGGTCACGATCCCGGCGGAGCGGTGGTCGGCCAGCGCGGCGGCCGCAAGGGCCACGCGGTGGTGGGAGGGGCTCTCGGAGAGCCCGTCCTCGCGGGTGAGCAGCAGGTGCGCCTTCTCGACGGTCAGCATGGGGCCAGAGTAGCAACGGGGGCGCGGTGGGACCCGGGACGGACGACGGCCGCGGCCCCTGGAGGGGACCGCGGCCGTCGTCGGAGCCGGGGTCGGTCAGCCGGAGTAGGGCTGGACGTCCTTGACCTCGACCTTGATGTCCTTGCCGTTCGGGGCGGTGTAGGAGACCTTGTCGCCCTTCTTGGCGCCGTTGATGGCCTCACCGAGCGGGGAGCGCTCGGAGTAGACCTCGAGCGACTCGTCGTCCGCGGCGATCTCGCGGTTGCCGAAGAGGAACGTCATCTCGTCGCCGGCGACGACGGCGGTCACCACGGTGCCCGGGTGCACGGCGCCGTCGTTCTCGGCGGCCTCGCCGACGCGGGCGGTCTCGAGCAGGTGCTTCAGCTCGGCGATGCGGCCCTCGTTCTTGGACTGCTCCTCGCGGGCGGCGTGGTAGCCGCCGTTCTCCTTGAGGTCGCCCTCGTCGCGGGCGGCCTCGATGCGCTCGATGATCTCCTGGCGGCCGGGGCCGGAGATGTGCTCGAGCTCCTTGGAGAGGCGGTCGTACGCCTCCTGGGTCAGCCACGGGGCGTCGGACTGGCTGGTGGTCATGCTCTGTTCCGCCTTTCTGTCTCGGGTGATGCGGAGTCCGGGGCGCGGCACACCGGGTCCGGTGCGCGATCCGCGTCCGGCGGACGCGCCCGCATGCGAAAGACCCCGCCGACCAGGAGGACGCGCGTGACCCGAGGGCTCCGTGCGACGCCTGCCTGACTCACCGGCGGGGCGGGAATGCTCCGACGAGTCTATCCGGGCGGCGTGCGTCACACCAAAGGCGGCCGCTACGCCGAGGGCGGAGCGGCCGGGAGGGCTCAGACCTTGCGGCAGGTCTCGACGATGCCGGAGTCGCCCCGCACCACGGTGCGCACGTCCACGGTGTAGCGCTGCTGCGCGTCCGAGGGGGAGTCCCGCCGGTCGGCCGGCAGGGTCTCCAGGCGGACGGTGCGGAAGCCGACGGGGGCGGCGTGGGAGTCGGTGACGAGCACATCGCACTCGGCCTGGACGCCCTCCGGGACGGAGGCCTGGAAGGTGACGGTCGCGTGGCCGTCGTCCTCGATGGTGAAGCCGACGTCCTTGTACTCGATGGCGCCCACGGACATGTTCAGGCCGATCCACACGGACAGCAGCACGGCCACGACCAGCCCGAGCCCGCCGAGGCCCGCCCACAGCCGACGACGGCCCGGACGCGTGTGGTTCGTGCCGTACCGGTTGGCTAATGTGGGGTCCTGCGCGCGGACCGCGGGGGCGTGGTGAGACATCCCCTCCACCCTAGCCGCTGCCCGCCGCCGGAGGCCGATGACGACGTCGGCCCCGCCCCCTCACGCCGCCGCCCCCGCGGCGGCCCCGCCATCCGGACAGGAGTGTGCGATCCCCGTGACCGATCAGACCCCCCAGGCCCAGCCCGCCGCAGGCACCGCCCTGCCGCCCTCCACCGGGCTGCGCCTCATGGCGGTGCACGCCCACCCGGACGACGAGTCCTCGAAGGGGGCCGGCACGATGGCCGCCTACGCGGCGGCCGGGGCCGAGGTCATGGTCGTCACGTGCACCGGCGGCGAGGCCGGCACCCTGCTCAACCCGTCGTTCGGGGACACCACCCGGGCCGACCGGGACATCGCGGCCGTGCGCCGCGAGGAGATGGCGGAGGCCGCGCGCATCCTCGGCGTCCGGCACGCCTGGCTCGGCTTCCTCGACTCGGGCCTGCCCGAGGGGGATCCGCTGCCGGCCCTCCCGGCGAACTGCTTCGCCGAGGTCCCGCTCCGGGATGCGGCGACCCCGCTGATCTCGCTCGTGCGCCGGTTCCGCCCGCACGTGCTCATCTCCTACGACGAGGTCGGCGGCTACCCGCACCCGGACCACCTGCAGGCCCACGCCGTGACGATGGAGGCCTACCGGGCCGCGGGCCTCGCAGACGAGTACCCCGAGGCCGGGCCCGCGTGGGAGGTCTCGAAGGTCTACTACGACTGCGGCTTCAACCCGCGGAAGTTCCGCACGATGGCCGCGGTGGCCGAGGCCGACGGCGAGGACGTGCCGTTCGCCCGACGCCTGATGATGTTCGACGCGATGGACGCGATGCGCGAGGTGCTGCGCCGCCGCGAAGCCGGGGAGGACGTGCCCGACCCGGAGGTCATCCCGCCGTGGGTCACCGCGGACCACGACGTCACCACGCAGGTGGACGTCACCGGCTTCCTCGACGAGCGCGACGCCGCCCTGCGGGCGCACCGCACGCAGATCGACCCCGACGGCATGTTCTTCGACGCCCCCCACGACCTGCAGCGGCGCGCCTGGCCGTGGGAGGACTTCGCGCTGATCGACTCGCGCGTGCCCTCCGAGCTGCCGGAGCACGACCTCTTCGCCGGCCTGCGCTGAGCCGCCCCGGCTCGGGCCGAGCGGCCGGGGCCGGTAGAGTGGGGCGGCGTGACACCCCTGTCTGGCCTTCCCCTCGTCCTCACCGCGCTCGCGGCCGCGAGCCCCGCGCCGGTGCCCGCCGTCCCGGAGCCGACGCTGCGCCCCGGGCTCGAGGAGGCGGAGGTCACCCCCGGCATCGAGGGGTTCCTGTTCACCGCGCTCATGGTGGTCATGGCGATCATCGTCCTCCGCGTCATGGTCCGCTCGGTGCGCCGCGTCCAGCAGCGTTCCCCGGAGGCCGAGGCCATGCTCGTGGAGCGCCATCAGCAGCACCTGCCGGACGAGGTCCGCGCGGGCGGCGAGCACCTGGACGCGGACTCCGAGGACCGGCTGCGCCGCCTGCAGGAGAAGTACCCCGGGTACCTCCAGGAGCCGGCCCCGGAGCCCCAGGCCCCGGACACCGGACGCGACTGACCGTCGTCGGGCCCGTGCACGCCCGAGACTCGACGCCGGAGACTCCACGCCCGAACCCTTGAGGCCCGCAGACGCGCCGCTACGGCATGACCGTAGCGGCGCGTCTGCGGGCCTCGGCGCTGCCCGGCGGGGCGCAGACCCCCTTCCTCGACACGCTCAGGCGACGACGAGCACCGCCCGGTAGATGGCGACGGCGTGGCACACGAAGCCGGCCACCGTGAAGGCGTGGAACAGCTCGTGGAAGCCGAACCACTCGCGGTGGATCGTGGGGGCCTGCAGCGCGTAGAAGACCGCGCCCGTGATGTACGCGACGCCGCCGGCCACGATCAGCCACCCCGCCGCCGCATCCGCGGCGAAGAAGTCGCCCAGGTACAGCAGCGCCGCCAGCCCCAGCACCACGTACACCGGCGTGTAGAGCCAGCGCGGGGCGTCCGTCCACAGCACCCGGAACCCGACGCCGGCCACGGCCCCCACCCATACCAGGGTGAGCAGCACACGCGCCCGGTCCGGAGGCAGCAGGGCCAGGGAGAGTGGCGTGTAGGTGCCGGCGATGACCAGCATGATGTTCGTGTGGTCCAGCCGCTTGAGGACACGGGAGACCACCTCGTTCCACTGCACCAGGTGGTACGTCGCCGAGACCGCGAACAGCAGCAGGCCCGTCACGGCGTAGACCGCGCTGGCCCACCGCAGCGTCGCGGTCGGCGCGAGCACGATGAGCACGATGCCGGCCGCGAGCGTCAGCGGCGCCATGACCGCGTGGGTCCAGCCCCGCAGTCGGGGCTTGTACAGCGGATGCTCGGGGTCGCGGATGCGCTCGATGCGCCAGCGCAGGCGGCGGGCGGCGTCGGCGTCGGGGAGGGGTGTCACGGGGTCCATGCCTCCATTGTCGTCGGTCGGCCCGGGGCCGGGGCACGGGATGGTCGCTGTGTGCCGCGCGCGTATCCTGGAGGCTCGCAGGACCGTCCGAGAGGGGAGCGCGCCGTGGGTCGACCCGAGGCCTTCTACCGCCTGTACGAGCGGCGGCTGACGCGCGGCCTGGACCCGGAGCGCCTGCCCCGGCACATCGGCGTGCTGGTGGACGGCAACCGTCGCTGGGCCCGCGCGTTCGGGGCGTCCACGCAGCAGGGCCACCAGGCCGGAGCTGAGCGCATCCTCGACTTCATCGGCTGGTGCGACGAGGCCGGCATCCCCGTGGTCACGCTCTACATGCTCTCCACCGAGAACCTGCGGCGTCCGGCGGAGGAGCTCGCCCCGCTCCTGGAGATCATCCAGACGACGGCGGAGCGCCTCGCCCAGCCGGCCGAGGGCCGCGCCCCCGTCTGCGTGCAGCCGGTCGGCGCGGTGGACCTGCTCCCCGAGCCCATGGCGCGACGGCTCGCCGAGGTCGCCGAGCAGACCAAGGGCCACGACGGCGTGCACGTGAACGTGGCCGTGGGCTACGGGGGCCGCCAGGAGATCCTCGACGCCGTGCGCGAGCTGCTGCGGGACGAGCACGCCCTGGGCCACAGCGCGGCGGAGGTGGCCGAGTCCGTCACCGTCGAGCAGATCGCGGACCGGCTCTACACGCGCGGCCAGCCGGACCCGGACCTGGTCATCCGCACGTCCGGGGAGCAGCGGCTCTCCGGGTTCCTGCTCTGGCAGTCCGCGTACTCGGAGTTCTACTTCTGCGAGGCCATGTGGCCCGCGTTCCGCAAGGTCGACTTCCTGCGTGCCCTGCGCGACTACGGCAGCCGTCAGCGCCGGTTCGGCACCTGACGGTCGGCGCGGCCCCACCACAGGCCCAGCAGCACCCCGACGACGGCCCCGGCCAGGTGGCCGGTCCACGAGATGCCGGGTGCCGGCAGCAGGCCGATCAGGCTCGAGCCCAGGTGCGTGAGCGCGACGAGCACGGAGACGACGACCGCCCCGATCCGCCGCACCGCGATCCCGTAGACGATCAGGAACGCGATCAGCACGTACACGATCCCGGAGGCGCCGATGTGCACGCCCGGGGTGCCGATCACCCAGGTCAGCAGGCCCGAGCCCAGCCAGGCGCAGACGAGCAGGGCCACCGGCCGACGCGAGACCAGGGCGGCCAGCGGACCGAGGACGAGCAGCGCCGTCGTGTTGCCGATCAGGTGGGCCCAGCCGGCATGCAGCACGGGGGAGAACAGGACCCCGTCGAGGCCGCCGAGGCGTCGCGGGATCAGGCCCACGCCGGGGATGATCACCCGGCCGAGGAAGATCAGCACGACCTGCGCGACCCACATGGCCGCGATCAGCACGGCGGTGGGCGCGACGGCGCCCAGCAGGCGGCCGCCGGCGCGCTCGGCCAGGGTCGGGGCGGGGGCCGGGCCGCCCGGCAGATCGGGCAGGCCGGGGGACGGGCGGTGCATGCTCAAGGGCCCTCCTGTGGACGGGGAGCGGGCGGCCGTCGGGACGTCGGCGGCGCGTCTCCAGTGTAGGGAGCGCGGGACGCCGGGGCCGTGGCGGAGCCCGGACGGACCGTCACCGCGACTTCATCCCGGGTTCACCGTGCCGGGACCCGGCGGACGACGCCGCTTCCTAGCGTGGACCGTGGGCGGACCCCCGCCCGCACGGTTCACCGGCACAGGAGGCAGACATGGTGGCAGAGCTCGTGGAGCACGCGCAGACCCGGCAGGAGCCGTCGAGCCGGCCGGGCCAGGCGCGTGCCGAGGCGGGGGCGGCGGAGGCGACCGGCCTGCGGACCTACGTGGTGGACACGTCCGTGCTGCTCTCGGACCCGCGCGCCCTGCTGCACTTCGCCGAGCACGAGGTGGTCCTGCCGCTCGTGGTGGTCTCGGAGCTCGAGGCCAAGCGCGCCGACCCCGACCTCGGCTACTACGCGCGCACGGCCCTCCGCCTGCTCGACGACCTGCGCGGCCGCCACGGCGCGCTGGACCAGCCCGTGCCGATCACCCCCGAGGGCGGCACGCTGCGGATCGAACTGAACCACGTGTCCGTGGACGTGCTGCCCCTGGGCATCCGCGGCACGGACAACGACTCCCGCATCCTCGCCGTCGCGAAGGCGCTCGCGGACGAGGGCGCCACGGTCACGGTCGTGTCCAAGGACCTGCCGATGCGCGTGAAGGCGGCGGCCATGGGCCTCGCCGCGGACGAGTACCGCCACGAGCTCGTGCGTGACTCGGGCTGGCGCGGCACCGTCTCCCTCAGCGTGGCGCAGGAGCGGCTGGACGCCCTCTACGACGACGGCGAGGTCGACCTGGCCGGCGTCCCGCTGGGGACCCTGACCGGCACGGGCGTCGAGACCGGGCCGGAGGAGGCCCCGGCCGAGGCGGACCGCCTGCCGGTCAACACGGGGCTGGTGCTCACCGCGCCCCGGGGCTCCGCCCTGGCCCGGGTCGGCGAGGGCGGCCGAGCCTGCCTGGTGCGCGGGGACCGCGACGTGTTCGGCCTGCACGGCCGTTCCGCCGAGCAGCGGCTGGCCATCGAGCTGCTGACGGATCCGAGCGTGGGCATCGTCTCCCTCGGCGGCCGCGCGGGCACCGGCAAGTCCGCGCTGGCGCTGTGCGCGGGCCTCGACGCCGTGATGGAGCGCCGCGAGCACCGCAGGGTGGTCGTGTTCCGCCCGCTGTACGCCGTCGGCGGCCAGGACCTCGGCTACCTGCCCGGCTCCGAGGGCGACAAGATGGGCCCGTGGGCGCAGGCCGTGTTCGACACCCTGGGTGCGCTGGTCTCCCCGTCCGTGGTGGACGAGGTGGTGGACCGCGGGATGCTGGAGATCCTGCCGCTGACGCACATCCGCGGCCGCTCGCTGCACGATGCGTGGGTGATCGTGGACGAGGCGCAGTCGCTCGAGCGGAACGTGCTGCTCACGGTGCTGAGCCGGATGGGCCGCAACTCGAAGGTCGTGCTGACCCACGACGTCGCCCAGCGGGACAACCTGCGCGTGGGCCGGCACGACGGCATCGCGGCCGTGGTGGAGCGCCTCAAGGGCCACCCGCTGTTCGGACACGTGACGCTGACCCGTTCCGAGCGTTCCCCGATCGCCGCGCTGGTCACGGACCTGCTGGAGGAGGGCCGGGCCTGAGCCGGGCGGCGGGGTCGGTCATGAAAAAGGGGCCGCTGCCGAAGCAGCGGCCCCCGGCGGGGGTGCTCGGCCCCGCGGAGGGGGGATGGGGGACCGAGGAAGCCCGCCACCATGGCCCCTTTGAAACGGGATTGAGGCCATGGGGTCTGTGTGAGCCCCGTACGTCCATGAGACGGCTGGAAGCTCGTGACTTCAGAGTAGACCCGTGCCCGGGGTCGTCGCAATGGGCGGCCCCGGTTGCGCTGTCGGCAGAACACCGGGTGGCCGGACCGTGAACGCGAGGTGGCCTGATCGCCTGTGGACGGCGGCCCGGCGGGTGCGCCGCCCGGCCTAGGCTGGGCGCATGAGCGGAGTGGGATGGGCGTGGACGCACGGCGCGCCGGCGACGGCGGTGCTGTGGACCCTGGGGCTGGCGTGGTTCGCGGTGTGCTCGGGCGTGCTCGTGCGCACGGACCTGCGGGAGCATCGGCTGTCGAACCGATGGACGCTGCGGCTGGCGCTGGGCGGGTTGGCGATGATGACCGGGGGAGCGCTGCTGGCGGGCCGGGGTGACCTGGCCCTCTGCAGCCTGCTGGGCGGTCTCGGCTACACCGTGGCGATGCTCGCGCTGCACGTGCTCAGCCGCGGCGGCCTCGGGATGGGGGACGTGAAGCTGGCCGGCGGCCTGGGCGTGTACACGGGGGTGCTCGGTCCGACGGCGGTGCTCGCCGCCGGGGTGGGCGCGATCCTGCTCGGCGGCGTCGTGGCGGGGCTGCTGGTCCTCGCGGGCCGGGCGACGGGGCGAACGGCGCTGCCGTTCGGGCCGGCGATGGTGGCGGCGGCCGCCGGAGTGCTGGTGCTGGCGTGAACGTCGAGCGGCCGCCCTCCGCACGGGAGGACGGCCGCTCGGCGTCGTGGCCCGGGAGGCGGCGTCGCGCCGCTCACCGAATCCGCCGGATCACTCCGGGTGGGTCATGGACATGGTGTCCAGGGCCTTGTCCAGCTGCTCCTCGGTGATCTCGCCGCGCTCGACGTAGCCGAGGTCCACGACGGCCTCGCGCACGGTCATCTTGTTCGCGACGGCGTGCTTGGCGATCTTGGCGGCGGCCTCGTAGCCGATCACCTTGTTCAGCGGGGTCACGATGGACGGCGAGGCGCCGGCGAGGAAGGCGCAGCGCTCCTCGTTGGCCTCGATGCCGTCGATCATCTTGTCCGCCATGACGCGCGTCGTGTTGGCCAGCAGGCGGATGGACTCGAGCAGGTTGGCGGCCATCACGGGGATGCCCACGTTGAGCTCGAACGCGCCGTTGGTGGAGGACAGGGCGACGGTGGTGTCGTTGCCGATCACCTGGGCGCACACCATGATCGCGGCCTCGCAGATCACGGGGTTGACCTTGCCCGGCATGATCGAGGAGCCCGGCTGCAGGTCCGGGATGGCGATCTCGCCGAGGCCGGTGTTCGGGCCGGAGCCCATCCAGCGCAGGTCGTTGTTGATCTTCATGAGCGAGAACGCGATGTTCCGCAGCTGGCCGGAGGCCTCCACGAGGCCGTCACGGTTGGCCTGGGCCTCGAAGTGGTTGCGGGCCTCGGTCAGCGGCAGACCGGTCTCCTCGGCGAGCAGCTCGATCACGCGGGCGGAGAAGCCCTTCGGGGTGTTGATGCCGGTGCCCACGGCGGTGCCGCCGAGCGGGACCTCGGCCACGCGCGGCAGCGCGGACTGGATGCGCTCGATGCCGTAGCGGACCTGCGCGGCGTAGCCGCCGAACTCCTGGCCCAGGGTCACCGGAGTGGCGTCCATGAGGTGGGTGCGGCCGGACTTCACGACGCCGGCGAAGGCCTCCGCCTTCTTCTCGAGGGAGACGGCCAGGTGGTCCAGCGCCGGGACGAGGTCGTTCACGAGGGCGGCGGTGACGGCCACGTGCACGGAGGTCGGGAACACGTCGTTCGAGGACTGGGAGGCGTTGACGTGGTCGTTGGGGTGCACCTCGTCCTCGGAGCCGGCCTCCTTCAGTGCGCGGGTGGCGAGGGTGGCGAGCACCTCGTTGGTGTTCATGTTGGAGGAGGTGCCGGAGCCGGTCTGGAACACGTCGATCGGGAACTGGTCGTCGTGGTCGCCGGCGATGACCTGGTCCGCGGCGGCGACGATGGCGTCCGCGCGCTCCTGCGAGATGATGCCCAGCTCGGCGTTCGCCTTGGCCGCGGCCTTCTTGACCTGCGCGAGGGCGTGGATGTGGGCGGGCTCGAGGCCCTTGCCGGAGATCGGGAAGTTCTCCACGGCGCGCTGGGTCTGCGCACGGTAGAGCGCGTTCACCGGCACCTTCACCTCGCCCATGGTGTCGTGCTCGATGCGGAACTGCTGATCGGTGTTCTCTGCGGTCATGGTCACATCCTAGGACGGCGTGGGCGCCCGGTGCCGCACCGGACGCCCGACGTCGTCAGACCGCCAGGTCGCCGTGCACGCGGCCCGGTCGCGCGGTGCCCTCGGACAGCGAGTAGGTGAGCCCGACGACGGCGGTGCGCCCCGACTCGACGGCCGCGCGGACGGACTGCGAGGTCTCCAGGAGGTGGTCGCAGGTCTGGTCCACGTGCTCGGCCACGAACTCGTCGACCTCCTCCAGTCCGCGGCGGCGCCCGGCCAGCACGGACGGGATGATGCGCTCCACGAGGGGGCGCACGAACCCGCGCGGCATGGTGCCGGAGATGTAGGACTCGACCGTCGCCGTGACGGCGCCGCACGAGTTGTGGCCCAGGACGATGACGAGCGGGATCTCCAGCACGTCCACGCCGTACTCGATGGAGCCCAGCACGGCGTCGTCGATCACGTGGCCGGCCGTGCGCACCACGAACACGTCGCCGAGGCCGAGGTCGAAGATGATCTCGGCCGCCAGGCGCGAGTCGGCGCAGCCGAAGATCACGGCGACCGGGGCCTGACCGGCGGTCAGGTCGCTGCGCCGCTCGGCGTTCTGGTTCGGGTGGCTCGGCTCGCCCGCCACGAAGCGGCGGTTGCCCTCGGCGAGGACCTCCCACGCCTCGGCGGGCGTGAGGTCGGAGGTGGGGACGACGACGTCGGGGGCCGGCGTCGTCTCGGGGCGGGTGTGGGGGGTCATCGGGTCTCCTTCGCGACGCCGTGCGCCAGGTCTTCGAGGACGGCCTGGTCGCCGGTGGTGGTCAGCACCACGGTGCTGCCGTCCACCTCCGCCACGAGCCGTCGCTCCGGCTTCTTCGGATCGGCGTGGAGGTCCCACGCGATCCCGTCGATCTCGATCGTCTCCGACGTCGGGACCTGGTCCACCCGCAGGCTCACCCAGGTGGGGTCGACGTCCTCGGCCTGCTGCAGGCCCGCGAACACCGTGTCCGTGACCACCCAGCCGACGTCCCACGTGGAGACGCCGTCCAGCTTCTGCAGGCGGGCGTAGTTGGCGTACCAGGACTCCGGCACCTCGGGCGCCAGGGCCGGCAGGTCGCCGTCGTCGTGGGGGACCGTGGCGGCCTCGGCGGCGACGTCGACGCGGTCCTCGCGGGGCCGCTGCGGCGGCTCCGGGTTGAGCAGGAGGACCACGGCCACGATCGCCAGCAGAGCCACCAGGGAGAGCACCATGGCCATCCACGGCTGCCGGGCCCGCTGCGCCTGCGTGGCGGTCAGGACGGGGCGGGGGGCGGGGGAGTGGGGGTCGGCGGAGCTCACGGTCAGCATTGTGCCACCCGCGGGAGACCGCCCCCGTAGGATGAGGACCGGGGCAGAGCCGCCCTCACGCCCCGTCCCGTGCGGACGGAGCGCCGCGAGCAAGGATCGGAGCAGCGATGACCAGCGCGTCCTCGGAGAAGACCGGCTACGAGAATCACGTCCCGGACCGCAACCTGGCCATGGAGTTGGTGCGGGTGACCGAGGCGGCGTCCATCGCCGCGAGCCCCTGGGTGGGTTACGGGGACAAGAACAAGGCGGACGGCGCCGCGGTGGACGCGATGCGCGCGTTCATGGACACCGTGGCCATGGACGGCACCGTGGTGATCGGCGAGGGCGAGAAGGACGAGGCCCCCATGCTGTTCAACGGCGAGCAGGTCGGCGACGGCTCCGGCGCCGCCGTGGACGTGGCCGTGGACCCGATCGACGGCACCCGACTGACCGCCATGGGCTACAACAACGCGCTCTCCGTCTTCGCGGTGGCGGAGCGCGGCACCATGTTCGACCCGTCGGCCGTGTTCTACATGGACAAGCTCGTGGTGGGCCCCGAGGCCGCCGACTTCGTGGACATGCGCCTGCCGGTGAAGCAGAACGTGAACCTCGTGGCCAAGGCCCTGGACAAGCCCGTCTCCCAGGTGACCGTGTGCGTGCTGGACCGCCCCCGCCACGAGGGCCTGGTCAAGGAGATCCGCCAGGCCGGCGCCCGCGTGAAGTTCATCCTGGACGGCGACGTCGCCGGCGCCATCGCCGCCGCCCGCCCGGACACCGGCGTGGACATGATGATGGGCATCGGCGGCACCCCGGAGGGCATCGTCACCGCGTGCGCGATCAAGGCCACCGGCGGCATCATCCAGGGCCGCCTGGCCCCCACCGACGACGCCGAGAAGCAGAAGGCCCTCGACGCCGGCCTCGACCTCGACGCCGTGCTGACCACGAACGAGCTGGTCACCTCCGACCACTGCTACTTCGCGGCCACCGGCATCACCGACGGCGACCTGCTGCGCGGTGTGCGCTTCGCCGACGGCCGCGTGCACACGCAGTCCATCGTGATGCGCTCGTGGTCCGGCACGGTCCGCACCGTGGACGCCGAGCACGACGTGAAGAAGTGGTCCAAGTGGCTGGGGGACCGCGACGCCCGCTGAGCTCGCGGGCCGGACTGCCGGGTTCAGCCCCGCGGCAGGCCGGCCACGTGCACCGTGGCCGGGGCGCCGGCCGCGGCGCGGACGGCCAGCGGGCCGGACGCCGTCTCCGCGGCGGGCAGGAACACGGCCTCGCCCGGGCCCAGCTCGATCTCCTGGCCTGCCAGGGCCAGGCTTGCCGTGCCGCGGGTGACCACCGCGATCCCGGGCCCGTGCACGTCGAGCCCGTGGACGGCGTCGTCCTCGAGCGTGGCCTGGAGCAGCTCGAACTCCTCGAACGGCGGGCGGAAGGCCACCACGGAGTCGGCCACGCGCTCGGGCTCGGTGGAGGGCACCGGCAGCGCCTCGAAGGTGACCACGCGGCGCAGCTCGGGCACGTCCATGTGCTTCGGGGTGAGCCCGCCGCGCAGCACGTTGTCCGAGGCCGCCATGACCTCCACGCCCAGCCCGTGCAGGTACGCGTGCACGTTGCCGGCGGGCAGATGGATGGCCTGACCCGGGGCCAGGTCCACGCGGTTGAGCAGGATGGCCACCACCACGCCGGGGTCGTCCGGGTGGTGCTGGGCGGCCTCGAGGGCCGTGGCCAGCGAGGGGTCGCGCTCGGCCAGGTCCGGCGCAGCCCGCAGCACGTCCACGACCTGCGCCACGGCGCCGGGGGCGCCCCACACGGAGTCCGGGTCGAGGATCGAGGTGAACGCGTCCTCGAGGTCCCCGGCGGCGAGGGCCTGGCTGATCCGGGCGGCGGCGATGGCGACGGCGGACGTGTCCCCGTCCGCCCGCTCCGTGAGGGCACGGGCCAGGGCCTCGAAGCTGTCCGAGGAGACCTCGGGGGAGCGGAAGCCGCACATCGCCGAGAAGGGGGTCAGCGCGAGCAGCATCTCCGGCTTGTGGTTCGCGTCCCTGTAGTTGCGCTCCGGGGCGTCGACCGGCACGCCGGCCGCCTCCTCCGCGGCGTAGCCCGCGCGGGCCTGCTCCAGGGTGGGGTGCGCCTGGATGGACAGCGGGGCGCCCGCGGCGAGCAGCTTCATCAGGAAGGGCAGACGGCCCTCCGGCGCGGCGGGTCCGAGGCAGTGCTCGGGGTCCGCGGCCACCACCTCGTCCAGGCCGACGTGGGCGCCGTCCGCCACGACGGCGACGCACGGGGCGCCCGGATGGTCGCCCAGCCACAGCTCGGCCTCGGGGCGGCCGGTGGGCTCGCGTCCCTGCAGGTCGGCGAGGAGCGTGGGGGAGCCCCAGGCGTAGTCACGGATCACGGGCTTCAGGACGTGCATGCGCCCAGCCTAGGTCAGCCCGTCGGCCCGCGCGTCGCGCCTCACGGGGCGGGGACGCACAGCCCGTTCGTCGAGGACGCGTGGTTCAGCACGTCCTCCTGGCCCAGGTCCTCGGCCGTCATCAGGTCCTCGGCGGTGAAGGGCTCGCCGTCGGAGCGGGTCGGCGGGGCCGGCCACGTGGCCGGGTCGTCCTCGTCGACGTCGGGGGCCTCCGTCTCCTGCGCGACGACGGCCAGCACGGTGAGCAACGGCGTCGCCGAGACCCCGGTCGGCTCCGATCCGGCGGTCGCGGACTCGTCGGCCAGCATCTCGTCCACGCGGCGGTGGACGAGGTCGTAGTCGGGGTAGGTGGTGAAGTGGGTGCCCGTGTCGCCGAAGTCGGGCGGGCCGATGGTCAGCCGCCGCATCTTCTGGCCGCGCGAGCGCTCGGCGAGGTCCGCGAACGTGCCGAGCTGGGACTGCGGCAGGTCGGTGGTCACGATCTGCTCGCCCGCCGCGAGGATCCCCTCGAAGCGGGTGAGCACGGTGGCGGGGCTGAACTGCTCCAGCATCGCCGCCTGCATGCACTGCTGCCGGCGGATGCGGGCATAGTCGGTGGACCAGTGCCGGGAGCGGGCGAAGGCGAGCGCGTCGTCGCCGTTGAAGTGGTGGGTGCCCGGCTCCCACCAGATGTTGCCCCAGGCGCCGTCGGGCCGGACGCCGCGGTGCACCACGTAGCCGCCGCTGACGACGTCCACCCCGCCCATGGCGTCGATCAGCTGGGCGAAGCCGCCCATGTCCATGAGGGCGTAGCCGGAGACGTCCAGGCCGAGGATGCCGCCGGCGGCGTCCTTCATGGCCTCGGCGCCGGGGTGTTCGGCGTCCGGGTAGAGGTCTGCGTGATGCTCCTCCACGTCCGTGTAGAGGGCGTTGAGGATGCACTCGTCGCCGCAGTCGAAGCCGTTCGGGTACACGTCCCACAGTGGGGAGCCCTCGACGAACGGCGCGTTCTGGAGGTTGCGGGGCAGGGAGAACATCACGATGGCGCCGGTGCGGGCGTCCACGGAGACCACGTGCATGGAGTCCGGGCGCAGCCCCTGGCGGCCCTCGCCGGCGTCCGCGCCCAGGACCAGGATGTTGTAGCGGCCCTCGGCCTCCGGGACGGCCGGCCCCTCCTGGAAGACCTCGCCGAGCGCCCCGCGGCTCGTGTTCGCCGCCCAGCCGCCGTAGAGCAGGGCGCCGCTGGTGAGCACGAGCGCGAGCGCGGTGACCGCCGCCGTGATCTTCCGCGCGCCGGGGGCGAGCAGGTGCGGCCGGATCAGCCGGAACGTGTCCACCCACAGCACCGCCCAGCCCACCGCCAGCGCCGCCAGGACCACCGCCAGCCCGAGCAGCACGCCGTCCCGGGCCATGAGCGAGATCAGGCTCGCGCGGGAGACCAGCCACCACAGCAGCCCGAGGATCAGCACGGCCCACACGGTGACGGTGACCCGCAGCGCCACGCGGCCGAGCCGGCGGCTGCCGGCGACGAGCTGGGCGCCGCCGGGGACCAGCAGGGTCAGGGCGGTGAGGATCAGCGCCCGGCGGGTGCGCTCGGTGGGGGAGGCGACGCGTGGATCTCGGAGCGGGTCGGGCTGCGCGTGACCGGCGGGCACGGATCCGGTGGCGGACGACATCAGCGGTCGGCGGCCATCCGCTCGCGCAGGCGGGCCCCCTTGGCCCGGGCCTGGGCGTTGAGCTCGTCGGCGTGCTCGGCGAGGGCGGCGCGCAGGCGGTCGCCCTCCGCGGTGTCGGCCGAGGCGAGGATGCGGGCGGCCAGCAGGCCGGCGTTGCGGGCGCCGTCGATGGAGACGGTGGCCACCGGCACACCGGCGGGCATCTGGACGATCGAGAGCAGGGAGTCCATCCCGTCCAGGCTCTTGAGCTTCACGGGTACGCCGATCACGGGCAGGGGGGTGACGGCGGCGAGCATCCCGGGCAGGTGGGCCGCGCCGCCCGCGCCGGCCACGATCACGCGGATGCCGCGCTCGTGCGCGCGGGCGCCGAACTCCACCATCTCGTGGGGCATGCGGTGCGCGGAGACCACGCCGACCTCGACGGGCACGTCGAGCTCGCGCAGGGCCTCGGCGGCCGCGCTCATCACGGGCCAGTCGGAGTCGGAGCCCATCACGACGGAGACGACCGGGGCGTCGTCCTGCAGGGGCTGGGCGGGGGTCTGGGGCGTGGCGGTCATGGGCGGGCCTCCGTCTCGGTGCCGGTGGTGGGGGCGTCGTCGCGCAGGAGTGCGGCGGCGGACTCGGCGGTCCGCACGGCCTCCTCGAGGCTGAGGCCGTGGTCCGCGACGACGTTGACGTGACCGACCTTGCGGCCCGGGCGCACGTCCTTGCCGTAGAGGTGGACCTTGGCCTGCGGGTGGGCGGCGAGGGCCGCGACGCTGCCGGCGTGCAGGTCCTCGCGGGCGCCGCCGAGGACGTTCTTCATCACGACGCCGGCCCCGCGGGGGGTCGTCTCGCCCAGCGGCAGGTCGAGCACGGCGCGGACGTGCTGCTCGAACTGGCCGGTGACGGCGCCGTCCATGGACCAGTGGCCGGAGTTGTGGGGGCGCATGGCCAGCTCGTTCACCTGGAAGCCCGGGCCGACCCCCGGCGTCTCGAACAGCTCGACCGCGAGCATGCCGGTGACGTCCAGCTCCTCGGCGAGGCGGACGGCCGCGGCGGTCGCGGCCGCGGCGACGGCCGGGTCGAGGTCCTGGGCCGGGGCGACCACGAGGTCGCACACGCCGGCCACCTGGACCGAGTCGACGACGGGGTAGACGGCCACCTCACCGGAGGGGGTGCGCGCCACCTGCGCGGAGAGCTCACGGGCGAAGGGGACGAGGGCCTCGGCCAGCAGCGGGGTGATGCCGGCGCCGAGCCACGCGGCCAGGGTGCCGTCCGCGGCGGAGGCGCGGGCGTCGTCGGCGTCGTCGAGCTTGAGCACGCCCTTGCCGTCGTAGCCGCCGCGGGCGGTCTTGAGGATCATGGGCCAGCCGTGCTCGTCGCCGAAGGCGAGGACGGCCTCGAGGTCGTCGACCGGCGCCCACGCCGGGTTCGGCAGGCCCAGCCGCTCGACGGCGGCGCGCATGACCAGCTTGTCCTGGGCGTGCTGCAGCGCCTCGGGGTCGGGGCGCACGGCGACGCCGGCCTCCTGCAGGGCCCGCAGGTGCTCGGTGGGCACGTGCTCGTGGTCGAAGGTGACCACGTCCACCGTGGCCGCGAACGCGCGCAGGTCCGCCAGGTCCGTGTGGTCGCCGACCACGTGGGGGGCGACCTGGGCCGCTGACGCGTCCGGGGCCTCCGCGAGCACGCGGAAGGGCACGCCGAGCTCCGCGGCGGCGCCCGCCATCATGCGGGCCAGCTGCCCGCCACCGATCACACCGAGTCGAGGGGAAGTCACCCGGACAGGGTAGTCGGACCGGCTGAGAACTCCGTCACGGAGGGGTGGCCGATGCCGGATCCGGGGAGGTCGCGCGCCGGGGGCGCGGCTACAGTGTTCCCCAGCCCTGCGCGGGTCCGCCCCGCGTGCACACCCCCCGTCCCGAACCGAGGAGTCCACGCCCATGCTGTCCGATCTCTGGGGCCGCCTGACCGGGATGGTCTCCCTGCTGTGGCGGGAGGTGGCCAAGTTCGGCACCGTCGGTGCGGCCGCGTTCGTGGTGGACTCGCTCGTCTTCTGGTGGATGATGACCGGCCCGCTCGAGGGATCCAACGTCAAGGCCAAGATCGTGGGCGGCGTCGTCGCCACCCTGTTCAGCTGGGTCGCCAACCGCTACTGGACGTTCCGGGACAAGCGCTCCTCGAACAAGACGCGCGAGCTCGTGATGTTCCTGATCATGAACGCGATCGGGCTGGGCATCCAGGCCGGCTGCGTGGCGATCGCGCAGTACCTGATGGGCGTGACCGACCCGGCCGGCCTGTTCATCGCCGGCAACGTGATCGGCCTGTTCTTCGGCACCGTGTTCCGCTACTTCGCCTACCGGTTCTGGGTGTTCAAGGAGGAGCTGGACGTGGAGCCCGGCTTCGCCAGCGACCTCGCGATCATCACCGGCCAGATGCCCGTGCTGCGCGAGGACCAGCTGCCTCCGCACGGCCGGCACCGCACCCCCGACGCTGGGGTCTGAGCGTCCCGGCCTGACCCCGCCGCCCCGTCAGGGGCGCACGGTCACCGCCCGGCCCGCGTCCCACGCCTCCAGCGCGGCCCGCACTCCCGCCCACGTCAGGCGGGGGCGCGGGCCGTCGTCGTCCGGGGCGACGTCGGCCCCGGCCGGGATCGACGCGGGCCGCACGTGATCCACGGGGCCGGGCAGGGCATCCGGCTGGGCGCGGATCTCGGCGGCCACGTCCACGACGGCCGGATCGGCGGCCGGGCCGTCGAACTCGGGCTCGAGGCCGCGCGGCAGGGCGACGGCGAACACGGTCACGGACGGGTCCGGCCACGCCTCGGGCCGGTCCGTGAGGACGGCGGCGGGGGAGTCGCCCTCGAGGGCGGGCTCG
The DNA here is from genome assembly GCF_052615555.1 of Micrococcus sp. EWR3.9.1. NCBI lineage: Bacteria > Bacillati > Actinomycetota > Actinomycetes > Micrococcales > Micrococcaceae > Micrococcus > Micrococcus sp. EWR3.9.1. The sequence goes on from NZ_JBQXFD010000004.1 coordinate 143,120, forward strand.
GCCTCGGCGCAGAGCACGCCGAGGGCGAGGGCGTGGGAGAGCCAGTGGACGGGCAGGTCCAGGGCGACGGCGTCGCCCGCGCCGATGCCCTCGGCGCCGAGCAGGCCCGCGAACTTGGCGGCCCAGTTCACGGTCACGCGGCCCGAGAGCTCGATGCGCTGGTCCACCGCGCCGGGCTCGTCCGGGGCCCCCGGCTCCTGGACGAGCGCGGGCCGCGGGGAGGAGGCGAGGCGGAGCACGAGGGGGCCGGTGGACCGGGGTGCGGAGAGGGAGACCATGGGCCCAGTGTGGCACCCGCTCGGTTTGACTCGGCATGAATCACACCGATGTAATGAACCCGGGCCAACGGTCCCGCCAGGAGGGGCCCGCCGGATTGCCCGGCACCCGCGCGGACCGCATGGTCACCCGGCCCACACCGCCACGTCGATCCCGGGAAGAGGCGTCACACATGGAGCAGACCCAGCGAGTCGAGGACGCGCACCGCGCCGATCCCGCGCCGGCGCCTCGTCCGCGGAGCGTCCCCAGCGACTGGTTCCTCGACCCCGCCGACCCGCAGGCCGGCGTCGCCGGCGCGAGCCTCGAGGATCAGGCGACCGCCTTCCTCACCGCCCACGACCTCGACGGCGAGACCGGCACCCCGGCCGCCACCGTCACCGCCCTCTTCCCCGGTGACGCGCGTCCGGTCGAGGCCGTGCCCGTCTCCGCCGACTGGGCCGCCATCCCGGGCGTGACCACCGAGCCCGTCGAGGGCGAGCTGGCCTGGCAGGCGGACGCCCTGTGCGCGCAGACGGACCCCGAGGCGTTCTTCCCGGAGAAGGGCGGCTCCACGCGGGACGCCAAGCGTGTGTGCGAGGCCTGCACCGTCAAGGACGCGTGCCTGGAGTACGCCATGGCGAACGACGAGCGCTTCGGCATCTGGGGCGGGCTCTCCGAGCGCGAGCGTCGCCGCCTGCGCCTGCGCCGCGCCCGCGCCTGACGCGCGGCGCCCGTCCACCGGGCGCGGTGCCCGGTGCGGACCGCCCGGCCCGGGCTCAGCCGCGGCCCCAGCTGGGGTCGAGCACCTGCGGGTCCACGCCCAGCGCGTCGGCGCAACGGCTCAGCGCCACCCCGTAGACGGCCCCCTCGAGGTCGGCCGGGTCGGCCGCGTCCCGCAGCGGCCGCTCGAACAGGGTGATCAGCACCCCGTCCCGGCCCTGCCGCTCGGCCCGCGCGAACAGCGCCTCCTCATCCCGTTCCCGGCCGGCGTGCAGCTCGCGCAGCCGCTCGTCGAGCCGGTCCGGGATGCGCTCCACCCGCGCGGTCACGTGCCGCAGCCCGGGCGCGTCCAGGGAGCCCAGCCGGTCCACCGCCTTCTCGACGGCGGCCAGCAGCGCCTCGCCCCGGCCCCGCTCCGAGCGTGCACCGAACGGGCGCGGATGCCGCAGCCCTCGGCCACGGCGGTCCCGACCGCCGCGCCCCGCGGGGGAGGAGACGCCGGCCTCGGCCGGGCCGCCCTCGACGCCCGGCTCGGCCCCCGCGGCGTCGCCCGCCCGGAACGGCAGGGGGTCGAGGGGATCGGAGGAGGCGGACGCGGTCATGCGCGCCATGGTAGGCCACCGCTCCGGGCCGTCCGCCGAGTAGGGTGGCGGGCGTGGGACCCATGCGACGCTGCAGCAAGACCGGATGCCAGAGCCCTGCCCTGGCCACGCTGACGTACAACTACGCGGACTCGCAGGTGGTCATCGGGCCCCTGTCGCGCCGGGCGGAGCCGCACACGTACGACCTCTGCGGCGAGCACGCTCGGCGCACCACGGCCCCGCGCGGCTGGGAGGTGCTGCGGCTGGAGCTGCCCGAGCACTACGAGGCCGTCGACGCGGACGGCGGCGTGCGCACGGTCCCCACCCGGCCCATGGCCGTCCCGCCGGCCCGCCCCGGGCTGCGCGTGGTGCGTGACGGGGACTGACGCGGCACGTGTCGTGCCGTCCGGGGCCTCGCTAGGCTGGAGGGCATGACTGAGACCTCCGCAGAGTTCCGCACCCCCGACGTCGACCCGGCCTTCGCCAACCGCACCACCGTGCCCGGTGCCTCGTTCGACTTCACGGTCCGGGACCTGTCCCTGGCCGAGGCGGGCCGCCACCAGATCCGCCTGGCCGAGCACGAGATGCCGGGGCTGATGTCCCTGCGCGAGGAGTACGGGGAGGCCCAGCCGCTCAAGGGCGCCCGCATCGCCGGCTCCCTGCACATGACCGTGCAGACCGCCGTGCTCATCGAGACCCTCATCGCCCTCGGCGCCGAGGTCCGGTGGGCCTCCTGCAACATCTTCTCCACGCAGGACGAGGCCGCCGCCGCCGTCGTCGTGGGCTCGGGAACCCCCGAGGACCCGCAGGGCGTGCCGGTGTTCGCCTGGAAGAACGAGTCCCTCGAGGACTACTGGTGGACCGCCTCGCAGATCCTCACCTGGCCGGGCGCGGACGAGGATCCGGAGCGCGGCCCCAACATGATCCTGGACGACGGCGGCGACGCCACCCTGCTGGTGCACAAGGGCGTCGAGTTCGAGGCCGCGGGCGCCGTGCCCAGCGCCACCGAGGACGACCCCGAGGAGTACCGGATCATCCTCGAGACGCTGCGCCGCTCGCTGGCCCGCGACCCGCAGCACTGGACCCGCACCGCCGGCACCCTGCGCGGCGTCTCCGAGGAGACCACCACGGGCGTGCTGCGCCTCTACCAGCTGGCGCAGGAGGGCCGCCTGCTCTTCCCGGCGATCAACGTGAACGACGCCGTGACCAAGTCCAAGTTCGACAACAAGTACGGCATCCGCCACTCCCTGCCGGACGGCATCATGCGCGCCACGGACGTGCTGATCGGCGGCAAGGTCGCCGTGGTCTGCGGCTACGGCGACGTCGGCAAGGGCGCCGCCGAGGCCCTGCGCGGCCAGGGTGCCCGCGTGATCGTCACGGAGATCGACCCGATCTGCGCGCTGCAGGCCGCGATGGACGGCTACCAGGTGGCCCGCCTCGAGGACGTGGTGGGCGAGGGCGACATCTTCGTCACCACCACCGGCGGCAAGGACATCATCATGGCCGAGCACATGGCCGCCATGAAGGACAAGGCCATCGTGGGCAACGTCGGCCACTTCGACAACGAGATCGACATGGCCGGCCTGGCCCGCATCCCCGGCGTCGTGAAGACGGAGATCAAGCCGCAGGTCCACGAGTGGACCCTGGACGGCGGCACGGAGGCCGAGCGCAGCATCATCGTGCTCTCCGAGGGCCGCCTGCTGAACCTCGGCAACGCCACCGGCCACCCCTCGTTCGTGATGAGCGCGTCCTTCACCAACCAGGTGATGGCGCAGATCGAGCTCTTCGGCGGCTCCACGGGCACCGGCGCCCTGACCGGCGAGCACTACGAGAAGCGCGTCTACACGCTGCCCAAGGTGCTGGACGAGAAGGTCGCCCGCCTGCACCTGGACGCCCTCGGCGTCGGGCTGACCGAGCTGACCAAGGCCCAGGCCGAGTACCTCGGCGTGGACGTGGCCGGCCCCTACAAGGCCGACCACTACCGCTACTGATCCCCGGCGCCCGCGGGCGGACGGACCCACTCGAGAGAGGCACGAGCATGGCTTCCCATCAGGCCGGCCGCGGGCGCGACGAGCGCGCCGGGGCGGAGGACTTCGATTCCGGGCTGGACTACGGCGCGTTCGTCGAGGACGACGCCGCAGACGACCCGAACCGCACCCAGGCGCTGCCCGCCATGGGCCGGGACGACGACGGCGGCGCCCAGCACACCTCGGCGCTCAGCCCCGAGGACCTCGCCGCGCTGCGCGGCGGGGACGCGGCGGCCGCGGACCGACGCGACGCCGGCCGCCCGGTCGCGGACGCCGACCGCGACATCGTCGCCTCCCGGGCCGTGCCCGAGGGCGACCGGCGGCCGTTGCCCGGCGCCGACGAGCTCGGCCCGCTGAGCGCCGCCGTCGGGGCCCGCCCGGCGGGGTCGAGCACAGCCGCCCCGGTCGACCGCTACCCCGAGGACGGCACCGCCGCCCCCGTGGCGCAGGCGGCGGCCCTGCAGGGGCCCACGCCGGAGGAGCGCGCGCGCCTGCCCAAGGCGGGCCCGCGCCTGGCACAGGTGCTGCTGGCGATCCTCGCCCCGCTCGCCCTGCTGCTGGCCGCCGTCCGCCTCGTGGCGAGCCCGGTGTTCCTGTGGCTGGAGTACCACCGGCCCGGGTTCCCCGCGGACCGGTTCGGCTTCACCCTCGCCGACCGCATGCACTACGGCTCCGCCGGGCTGGACTACGTGACCAACCTGGCCGGCCCGCGGTACCTCAGCAGCCTCACACACCAGGGCGCGCCCCTGTTCACCGAGGTCGAGGTCGACCACATGACGGACGTGAAGACCGTGCTGTGGATCGCCACTGCGGCGCTCGTGGTGCTCGTGGTGGTGTGCGCCCTGCTCATCGCGTCCCTGCTGCGCACCAGCCCCGGCGGGGTGCGCCGCGGCCTGTTCGCCGGCGCCGTGTGGCTGCCGCTCGCGGTGATCGCGCTCGCGGTCCTGGCGGTGCTGGGCTGGGAGACGTTCTTCGCCGGGTTCCACTCGCTGTTCTTCGCGGACGGCACGTGGACGTTCTCCGTGCGGGACGCCCTCATCCGCCTCTACCCCCAGCAGTTCTGGGTGGACGCGGCCGTGGTGGTCGGGCTGGTGACCCTGCTGGCGTCCCTCGTGACGCTCGTGCTCACGTGGCCCACGCGCCGCCGTCGTGAGCTCAGCGCGGACCGCCGCGAGCAGCTGCTGCGCACCCGCCTGCGGTGGGCCCGGGAGGACGACGCCGTGGTGCGCTGACCGCCGCCGGACGGGAACGGGCCGGGAGGACGAGGCGTCCTCCCGGCCCGTCGTCGTCCGGGGGCGCGGGGTCAGCGGCGGTAGAGGGCCTCGACGTCCTCGGCGTGGTCCTCGATCACCTGGGTCCGCTTGAGCTTCTGGGACTGGGTGACGTGCCCGGAGTCCTCGGTGAACGGGTGGTCCAGGATGCGGAAGCGGCGGATGGACTCGGCGCGGGAGACGCCCGCGTTGACCTGGTCCACCGCCTCCTGGATCGAGGCCAGCACGGTGGGGTCCGTCGCGGCCTCGGCCGGCGTGAGGCTGAGCTCGCGGTCCAGGGCCCACTGGGTGAAGGCCTCGGTGTCCAGGGTGATGAGGGCGCCCACGAACGGGCGGTTCTCGCCGACCACCACGACGTGCTCGATGAGCCGGTGCTGGCGCAGCGCCTCCTCCATGGGCGTGGGGTACACGTTCTTGCCGCCGGCGGTGATGATCACGTCCTTCTTGCGGCCGGTGATCCGCAGGAAGCCGTGCTCGTCCAGCGCACCGATGTCCCCGGTGCGGAAGAAGTCGTCCTCCATGGCCTCCGCCGACGCCTTGGGCATGCCGTGGTAGCCGTCGAACACCACGGGGCCGCGGATGAGGATCTCGCCGTCCTCGGCGATCTTCACCGTCACCCCGGCCACGGGCAGGCCCACGGTGCCCACCCGGTGCGCGCCGGGGATGTTCACGGTGGCCGGCGCGGTGGTCTCCGTGAGGCCGTAGCCCTCCACGATCGGGATGCCGGCGCCGCGGAAGAAGTGCACCAGCTCCGGGGAGAGGGCGGACGCGCCGGACACGCACGAGATCACCTCGCCGCCGAGGGCCTCCCGGATCTTGCGGTAGACCAGCCGGTCGAACAGCGCGCGCCGGGCGCGCAGCAGGGCCGAAGGCCCGGGGCCGTCCCCGAACTCGGCCTCGTCCACGGCCGTGGACCACTCGATGGCGGTGCGCTTGGCGGCCGCGTAGATCGGCCCGGTGCCGCCCTTCTGGGCCTTGGCCTCGATGCCGGCCTCGACCTTCTCGAACACGCGCGGCACGGCCAGCAGCCACGTGGGGTGGAAGGAGGCGAGGTCGCCGAGCAGCGTGGCCGGGGAACCGGAGTGGGCCACCTGGATGCGGGCGTACAGGCAGATGACCTGGACGGCGTGGGCGAGCACGTGGGCCAGCGGGAGGAAGAGCAGGGTGCGCGACGTCGTCGTCTCCGGGGACCACTGGACCACCTCGCGCGCGAAGTGCAGCACGTTGATGGCCGCGCCCACGAAGTTGCCGTGCGTGATCACGGCGCCCTTCGGGCGGCCGGTGGTGCCGGAGGTGTAGACGATCGAGGCGGGGCTGGCGAGGGTCGCCAGGGAGCGGGCGTGCTCGACGGCGTCGTCCGACACGAACGCGCCGGCCTCGGCCAGCTCCGCCAGTCCGGCGTCCGTCAGCGGGAACGTCGCCACGTCCACGCCCGCGTGCCCGGCGGCCTCGGCGACGCGCTCGCCGAGCTCCTCGCTGCCGACGGCGACCACCCGCAGGCCCGAGTCCGTGACGATGTGCTCCACCTGGTGGGCCGAGGAGGTCTCGTAGATCGGCACGGAGACGGCGCCGGCGAACCACACGGCCTGGTCGAGGACGGCCCACGCGTAGGAGGTGGGGGAGAACAGGCCCACCCGGTCCCCGGGCTGGACGCCGCGGGCGATGAGGCCGGCCGCCACGGCGCGCACCTGGGTCAGGAACGCGGTGAAGTGGACGTCCACCCAGCCGCCCGCGCCGTTGCGCACGGCGTATACGGGGGCGTCCGGCCGGTCGGCACAGGAGGTGACGATCAGGTCCGTGATGTTGGAGTCCGCCGGCGGCATGCCGACGAGCTCGGTGGCGGACTCATGGACGGGGCTCTGGTTCTGCACGGTCCGAGGGTATCCATTCCGGGCGTGCGGCGCGCGGTCGGCACACCCGCGCCCGGGACGCGGCCGTCAGATCCAGCTGCTGAACCACATCCGCCAGCGCCACTGGTCGTACGGGATGACGTCGCCGATCCACACGGGCAGGAAGAACAGGGACACGGCGACGGCGATCGTCACGTACGCCAGCACCAGGGCCGAGCCCCAGCGGGGCCCGGGCCGGCGGCCCGGCCGCAGCAGCAGCGAGAGCGCCAGGGCGATCATCATCACGAGGAAGGGCTCGTAGGCGATCGTGTAGAAGAAGAACATGGTCCGCTCGGGCCACAGGAACCACACCAGCTGCCCGGCCGCGTAGGCGCCGAGCAGGGCGCCGGCCCGCCAGTCCCGGTGGCGCACCAGCAGCCACACGCACACGAGGACGGCGGCCAGGCCCGTCCACCACACGAACGGGTTGGCGATGTCCGTGATGGCCGCCGAGCACGCGCCCGCGGCGTCCGCCGGGCAGATCCCCTCGCCGGGCTCTGCGCCCTCGTAGTAGTAGCTCACGGGCCGGCCCATGAACGGCCAGGTCCACGGGTTGGCGGCGTAGTCGTGGGGGCTGGTGAGGCCCTGGTGGAAGGTCGTGGACTCCACGTGGTAGTGCCACAGGGAGCGCAGCGGGCCGGGGACCAGCCCGGCGAGCAGGCCCTCCGGCGGGTTGTCCCGGTGCCAGTCCCGGTAGTAGCCGCCCTCCGTGACGAACCAGCCGGTCCACGAGGCCAGGTAGGCGACCAGGCCGCCGCCCACCACGGCCACGAACGCGTACAGGCCGTCCTTCTCGATGCCGGCCCACGCCCAGCGCCGCACCCCGGCGGTCCGGCGCGCGGACATGTCCCACAGGACCGTGAGCAGGCCGAAGGCCGCCATGAACGCCAGCCCGGAGAGCTTCACGGCGCAGCCGGCGCCCAGCAGCACGCCCGCGAGCAGTCGCCATGGGCGCCAGCCGAGCCACGGCCCGCTGGCCAGGGCGTCGCGTCCCCGCCGGGCGACGTCGTGGGCGAGCCGCTCCGCGAGCAGCCGCCGCCCGTGGACGCGGTCCGCCAGCAGGGCGGCGAAGGCCGCGAGCACGAAGAACGAGAGGAAGATGTCCAGCAGCCCGATGCGGGACATCACCAGGTGGTGGCCCTCCACGGCCAGCAGCAGCCCGGCGACCGCGCCCAGGGACACCGAGCGCAGCAGGTGCTGCGTGGCGAGGGCGACCAGCAGGACGGAGAGCGTGCCGGCCACCGCGGCGCTGAACCGCCAGCCCACCCCGTTGTCCGGACCGAACGCGAGCATGCCCAGGCCGATCAGCCACTTGCCCAGCGGCGGGTGCACCACGTAGGCGGCCCCCTCGAGCGGCTCCGCCTCGCCGCGCGCGAACGCGTCGTTGACGTCCTCGTCCCACCGCCGCTCGTAGCCGGACTCCAGGAGGGAGTAGGCGTCCTTGGGGTAGTAGGTCTCGTCGAAGATCAGCTGGTCCGGGTGGGCCAGGTTCGTGAACCGCAGGACGCCGGCGATCGCCGTGACCAGCAGCGGCAGGATCCAGTGCCACCGCGTCAGGGGTGCCGCACTCACCCCGAGGCGGGCGCGCAGGGCGGCGACGCCGAAGGGGCCGTCGTCGACCGCGACGGCGGCGGGGCGGGAGGCGAGGGCGGTGGCGGGCACGGGCTCCATGCTAGGCGGCGGGGTGGAGCAGGCCTCCTCGACGTGCGGCCTGCTCTCAGACGTGGCCGAGCGGCCACCGGCGGCGCACGGCGGGCGGGAGGAACCCTGCGACGCGCTGGATCCGGTCCTTGTGGGGGCGGAGCCGGTACTTGACCGCTGCCAGCGTGTCCACCGAGCGTTCCCGCCAGACACGGCGGGCGCCCCTCAGGGGGCTGCGCACTCTGACGTGATACTTGTCCAGGAGCGGCTCAGGGACGATCTCCTGTCCGATGTCGAAGCGGTCGGCGAAGCGGGCGATGCCGAGTTCCTTGTCCGGATAACCCGTGAAGTGCATGACGAACGCGTCCGTCAGGGAGTCCTCGTAGTAGTGCCCGCGCGAGTTCAGCTCTCGGTGGCCGACGATCCGGACGCGCTCGGCGTGCCCGCCCGTCTGGATGGCCCACCACATCTGGTCCTGGTCGCCGTGGGTGAACAGACCGTCGCGATCGTCGTCCCACCAGGCCCGGACCGTGGCCAGGTCCGCTGTCGAGGTCGACTCCACGATCGTGCGCGCCGTCTCGTCGTTCCGGAGCAGCATGACCCCGGTGTTGATGCGTGACCAGAACCCGTTCGGCTCTGTGGGCCCTTCGGCGATGACCAGGCTGATGTCGTCACGCTCGGCCTCGGAGATCAGGCGTCGGAGGTTGTCCGCCTCGAAGTCGGTGAAGAAGGCATCGTCGTCCATCCACACGAGCCAGTCATAACGTGGGAGCAGCCGGCGGAGGATGGCGACCTTGTAGTCGAACTTGGTGACGATATGCGGGTCGATGCCCGTCTCGAGCCGGTAGTCCAGCCCGTGCTCTCGAGCGTAGATCGCGTGGTTGACGTAGGAGCGCAGGCGGATCTCGTCGCCACCGGACGTGATGCAGATGCGGGGCTCGACGGGCATGGTCCTGACCTTTCGGAGAGGCGTGGGCCCGGGCGGGCTCGGGGCGGTGCCTCTACGATCTTGACATATGACCCCGAGACCGACTGATCTGCCGTCCCCGTCCGGCCGCATCGTCCTGGCCGCCACCCCCATCGGCCACCTCGGGGACGCGTCCGCGCGCCTGCGTGAGCTGCTGGCGGAGGCGGACGTGATCGCCGCCGAGGACACCAGGACCGCGCGGCGCCTGTGCGCCGGGCTGGGTGTCACCCCGGCGGGCCGGGTGGTGGCCCATCACGAGCACAACGAGGCGGCCTCGACCCAGGGGCTGCTGGACCAGGTGCGGGGCGGTGCCACGGTGGCGGTGGTCTCGGACGCGGGCATGCCCACGGTCTCGGACCCGGGGTACCGGCTCGTGGCGGCCGCGGTGTCCGCAGGGCTGCCCGTGACCTGCGCGCCCGGCCCCTCCGCCGTGACCACCGCGCTCGCCCTCTCCGGCCTGCCGACGGACCGGTTCGCCTTCGACGGCTTCGTCCCCCGCAAGGACGGGGAACGACGGCGATGGCTCACCTCCCTGCTGACCGAGGCCCGCACGGTGGTCGCCTTCGAGTCGCCGCAGCGTCTGGCGGACGCGCTGGCCGTCGTCGTGGAGGTCCTCGGTGCGGAGCGGCCGGTGTGCGTGGCCCGCGAGCTCACCAAGCTGCACGAGGAGGTGGTGCGCGGCACCGCGGCCGAGGTGCATGCCTGGGCTGCGGAGCGGCACGCGGGGGAGGGGATCCGCGGGGAGATCGTGCTGGTGATCGGGCCGCCCGCGCCCGGTGCCGAGGGCGAGGCGTCCGAGGCGGACGCCGTCGCCGAGGTGGGGGTGCTGGTGGAGTCCGGCACCCGGCTCAAGGAGGCCGTGGCGGCGGTGGCCGGAGCCCACGGGATGCGGAGCCGGGAGCTCTACCAGGCGGTGCTCGCGGCCCGGGGCTGACACGTCCCCGGCTACACAGATGCTCATGGGCGATGGCGCGGCCCCGGGGCCTGGCTAGGATCAGCCGTGGAGCCGCTGCCGACCGCCGCCGGACGGCGTCGGAATACCCGTGGCCGTCCACCCGTTCCCCTGAGGGACGCGGGGCGTGCCGCCTCCGACCACCGACCCCGAAAGAGGTGCATCATGACCGTGACCGCTGAGCGCGAGAAGGCGCTGCTGGAGTCCGTCCCCACCGGCCTGCTGATCGACGGCGAGTGGCGCGATGCCTCCTCCGGCAAGACCTTCGACGTGAAGGACCCGGCCACCGGCAAGGTCATCGCGAGCCTGCAGGACGCGAACTCCGACGACGCCATGGCCGCCTTCGACGCCGCCTGCGCCGCGCAGGCCGACTGGGCCCGGACCCCGGCCAAGGAGCGCGCCGACATCCTGCGCCGCGCCTACGACCTGATCAACGAGCGCGCCGAGGACTTCGCACTGCTGATGACCCTCGAGATGGGCAAGCCGCTCGCCGAGGCTCGCGGCGAGGTCACGTACGGCAACGGCTTCCTGCGCTGGTTCTCCGAGGAGGCCGGCCGCCACTACGGCCGCACCCTGACCGTGCCGGAGGGCACGCTGCGCATGCAGGTGCACCATCGCCCGGTGGGCCCGTGCCTGCTGATCACCCCGTGGAACTTCCCGCTGGCCATGGCCACCCGCAAGGTGGGCCCCGCCGTCGCCGCCGGCTGCACCATGGTCCTCAAGGCCGCCAAGCTGACCCCGCTGACCACCCAGCTGTTCGCGCAGGTGATGCAGGAGGCCGGCCTGCCCAAGGGCGTGCTCAACGTCGTCGCGGGCTCCTCCGCCTCGTCGATCTCCAGCCCGATCCTGCAGGACCGGCGCCTGCGCAAGGTGTCCTTCACCGGTTCCACCCCGGTCGGTGTGCGCCTCATGAAGGACGCGGCGGACAACGTGCTGCGCACCTCCATGGAGCTCGGCGGCAACGCCCCGCTCATCGTCTTCGAGGACGCGGACCTGGACGCCGCCGTCGAGGGCGCCTTCGCCGCGAAGATGCGCAACATGGGCGAGGCCTGCACCGCCGCCAACCGCTTCCTCGTGCACGAGGACGTGGCCGAGGAGTTCACGCAGAAGTTCGTGGCCAAGCTCGAGGCGCTCAAGCCCCTGCGCGGCACCGACCCGGAGTCCACCCTCGGCCCGATCGTGGACGAGGGCGCGCGCGACGACATCGACCAGCTCGTCCAGGACGCCGTGGCGGCCGGCGGCGAGGTGCTCACCGGCGGCCACAAGATCGAGGGCGACGGCTACTTCTACGCGCCGACCGCGATCAAGGTGGAGAAGGGCAACCCGATCCTCCAGCAGGAGATCTTCGGCCCCGTGGCCCCGATCGTGACCTTCTCCTCCGAGGAGGAGGCCATCGAGATGGCCAACGACACCGAGTACGGCCTCGCCTCCTACGTGTTCACCAAGGATCAGGCCCGGATGTACCGCGTGGCCGAGAGCATCGAGTTCGGCCTCATGGGCTACAACGTGGGCGTCATCTCCAACCCGGCCGCGCCGTTCGGCGGCGTGAAGCAGTCGGGCCTGGGCCGCGAGGGCGGCGCCGAGGGCATCGAGGAGTACACCTCGGTGCAGTACATCGGCATCGCCGACCCGTGGGCCGCGAAGGCCTGACCTCTCCGCCGAGCCGTTCCCTCCGGGGGCGGTATCGGGTGGTATCCACGTCGGATACCACCCGATACCGCCCCCGAGGCGTGTCGGGGGGGCCGGGCTCGGCTCCCTAGAGTGGGGTGCATGGCCCACGCATCCGAGACCCCCCTCGCCTACCGCGCCCCCGCCCCGCAGCCGGACGACGACGGCGGCCCGCGCCGGGACGCCCACGAGGAGAAGTCGGGACGTCGGCGGCGCCTCGAGTACCCGCCCGCACCCGAGCCGCTGCCGGCGCCCGTCGTGGACAACCACACGCACCTCGACTTCCGCGACGGCCTGGTCCGCGTGGACGTCCACCAGGCGATGGACGCGGCGGAGGCGGTGGGCGTGGTCGGCGCGGTCCAGGTGGGCTGCGACGTCGCCTCGGCCCGGTTCACGATCGCGGCGATCGAGGCCGAGCCCCGCCTGCTCGGCGCCGTGGCGCTGCACCCCAACGACGCGGCTCGCCTGGCCGAGCGTGGCGAGTTCGAGGAGGCGTTCGCGCAGATCGCGGAGCTTGCCCGCCACCCCCGCGTGCGCGCCGTCGGCGAGACGGGCCTCGACTACTTCCGGACGCAGGACGAGGCCGGCCACGCCGCGCAGCAGGAGTCCTTCCGCCGGCACATCCGACTCGCCCGCGAACTCGGCACGGCCCTGCAGATCCACGACCGGGACGCGCACGACGACGTCGTCCGGATCCTGCTCGAGGAGGCGGCCGAGGGCGGGCTGCCCCCGCACGTGGTGTTCCACTGCTTCTCCGGCGGGCCCGAACTGGCCCGCACGTGCGCCGAGCACGGCTGGCACATGTCCTTCGCCGGGCCCGTCACCTTCAAGGCCAACGACGAGCTGCGCGAGGCGCTGCGGATCGCCCCGGCCGAGCTGCTGCTCGTGGAGACGGACGCGCCCTTCCTCACGCCGCATCCGCATCGGGGCCGCCCCAACGCGCCCTACCTGATCCCGCTGACCCTGCGGGGCATGGCGGAGACGCGCGGAGACGACGTGGCGGCCCTCGCCCGCGCGGTGAGCGAGAACACCGCCCGGGTGTACGGGGCGTTCTAAGCCGATCCAGACCCGGCCCCTAGGATGGGCGACGTGCTGACCCGACTCCTCAAAGCCCGGCTGCCCGAGGGAACGCAGTACCTGGTGGACCGCCCCATGCGGATCCGCCTCGTGTTCGTGGTCCTCGGGTCCGTCCTCGTGGCCGGCCTCGAGATGGTGGCGCTCGCCTCGATCATCCCGCTGGTCAGCCTGCTGACCTCGGGTGAGCTGGGCTCCCCGGCGCTCGAAGGGCTGCTGGCCCGGTTCGGGGCCGTGACGGTGCCGGAGCAGACGGTGGCCTTCGCCGTCGTGATCGTGCTGGCCTTCCTGCTCAAGGCGATCCTGGTGCTCGCGTTCCGCTGGTGGACCATGGGGTTCACCAACCAGAACCTGATCCGCACGTCCGCCACGCTGCTGCGCTACTACCTGCGGGCCGACTACGGCCTGCACCTGACGCGCACTGTGGGCACCCTGGTCAACAACGTCACCGGCACCTCCAGCATGGCGTACACGGGCGTGGTGAACGCGTCCGTCACGTTCCTCACGGAGGCCGTGACGCTCGTCGCGGTGGCGGTCGTGGTGGGCGTCTCCATGCCGCTGACGGGGCTCGGGATGGCCCTGTACTTCCTCGCCGTCGCCTGGGTGATCAAGACCGTGATCCGCCGCCCGGCCTCCCGCCTGGGCTGGACCCTGGTGACCGCGGGGGAGCGGGCCAACACGGCGGCGCTGCAGGGCCTGGAGAACTACAAGGACGTGAAGATCCGCGGCAACGACTCGGCCTTCATGGAGGAGTACCGCGCGGCCCGCATGGAGAGCGCCGAAGCCACGCGGCTCAAGATGATCCTCACGATGATGCCGCGCTACGTGCTCGAGGTCGCCTTCGTGGCCGCCATCGCGGCGCTCGTGGCCGTGGCCTTCATCCAGGGCCGCGGCGGGGAGGCGTTCGGCTCGCTCGCCCTGCTCGCGATGGCCGGCTTCCGCGTGCTGCCGTCCATGGCCGCGCTCATGGCCACCACCAATGAGATCCGCACCTCCTGGCCGGCCTTCGAGCGCACGACGGCGGAGCTCGCCGCCGCGCAGCCGGTCCTGCACGCGGCGGACCGGCCCTACGAGCGCATCACGTTCGAGGAGTCCATCGAGGTGCGGGACGCGTCCTTCACCTACCCCGGCAAGGCCGAACCGGTCCTGCGCGACATCGACCTGCGCATCCCCTTCGGCTCCTCGTACGCCTTCGTGGGCGGCAGCGGTGCCGGCAAGACCACCCTGGTGGACCTGGTCATCGGCTTCCACCACGCCCAGCGCGGTGGGGTCTACGTGGACGGGGTGGAGCTCGAGGCCAACCCGCGCGGCTGGTGGGACAACGTGGCGTTCGTCCCGCAGTCCGTCACCGTGGTCAACGGGACGGTGCTGCACAACGTGCTCCTGGACGTCGAGGCCACCCAGACGGCGGACCGGGCCGAGGTGGAGCGCGTGCTGCGCGAAGCCCAGCTGGGGCAGTGGCTGGACGAGCTCCCCGACGGCCTGGACACCGTGATCGGCGAAGGGGCCGTGGGCGTCTCCGGCGGCCAGCGCCAGCGCCTGGGCATCGCCCGCGCGCTCTTCCGGCGGCCCCGCCTCCTCGTGCTCGACGAGGCGACGTCGGCCCTCGACAACCTCACGGAACGCCGGGTCACCGAGGTGATCGAGTCGCTGCGCGGACGGATCACGGTCATCGTGGTCGCCCACCGTCTCTCCACGGTCAAGCGCTGCGATCAGATCGTGCTGATGGACCAGGGGCGGATCATCGGCCAGGGCACGTTCGCCGGGCTGCAGGAGACGAGCCCCGAGTTCCGCGAGCTCGTCCGGCTCGGTGACCTCTCCACCTGAGCGGAGCCCGCGCCGCTGCGCCCCGGTTACCCCGTCCGGCGCCCCGATAGACTCGCGGGCATGGTCCAGCCCTCCCCGCACCCCGCCCCCGCCCCGCTGCTGAGCGCCGCGGACGTGCGGCGCATCGCCGCCGAGCTGGACCTGCGTCCCACCAAGCAGTGGGGCCAGAACTTCGTGATCGACCCGAACACGATCCGGCGCATCGTGCAGGCCGCGGACGTGACCGCGGACGAGCACGTGCTGGAGATCGGCCCCGGTCTGGGTTCGCTCACCCTCGGCCTGCTGGACGCGGCCGCCGCCGTCACCGCCGTCGAGATCGACCCGGTCACCGCCGCCCGCCTGCCGCGCACCGCCGCCGAGTTCCGCCCCGGGGTCGAGGACGCCCTCGCCGTGCTGCACGCGGACGCCATGACGCTGAGCGAGCAGGCCCTGGCTGAGGTCCGGCCCGCCGCCGCCGCCGGCGGCCCCACCGCGCTCGTGGCGAACCTGCCCTACAACGTGGCCGTGCCCGTGCTGCTGCACGCGCTCGCGGTCCTGCCGGGGCTGCGGCACGGCCTGGTGATGGTGCAGGAGGAGGTCGCGGACCGTCTCGCGGCCGGGCCCGGTTCCAGGGTCTACGGCGTGCCGTCCGCCAAGGCGGCGTGGTACGCGGACGTGCGCAAGGCGGGCACCATCGGCACCCAGGTGTTCTGGCCGGCTCCGCGCATCCACTCCGGGCTGGTCGCCTTCACCCGGCGCGAGCCGCCGGCGGGCGGCGCGTCCCGCCGGGAGGTCTTCGCCGTGGTGGACGCCGCCTTCGCCCAGCGCCGCAAGACCCTGCGCGCCGCGCTCGCCTCCTGGGCGGGGTCGCCGCAGGCGGCGGAGGACGCCCTGGTGGCCGCCGGCGTGGACCCGCGCGCCCGCGGCGAGGCCCTGGACATCGCGGCCTTCGCGCGGATCGCCGAGCACGGCCCGCGGCGTGCGGCGGAGGAGGTGAGCGCATGACGACGGAGGACCTCGGCCTCGACCCCACGGCCCGGCACGTCACGGTCAGCGCCCCCGGCAAGGTGAACCTGTCCCTGCGGGTGGGGCCGCCCGGCGCAGACGGCTACCACCCCGTGGCCACCGTGTACCTGGCCGTCAGCCTGCGGGAGACCGTCACGGCGATCGCGCGCACGGACGGGAGGATCACCGTCGGCCCGTCGGGCCGCCACATCAGTCTGGTGGACACCGAAGACGTGCCCTGGGACGAGCGCAACCTCGCGCACCGCGCCGCCGCGCACCTGCGGCGCACCCTCAGGCTCGATCCTGACACCCACGGCGTCCACCTCGAGGTCGCCAAGCAGGTCCCGGTCGCTGGCGGCATGGGCGGCGGCTCCGCCGACGCGGCCGCCGCGCTGCTCGCGTGCAGCGTCCTGTGGGAGACCGGGCACACCCGCGCCGAGCTCGCCGAGCTGGCCGCCCCGCTGGGCGCGGACGTGCCCTTCAGCGTGCTGGGCGGGGCCGCCGTCGGGCTCGGGACCGGGGCGGAGCTGACCCCCGTCGCGGCCCGCACCCCGGTGCACCTCGTCCTCGTCCCGGCGGACGCCGGGCTGTCCACCCCCGTGGTGTTCCAGACCCTGGACGAGCTGCGCCGGGAGGGCCACCTGCCCGACGGGCCGGCGCGCCCGGAGGTGAACGAGGCCGTCCTGCGGGCCCTCACCGCGGCCGACCCGCTCGAACTCGCCACCGCCATGGACAACGACCTGCAGACCCCGGCCGTCGTCCTGTTCCCCGAGCTCTCGGACGTCCTCGACCTCGGTATGGACGAAGGCGCGCTGCGCGGCATGGTCTCCGGCTCCGGCCCCACCCTGCTCTTCGTGGCGCAGGACGAGGCCTCCGCGCTGCGGCTGGCCTCGGCCATCGAGGAGCGCACGGGCGTGCGCGCCCTCCCCGTCCACGGCCCCGTGCCCGGCGCCCACGTGCTGTGAGACCAGGCGGCGCACCCCGCCGCACCCGACCACCCCTCCTCCGTCCGGAAAGGACCACCTCCTCCATGGCCCACCTGCTCGGCGCCGAGAACATCGGCATCGCCTTCGGAACCCGCACCGTCCTCGAGGGCCTCTCCCTCGGTGTGGATGAGGGGGACCGGATCGGACTCGTGGGCCGCAACGGCGACGGCAAATCCACGCTCATGCGCATCCTCGCCGGCCTCCAGGAGCCCGACACGGGCCGCGTCACCCGCCGCGGCGGCGTCCGCGTGGGCGTGCTGGACCAGCAGGACCGGCTCGACCCGGAGCACACCGTGCGTCAGGCCGTGGTCGGGGACGTGGACGACCACGTGTGGGCCTCAGACCCCAAGGTCCGGGACGTCCTGGGCGGTCTCCTCGACGGCTTCGACCTGGAGCAGTCCGTGCGGGGCCTCTCCGGCGGCCAGCGCCGTCGCGTGGCCCTGGCCCGTCTGCTCGCCGGGGACGACGACGTCCTCTTCCTCGACGAGCCCACCAACCACCTGGACGTCGAGGGCGTCGCGTGGCTCGCCCGCCACCTGAAGCAGCGCTGGCGCCCCACCGACGGCGGCCTCGTGGTGGTCACCCACGACCGGTGGTTCCTCGACGAGGTCTGCACGCGCACGTGGGAGGTGCACGACGCCACGGTGGACCCGTTCGACGGCGGCTACGCGGCGTGGGTGCTCGCGCGCGCGGAGCGCTCCCGGCAGGCGGCGGTGACGGAGCAGAAGCGTCAGCAGCTGGTGAAGAAGGAACTCGCCTGGCTGCGCCGTGGCGCCCCGGCGCGCACGTCGAAGCCGAAGTTCCGCATCGAGGCGGCCAACGCCATCATCGAGGACGTCCCCGCCCCGCGTGACTCGGTGTCCCTGGCGAAGATGGCCACGGCCCGGCTGGGCAAGGACGTCCTCGACCTCGAGCACGTGAGCCTGACGCTGGGGGAGAAGCCGATCCTCGACGACGTCACCCTGCGCCTGGCGCCCGGCGAGCGGCTCGGCGTGGTCGGCGTCAACGGTGCGGGCAAGTCGACCCTGCTGCGCCTGCTCGACGGCCGCATCGCCCCGGACTCGGGGCGGGTGAAGCGCGGCAAGACGGTGGTCTCGGCCACCCTCACCCAGGACGTGAAGGAGCTCGACGACGTCGCCCACCTGCGCGTCGCCGAAGTCATGGCCCGCGAAGGCTCGTCCTTCCAGGTCGGTGGCCGCGAGATGTCCTCCGGCCAGCTGCTCGAGATGCTCGGCTTCGGCACCTCCCGGCAGTGGACTCAGGTCTCCGAGCTCTCGGGCGGCGAGCGCCGGCGCCTGCAGCTGCTGCGCCTGCTCGTGGGCGAGCCCAACGTCCTCATGCTCGACGAGCCGACCAACGACCTGGACACGGACACCCTGGCTGCCGTCGAGGACGTGCTGGACGGGTGGCCCGGGACCCTCGTGGTGGTCTCCCATGACCGTTACCTGCTCGAGCGCGTCACCGACCACCAGGTCGCCCTGCTCGGGGACGGCAAGGTCCGCGGCCTGCCCGGCGGGGTGGGCCAGTATCTCGAGCTGCGCGCCGCGATGGACGACGCCGGCGGCCCGGCCCGGGGAGCCGGCGCAGCCCGGGGCCGCAACGACGTCGTCGGGACGTGCGCGGGCATGGGCGGGCCGGAGGAGGACACCGGGCCCACCGAGGCGGAGCGTCGGCTGGCCCGCAAGGAGATGGCCCGGCTCGAGAAGCAGATGACCCGGCTCCGGGACCGCAGGTCCGGCCTCGAGGCGCGGATGGCCGAGCTGGGGCAGGCGCAGGACTTCGACGCCCTCACCGCGGCCTCCGCCGACCTGAAGGACCTCGACGCGCAGCTGGACGTCCTGGAGGAGGAGTGGCTGCAGGCCGCTGAACTCGCCGAAGGGGACTGACCGGCGGGCGTGCACAGGAGAGTGTGGCAGGTGGCACAGCGCAAGGCTGTTTCCGGCCTACAATCGGGGGCCGGGGCACAGCACCATGCCCGACCCCCACGACGTGGACCATCCCCCGCGTCAGGACGGAGGAGCAGAGCGTGATCGGGAGTCCCGGTGATGAGTCGACCGCGCTCCGCATGGGTTCGACCGTCCGCGGCCGTGTCCTGGGCCGGCCCTGGGAGCGGGGCCTTCCGCTGCTCGTCCTCATCGGGGACGTGGTCGCGGTCCTGCTCGCCACCTTCGTCTCGGCCCAGCTCCGCTTCGGCGGACCGCGGCGCACCACCCTCCCCGGCGCCGAAGTCATCGACTACAGCGTAATCAGCCTCGCGCTGAGCGCGGCCTGGGTGCTCGCGCTGACCATCCAGGGCTCGCGGGACATCCGGATCCTGGGGGTGGGCAGCGAGGAGTACAAGCGGGTCCTGCAGGGCACCCTCTACCTCTTCGGCACCGTCGCGATCCTCGCCTATGCGGCAGGTCTCGAAGTGGCGCGCGGCTACGTGGGCCTGGCTCTGCCGCTGGGCGTGCTCCTGCTCCTGCTGGGCCGGTTCCTCGTGCGCGGGTGGGTGGCGCGGCAGCGACACCGCGGCAGGTTCCGGCGACGGCTCCTGCTCGTCGGCGGCCCGAAGGCGGTCCGGCACATCTTCCAGACCCTCGACTCCGAGGCCGGCGCCGGCTACGCCCCCGTGGCGGCGGCTCTCCCCGGATACAGGACCCGGCAGGAGGACTACCTCCCGATACCGGTCTCCACGGACCTGGACACCGTGGAGGACGTGGTCGCCCTCGTGGAGGTGCGCGACGTCGAAGCCGTGGTGATCACCTCGGGCCACCCGTTCGTCCCCGGGGACGTCCGCCGACTGGGCTGGGAGCTGCAGGAACGCGGCGTCTCCCTGATCATGGCGCCCGCGCTCGTGGACGTCGCCGGACCCCGCCTCCACACGCAGCCCCTCGCCGGCCTGCCGCTCATCCACCTCTCCACCCCGCGCCTCTCCGAGGGCAAGGCGTTCGCCAAGCGGGCGTTCGACGTCGTCGCGTCGGGGCTGGGCCTGATCGCCATCTCGCCGCTGCTGATCGCCGTCGCGATCGCGGTCAAGGCCACGGACGGCGGGCCGGTGCTGTTCCGGCAGGAGCGCATCGGTCTCGGCGGCAGGCCGTTCACCATGCTCAAGTTCCGTTCCATGGTGGTGGACGCCGAGGAGATCCGGCAGCGGCTCGTCTCGGACGGCGGGGATGCGGACGTGCTGTTCAAGATGAAGCACGACCCGCGCATCACCCGGGTCGGCAAGCTCATCCGCCGCACCAGCATCGACGAGCTGCCCCAGCTCGTGAACGTGCTGCGGGGGGACATGTCCCTCGTGGGCCCGCGGCCCCACCTGCCGCACGAGGTCGAGGCCTACGGGCAGTACGTGCACCGCCGGTTCCTGGTGCAGCCCGGCATCACGGGCCTGTGGCAGGTCTCCGGCCGGTCCGACCTCCCGTGGGAGGAGGCGGTCCGCCTGGACCTCTACTACGTGGAGAACTGGTCCATCCTGGGCGACCTCGTGATCCTGGGCCGGACCGTCAAGGCCGTGATCGCCGCCGACGGCGCCTATTGACCCCGGATCCGCGCGACCTGTGTGGAAGAATGGGCCGTCGTCGCCGCCCCCTGGGGTCCGGCGCTCCGCCCTGGTGTAATGGCAGCACGCCGGCCTTTGGAGCCGTGCGGTCTAGGTTCGAATCCTAGGGGCGGAACCCCCGTCCTCTGACCCCCACCGGTGCAGGAGCCCCCATGTCCCAGCCGTCCGCCCGTCCCTCCGCCGTGATCGTCCTGGCCGCGGGCCAGGGCACCCGCATGAAGTCGACGACGCCGAAGATCATGCATGCGATCGGGGGGCGCTCCCTCGTGGGCCACGCGCTCGCGGCGGCCTGGTCGCTCGCGCCGGAGCACCTCGTGGCCGTGGTCCGGCACGAGCGGGCTCGCGTGGCCGAGCACATCGAGACGGTGGCGGCCCAGCTGGGCATCGACGCGCTGGCGATCGCCGACCAGGACGACGTGCCGGGCACCGGCCGCGCCGTCGAGCTGGGCCTGGCCGCCCTGCCCGCGGACCTCGAGGGCACCGTCGTGGTGACCTACGGCGACGTCCCGCTGCTGACCCCGGAGACCCTCGCCCGCCTCGTCGCGGACCACGAGGCGGACGGCAACGCCGTCACCGTGCTCACCGCCACCCTCGAGGACGCCACGGGCTACGGCCGCATCGTCCGCGACGCCGAGGGCCTCGTGGAACGGATCATGGAGCACAAGGACGCCCTCGCCCACGCCGAGGCCACGGGGGATGACTCCTTCGTGGCGATCCGCGAGGTCAACTCCGGCATCTACGCCTTCGACGCCGCCCTGCTGCGCCGCACCCTGCCGGAGATCTCCACGGACAACGTGCAGGGTGAGAAGTACCTCACGGACGTGCTCGGCATGGCCCGTGCCGAGGGCGGCCGCGTCGCCTCGGTGGGCACGGACGACGTGTGGGAGGTCGAGGGTGCCAATGACCGCCGGCAGCTCTCCGACCTGGGCCGCCAGCTCAACGACCGCGTGCTGCGCGGCTGGATGAAGGAGGGTGTCACGGTCGTCGACCCGTCCTCCACGTGGGTGGACGTCACCGTCTCCCTCGCCTCGGACGTCAGGCTCAAGCCCGGCACCCAGCTGCATGGGGCGACGTCGGTGGCCACGGGCGCCGTCGTCGGCCCGGACTCCACGCTCACGGACACGCAGGTGGGGGAGGGCGCCGTGGTGAAGCGCACCGACGCCACGGAGGCCGTGATCGGCGCGGGCGCGACCGTCGGCCCGTTCACCTACCTGCGCCCGGGCACGGTGCTGGGGGAGGACGGCAAGATCGGCGCGTTCTACGAGACCAAGAACGTGACCGTGGGCCGCGGCGCCAAGCTCTCCCACCTGGGCTACGCCGGGGACGCCGAGATCGGCGAGTACACCAACATCGGCTGCGGCAACATCACCGCCAACTACGACGGAGTCGCCAAGCACCGCACCGTGATCGGGGCCCACGTGCGCACCGGCTCGAACACGGTGTTCACGGCCCCGGTCTCGGTGGGCGACGGCGCCTACACCGGTGCCGGCGCGGTGGTCCGCGACGACGTCCCGGCCGGCGCCCTGGCGCTGAACGCCGTGGCGCAGCGCACCATCGAGGGCTGGGTGCCCGCCAAGCGCCCGGGCACCTCCTCGGCCGAGGCCGCGCGGGCCGCCGGCGCGGAGGGCTCCGGCGCTCAGGGCTGACCCCGCGCGCCCGACAAGAGGTCGGCGTGTCACAACCGTACCGATTCCGGTACGGTTGTGACACCAGAGATGAGGTGGTGATCCCGTGACGTATCGTGACGATCTGTGGGACGTGGCTGCGGGGAACCACGGGGTCATCACCACTACGGAAGCGGAGGAGGCGGGCGTGCCCGCCGTCGAGGTCCGCAAGCTCGCCCAGCGCGGCGTTCTGCGGAGGCTGGCCCACGGGGTGTACCTCCATCGCCAGGTTCCCCGCGACCGGTTCACGGACGCGGCGGAGGCCGTGGCCACGGGCGGTGAAGATGCATTCCTGGACTGGGACGCAGTGCTGTCACTGTACGACCTCGCCCTGGTCGATCCCTCCGTCGTACGGGTGGGCGTGACGAGGCGGTACCGCGGCTCGCCGCGCGCGCATGTACGAGTGACACGACGCCGTCCCCCGCCGGGCGACGAGGACCTCACCTTTCACGGCGGCGTGCGAGGCCTCACGATCAACCAAGCCCTTCGTGAGGCACTCGACCGCATCCCTCTCGAGCGCGTCGCCGCTGCGATCGAGGAGGCCCGCGCGCGCGGGCTGCTCACGGTGGGCGAGGCGAGGAGCTTGAAGAAGGACCTGGAGGCGCGGCAGAACGGTGGACATCGTGGCGGTCGATGACGTGGTCGTGGGCCTGGGCGATCTGGGAGCTCGAGGTGCGCCCAGGAGCGAAGGCCAACTCAACCGTCGACTGGAGGCGATCGCTGACGCGATGGGCGTTCCGGTGGACCGGGCGCGCCGGTTGCTGGGAGCAGTGATCGTGGCGCAGATGTTGCCGGAAGGCGTCGTAGTCAAGGGTGGAAATGGCGTTCGACTCCGACATGGAGCCACCGGGACGCGGGCGACCCGGGATCTCGATCTACTGGCTCGCGATCCCCAGCAGGCGCTGAAGGACTTGACCGGGTTCGTCGACCGGGGATGGGGGGCCGCGCCCGGGAGCAAGAGAGAACTCAAGGCCGACCCGGCTGCGACCCGGGTGGCCTTCTTCGGCACGGTGCATGAGGACGATCCTGCGGAGCCTCTCGGAGTGCCCGATCCCTACGTCCTGTCACGAGCGAAGGTGACCCTGCATTTTCTCTCCGCGAGGACAAGTTGGGTGTCGGTCCCGATCGAGATCGGGCGCGACGAATTCGAGGGCAGCACGCTGGCGCAGCCAGTCGAGGTCGTGGCACCCCAGGTCGCGGAGGCGGTCACCGCGTTGGGATGTGGAACACCGCGGTCTGTGGCCGTGATGGCTGTCGAGCAGCAGCTCGCACAGAAGATCCATGCCGTCACGGATCCACATCAGACGCGAGGCCACGATCTCGTGGACATCCAGTTGCTCTGGCATGGGGCGGAGGCCGAGGGTGGTGTCGACATCCCGTTGCTCGCAGATCTCGTCAGCCGTACTTTCATGTTTCGGTCACCCGGCCGGACTGCGGCAGGACACACACCGCATGAGTGGCCGCCTCCGGTCGCTCACGTCCGGACTCTCGAGCAGGGGTACCTGGATGCGCTGGAGGAGACACGAGTGGGTGCGGAGGGACAGGCCAGGCTCCTGCAGCCGCGCGTGTCCGACGCGGCGGATTGGCTGGAGTCGTTGATCACAAGGATCGCGCGGGCCGCCGGCGCCGAGGGCTCCGGCGCTCAGGGCTGATCCCTCGCGCCCTAGGATGGGTGCGAGGACCGGGCCGCCCCGGGCGGCCGACACCGACGCCGGACGCCGTCGGCCCTGGAACGCGAGACCACGAAGGATGATGAGGACGTCATGACGGAGCTGAGCCGCAGCGAAGACAAGCGACTGGTGCTGGCCACGGGCCGCGCCCACCCCGAGCTCGCGCAGGAGATCGCCGAGGAGCTGGGCACCGAGCTGCTCCCCATGAGCGCCTACGACTTCGCCAACGGCGAGATCTACGTGCGCTCGGGCGAGTCGGTGCGCGGCAAGGACGTGTTCATCATCCAGTCGCACCCGGCGCCGCTGAACAACCACCTCATGGAGCAGCTGATCATGGTGGACTCCATGAAGCGCGCCTCCGCCCGCCGCATCACGGTGGTCTCGCCGTTCTACCCGTACGCCCGCCAGGACAAGAAGGGCCGCGGCCGCGAGCCGATCTCGGCCCGTCTCGTGGCGGACCTGTACAAGACCGCCGGCGCCTCCCGCGTGATGAGCGTGGACCTGCACACCGCCCAGATCCAGGGCTTCTTCGACGGCCCGGTGGACCACCTGTTCGCCATCCCGCTGCTGGCGGACCACATCCGCTCCAGCGTGGCGGGCGAGGAGGTCACGGTCGTCTCCCCGGACACCGGTCGCGTGCGCGTGGCGGAGCAGTGGGCGGACCGCCTGGGCGGCGTGCCGCTGGGCTTCGTGCACAAGAGCCGGGACCTCACCGTTCCGAACAAGGCCGAGTCCAAGACCGTGGTCGGGGACGTCGAGGGCCGCGTCTGCGTGCTGATCGACGACATGATCGACACCGGCGGCACCATCGCCGGCGCCGTGCAGATCCTCAAGGACGCCGGCGCCAAGGACGTCATCATCGCCGCCACGCACGCGGTGTTCTCGGACCCGGCCGCCCAGCGTCTCGGCGAGTGCGGAGCCCGTGAGGTCGTGGTGACCAACACCCTGCCCATCCCGGAGGAGAAGCGCTTCGAGACCCTCACGGTGCTCTCGATCGCCCCGCTGATCGCCCGCGCGATCCGCGAGGTCTTCGAGGACGGCTCGGTCACCAGCCTCTTCGACGGCGTCGCCTGACCATGGCCGAGCGCGTCGAGCCGGCCCACGGGGAAGACGGCGGCGCGGTGGCCGCGCCGCAGCCTCACCGTCCGCGCCTGCCGTTCTGGGCCTCCCTGCTGCTGAACGTGGTGGTGGCCCTCGCGGTCGTCGCCGTGGTGCAGGCCCTGTGGGTGAAGGTGTACTCGGTGCCGTCCGGCTCGATGGAGAACACCCTCGAGGTGGGGGACCGCATGCTGGTCAACCGCACCGCCTATCCGGACGGGATGGCCGACTCCCAGGACGTGGTGGTCTTCACCGCAAACGAGGACTGGGCCACCCCGGCGTCGTCGGAGGGGGCCGTGGAGAACGCCGTCCGCACGTTCGGCGACCTCACCGGCATCGGCCGCTCGCACGAGCAGGCGCTGGTCAAGCGCGTGGTCGGCACCGCGGGGCAGACCGTGGAGTGCTGCACCGCCGAGGGTGCCGTGACCGTGGACGGGGAGCCCCTGGACGAGCCATACATCCACAACGACCTGCCGTTCATCCGGGACGAGCTGGACTGCGAGTCCGAGGTGATGTCCGCGCGCTGCTTCGGCCCGGTCACCGTGCCGGAGGACTCGATGCTCGTGCTCGGCGACCACCGCTCCAACTCGGCCGACTCCGTGATCGCGTGCCGCGGCATCCCCGCCGACCAGGCCGGGGACTGCGCGCGCTTCGTCACCCGCGAGGACATCGTGGGCGAGGTCTTCGTGACCGTCTGGCCGCCCACGCACTGGGGCGGGCACTGATCTCCTGAGGGGGCGGGGCGCCCTGGGCGCCGGCCGCCTCCGGGCCGTGCCGGCTCAGCCGGTCGTGGCCAGCTGCGCGGTGATCAGGGCGTCCATCGCCTCCCGCACCCGGGCCTCGGCGTCCTCGGGCACGGGTCCTTCGGTGCGGAGGCAGGCCACCACGTCGGCGGCCGTCCGCGGCTCGTCCAGCAGGAGCCAGACGGACGGGCCCAGACCTTCGAGCACGACCAGGCGGTCCGAGGCGAGCAGGACCAGGCGGCCGTGGTCGGTCAGGATGCCGTCGTCGACGGCGCAGCGGGACACCGCGCCCGGGGTTGCCACTCCGACGGAGGCCGAGAGCTCTTCCTCGGTGAGTGCCTCCCAGGCGGGGGTGACGGGCGTGGGCGGGGCCGCCAGCAGGCCGTCGACGACGCCCCGCAGGTCATCGGCTTCGGCGTAGACGAGGCGTTGGGCGCCGCCGACCGCGTCGAGCGCACGGCAGAGCGTCACGAGGCCGCGGGGGAGCAGGGAGAGGGAGGAGGTCTGGGGGACGAGCGCCGCGAGCGCGGCCACGAGTTCTATGGCCTCCGCTCGCGGCGTCACCGGGCCTGCCGGATCCCGCACGCGGTCCAGCACGGCGATCCGGGCCAGCCGGGCGTCGGGGAGGGTCGGACCGAGACCGAGGTCGTCCGGGCCTCGCTGGGTCTTCGGGCGCACCCCTCGTGACCCCAGCAGGGACAGCGGTTTGGGGTAGGGTGTGACGGTCAGGCCGTCTGGTGCGATGATCGCCGTCTCGTCGGTGAGGTAGGCGAAATGGGGTCCCAGCCGGCGCGTGGCCGTCGTCTTGCCCGTCCCGGACGCCGCCACCAGGACGATCGCCGCCCCGGTGTCCGGTGCGGCGAGGCACGCCGCGTGGAACATCAGGTGGGTGCCGCGCGCGGATTCGATCGCCCG
Organism: Micrococcus sp. EWR3.9.1; assembly: GCF_052615555.1. Taxonomy (NCBI): domain Bacteria; kingdom Bacillati; phylum Actinomycetota; class Actinomycetes; order Micrococcales; family Micrococcaceae; genus Micrococcus; species Micrococcus sp. EWR3.9.1. Next base: position 169,593 of record NZ_JBQXFD010000004.1, read on the forward strand.
TGAGGTCGCCAGGAACACCAGGTCCTCGTGCCACTGGAGCCACGGACGCGCGGCGCCGGCGTCGCGGTGCGCATCCGCGTCGGCGGGCGACTCCACGGCCTCCACACCGCATCGGGCCCAGGACTCGATCACCTCCGCCCGCTCGTCTCCCGTGAGGCCGCTGACCGTCATAGCATCGAGTCCGGCGCCGATGCGCAACGCGGTCGTCTCGCGCATGGCTTCGTCCTCCCCCTGGGTGCCGGGCATGGCTCACCCTTTCCCTCCCGTGGCTGTCCGGTCAGTGTACTGAGAGCCGTGCGGGCGGCCATGGCGCCGCCCCGCCGGACGGCACGGGCCCTCGCCAGACGCTCTCTATACTCGTCGCAGGTTCTCGGGCGCTGGGTGCGCCCTCCATCTGAGCCGAGGGAGGAGCCCGCATGGCAGCGCAGCCGACCACGGCGGCCGTCACCGTGGTGATCCCGCACTACGGCGATCCGGCCCCCACCCTCGCCCTCGTCGACCGCCTGCTGGCCGATCCCGGGGACGCGCTGGCCGCCGTCGTGGTCTCGGACGACGCCTCGCCCACCCCGTACCCCGAGGCGCACGATCCGCGTCTGACCGTGGTGCGCCGCGAGCGCAACGGCGGCTTCGGGGCGAACGTGAACGCCGGCCTGGCCGCGGTCACCACCGAGCTGGCCCTGGTCCTCAACTCGGACGCCGAGATCACGGGGGCGCAGATCGACGCGCTGGTGGCCGCTGCCGCTCCGTATCAGCCGGCCGTGGTCAGCCCGCAGGTCGTCAACGAGGACGGCACGCCGCAGTGGTCCGGCCGGCACTTCCCCACGGTCCTGCACCAGACCGTCGAGTGGCTGACTCCGCTGGCCCGCTTCCGTCACCTGGACGTGCTTCACGAGGCCGTGGGGCACGACGTCGCGGCGGCCCGGTCCGCCTCGCCCGTGGCGGTCGACTGGGTGATGGGCGCCGTGCTGCTCCTGCCGATGGCGCAGGTCCGCGCCGTCGGCGGGTTCGACGAGGAGTACTTCATGAATTCCGAGGAGGTCGACCTGCAGCGCCGCCTGCGCGAGCGCGGCGTGCCGTCGATCGTGGTCCCGGCCGTCCGTGTGCCGCACGGGCTGCACGGCTCCTCGGACCCGCTGCGCCGGCGCGGCTGGCTGGTGGACTCCCGGTACCGCTACGCCCGGAAGTTCGGTCACCCCCGGGTCCTCAAGGCCGCGCTCACCGCAGCGACGGGGGCGAACTTCGCCGTGAACGCGCTCCGGCAGGCCCGGGGTGTGGACGTGGACGCCCGCGCCGTGCTCCGGGACGAGCACGCGCTGGTCTGGAAGGGGCAGCGCCGATGAGCGCCACCGGCTACACCGTGCCGGCGCCGCTCGACGTGTGGGGCGGCCGCTCACCGGAACGGCTGTTCCTGGTCTCGCCGGCGTTCCACGGCTATCACCGCTCCATCGCGGCGGCGTGGGCGGCCCAGGGCTTCGACGTCACGGTGCACTGCTACGACGCCTACGCCACGCTCGGCATGAAGCTGCGGAACAAGGGGCTGCTCGAGCTGCCGCAGAAGGCGGGCGTGGACCGCACGGCCGCGCGGGTCGCCTGGGACACGGGGCGGGCCGTGGCCGCGCTGCGCGAGGCCCGGCCGGACCGCGTGCTCGTCATCAAGGGCGACTCGCTGGGCGAGGCCTTCTGGTCCGAGATCCTCGAAGCGGGCCTGCCCCGCATGCTCTGGCTGTACGACGACCTCGCGCGGCACGACTACTCGATGGAGTTCCTGCGCTCCGTCGGGCCGGTGCTCAGCTACGCCCGTACCGAGGCCGAGCTGCTGGCCGGCGAGGGCGTGGACGCCCACTACATGCCCAACGGTTTCGACCCGGCGATGGCGCTGCCCCAGGTGCCGCGGCGTGACGAACTGGTCTTCGTGGGCTCGCGCTACCCGAATCGCGTGGAACTGCTCACCCGCCTGGCCGCGGCCGGGGTGCCGGTGCGCGCCTACGGGCGTCAGTGGAGCCACCACCCGGTGGACCGCCTGCGCACGTGGGAGCTGACCCGGCCGGACCTGCCGGCCGAACGGGACATCCCCCTCGAGGAGGCGTACGCCGTGCAGGCGGCCGCCGCGGGCGCCATCAACATCCACGGCCTGCAGGCCGGCCACGCGATGCGGACCTTCGAGGTGCCCGGCATGGGCGGTCTCCAGCTCGTCGACCGGGCCGACGTGGCCGAGTTCTACGTCCCGGACGAGGAGGTGCTCGTCTTCGAGGACGCGGACCACCTCATCGAGCTGGGCCGCCGGGTCGTCGCGGACCCCGCCTGGGGAGCGCGCATCCGGGAGGCCGGCCGCCGCCGGTCGCACGCGGAGCACACGTTCGCGCACCGGGCGGCCATGGCCCAGGGGTGGTGGGCATGACCGACGCGCCCCTCTTCTGGCGCTCCGAGGACCTGCCGCGCTGGCACGCGTGGCAGCGCGCCCAGTGGCCGTTGACCCGGCGGGCCGCGGACACCGCGCGCTCGACCGTGCGCGGCGTGGCCGGCGCCCTGACGCGCCGCCGGTCCACCGGCGACGAGGCCCCCCGCCTGCTCCTGCCGGCGGGGGACGTCCACACCCTCGTCGCCCTGGAGTCCTTCGGCCCCACGCAGCTGGCCGCGCTGGCCTCGCCCGTGGCTGCCCTGGCCACCGCGCGGCCGGAGGTCGCCGCCGGGGTCGGCTGGGTGCTGCCCGCCGGTGACGCACCCGCCCTGCCCGGGGCCGCGGGCCACCGGGAGCACGCCGCCACCGCCGACGTCGTGACGGATCGCCTGCCCGGGCTCCGCCGCGTCCTGGTGGCGGGGGAGTACCTGCCCTCGGGCCGCGCCGCCGTGTGCTGGGCCCGGCAGCGGGGGGCGCAGATCGGCGTCGTCCAGCACGGGCTGCTGGCCGTGTCCACGCCGCCCGTCCCGCAGGACGGCACCCTGTACGCCTTCACGAGCGCGGACGCGGACTGGTGGACCCAGGGCCGCGCCGATGTGGAGGCCGTCCCGGTGGGCTCGGCGCTGCTCGAGCAGGCCCGCCGGACCGCGCCCGCGCTCTCGGGCGCCGGGGACGACGGCCCCGGGGTGTTCCTCGGCCAGCTGCACGGCGCCGAGCTGCCCCGCCGGGACTTCGCCGCAGCCGCCGAACAGTACGTGCGGGCCACCGGCGCCGCCTACCGCCCCCACCCGGCCGAGCGGGATCGCCTCTCCCGCGGCCAGCACGCGGCCTGGCGCAGGGCCGGCGTGCGGATCGACGACGCCGGGGCGCCCCTCGTCGCCACCCGCGGGCCCGTGGCCGCCGTCTTCTCCACCGGGATCCTCGAGGCCGCGCAGGCCGGCAGGCCCGCGTGGGCCGTCCACCCGGAGCCGCCCGCCTGGCTCGAGGGGTTCTGGCAGCGCTACGGCATGACCCGGTGGCGGCCCGGCCGCACCCCGGAGCCCACCCCGCCCCTGGCCTCGCCGACCGCGGACCCCGCGGCCGCGATCGCCGAACACGTCTGGAAGGAGACCGCGTGAGCATCCTGTGCGTCATCCCCGTGCGCGGCGGGTCCCGGGGGCTGCCCGGCAAGAACATCCGCCTCCTCGGCGGCCACCCGCTCGTGGCCTGGACCATCCAGGCCGCCCTCGAAGCGGAGGAGGACCTGCACGTGGTGGTCTCCACGGACTCGGCCGAGATCGCCGAGGTCGCCCTCCGCTACGGCGCGGACGTGCCGGGCCTGCGCCCGGCCCACCTGGCGCAGGACTCGACCCCCACCGAGCCCGTGATCGAGCACGTGCTCGCGGCCGAGCGCGCGGCCGGCGTCGAGCCCGAGGGCGTGATGCTCCTCCAGGCCACCAGCCCGCTCCGCCTGCCCGGCACCCTGGACCGCGCCGTGCGGCAGTTCCGGGACACGGGGGTGGACTCGCTGGTCGGCGTCGTCCCGGTGTCCCCGTTCCTGTGGCGCCGTCCCGAGGATCCCGACGGGGAGCCGATCCCGGACTTCGACGTCACGGCGCGCAAGCGCCGGCAGGACATGACGCGCGCCGACCTGCGGTTCCGCGAGAACGGGTCGCTGTATGTGACGCGCCCCTGGGTCTATGACCGGCTGCACAACCGGCTCGGCGGCCGGATCGGCATGCTGGAGCTCGACGACCTCGAGGGCGTGGACATCGACACCGAGCTGGACTTCGCCCTGGCCGAGCAGCAGATGGACCAGTACCTGGCGGTCCAGAAGGTGCTCCAGCACCGCCCCGACCTCGGTGCCCCGCGCACCGCCGAGACCCCCATCACCGGCCCGAACCGCACCCCCGGAGGCACGCAGTGATCATCGAACGCAGGCTCACCCCCTATCTCGTCTTCCCCGAGGACTCGCTCCTGGCCGCCCTGCAGAAGATGACCGACAACCGCGAGCGCACCGTGTTCGTGGTGGACTCCCACGGCTTCCTCGTCGGCTCCCTGACGGACGGGGACGTGCGCCGCTGGCTCGTGGCGCATCCGGAGGCGTCGCTGGACGTGGCCGCGGCCGACGTCGCCCATCGCGACCCGGCGACGGCGCCCCTGGGCGCCTCCCCGGCCGAGATGCGCGAAGCCCTGCCCACCGGGGCGCTGCACCTTCCGCTGCTGGACGAGCGCGGCCGCCTGACGGCCCTGGCGATCAACCGGGAGGCGGAGCTGCGGATCGGCGGGCACCGGATCGGGGAGGGCCACCCGGCGTTCCTGATCGCGGAGATCGGCAACAACCACCAGGGCGATGTGGACCTGGCCCGCCGTCTCGTGGACCTGGCCGTCGAGGCGGGCGCGGACGCCGTGAAGTTCCAGCTGCGGGACATGGACGCCCTGTACCGGCAGTCCGGTGCGGCCACCGCCGGCGAGGACCTGGGGGCCCAGCGCACCCTGGACGAGCTGGCCAAGTTCTCGCTCTCCGCCGAGGACATGGTGCGGGTGTTCGACCACGTCCGGGACGCCGGCGTCGCCCTGATGTGCACCCCGTGGGACGCCCCGTCCATGCGGGTGCTGCGCGAGTACCCGGTGGACGGCGTGAAGATCGCCTCGGCGGACCTGACGAACCACGGTCTGCTGCGGGACGCGGCCGCCTCCGGCCTGCCGATGGTGCTCTCCACCGGCATGTCCCGGGAGGAGGAGATCCGCGAGTCGGTGGCCCTCGTGCGCTCCTTCGGCGTCCCCTTCGCGATGCTGCACGCCCAGTCCACGTACCCCGCCCCCTACAAGGACGTGAATCTGGCCTACCTGGACCGGCTCGCGGAGATCGCCCAGACGCCGGTGGGCTACTCGGGCCACGAGCGCGGCTTCCACGTGGCGCTGGCCGCGGTGGCCCGGGGGGCCGCGATCATCGAGAAGCACTTCACCGTGGACCGGGGCCTCGAGGGCAACGACCACAAGGTCTCCCTGCTGCCGGAGGAGTTCGCGCAGATGGTCCGGCAGACCCGGGATATCGAGGAGTCGATCGGCGTCGGGACCGAGCGTGTGGTCTCCACGGGCGAGGCGATGAACCGCATCAACCTGGCCAAGTCCCTGGTGGCGGCCCGTCCGCTGCAGGCCGGCGTCACGATCACCGCCGACGACGTGACCGTGAAGTCCCCGGGCCGCGGCCTGCAGCCCAACGAGCTGCCGCGTCTGGTCGGCCGCACGCTGCACCGCGAGATGGCCGAGGGCGACTTCTTCTTCGCCGGCGACCTCACGGACACGGTGCCCACCGGGCGCCAGTTCGAGTTCCGGCGCCCCTGGGGCCTGCCGGTGCGCTACCACGACGTCGAGGCGCTGACGAAGGACTGCACCCCGGACTTCCTGGAGTTCCACTTCTCCTACAAGGATCTCGAGATCGACATCGACTCGGTGTTCCGTGAGCCCATGCCGATGGGCTTCACCACGCACCTGCCGGACATCTTCTCCGGTGACTTCCTCGTGGATCTGGCCAGCGACGACGACGCCGTGTGGGAGCGCTCGATCGCCGAGGTGCAGCGCACGATCGACATCACCCGAAACCTGAAGCGCTGGTTCCCGAACGAGGAGGAGCCCATCATGGTCATCACCATGGGCGGGTTCACCCTGGACCGGCACATCCGCCCGGAGGAGCGGCTGCCGAAGTACGAGCGCATCGCCGAGGCCGTGCAGCGCCTGGACACCTCCGGCATCCGGATCGCCGCGCAGACGCTGCCGCCGTTCCCGTGGCTGATGGGCGGACAGCAGTACCACAACCTCTTCATGGACCCGGACGACACCGTGGCGTTCGTGGAGGCCACGGGGGTGCCGCTGTGCCTGGACATCTCCCACTCCAAGCTCTCGGCCACGTTCCTGGGGATCCCCTTCTCGCAGATGGTGGAGAAGCTGGCCCCGCACACCATCCACCTGCACCTCGTGGACGCCACCGGTGTGGACGGGGAGGGGCCGCAGATCGGCGAGGGCGACGTGGACTGGCCCGTGCTGTGCGAGCAGCTGGACCGCCTGGCCCCCGGGGTGAGCTTCATCCCGGAGATCTGGCAGGGCCACATCAACAACGGCGAGGGCTTCTGGACGGCCCTGGACCGCCTGGAGCAGTGGCTGTGATCCCCGAGGCGGTGACGACCGCCCCGGCCCCGCTGACGCTCTGGGTGGTGCCCGTCGCCGACCTCGGCGGCGTGGCCCGGCACGTCCTCGACGTCGCGCGCGTGGGACTGCCCGGTCTGCGTCTGGCGGTGCTCTGCCCCGAGGGACCGCTCGCCGAGCGACTGCGCGAGCAGGGTGCGGCGGTGTTCACCGGGGACGTCGGTCCCGACGCCGGCCTGACCGCCTCGGTGCGCACGCTCCGGACGGCGGTGCGCACCCTGCGCCCGGCCGCGGTCCACACGCACCTGGCCTACGCCGACCTCGCGGCCTTCACGGCGCTGGGCACGGAGCGGGCCCTGCGGCGGCCCGGTGCACCGGCGCTGCTCAGCACCGAGCACGGAATCGCCCCGGACGACGGGCTGTACAACCGTGCGGCCGCGGCCCGGGTGAAGAACGCCGCGCACCGCGCCCGGCTGCGCGGCACGGACCTCGTGATCGCCGTGGCGCAGTCCACCGCGGACGTGCTCCAGCGCAAGTGGGGCGCGGGGGCGCCCCTCAGCGTGGTGCGCAATGGCGTGGACCTGCCCGCAGTCCGGGCCGCGGCCGCGGGGCAGCGGCGCGCACCGGGCGAGGGGCTGCGGATCCTCTCCCTGTCCCGGCTGGCGCCCGAGAAGAACCTCGACCGGCTGATCGCCGCGCTGCCGGCCCTGCTGGAGCGCGACCCCGGGACGCGGTTGACGCTGGCCGGCGCTGGCCCCCTGGAGGGGGAGCTGCGCGTTCAGGCCGAGGCGCTCGGTGTCGCGGAGGCGGTCGACCTGCCCGGCTTCGTGGAGCCGTGGGGCACCATGGCCGAGCACGACGTGCTGGTGCAGCTCTCCGCGTGGGAGAACCTCAGCTACACCCTGCTCGACGCCGCGGCCGCGGGCCTGCCCGCCGTCGCCACGGACGTGGGCGGCAACGGGGAGATCCTGCCCCCCGAGCGCCTGGCCCACGAGACCACTCCGGCGGCCATCGCTGACGCCGTCATGCGTGCCGCGGCCGACGGCCCGGGCGAGGTGCGCGTGGGCGACGTGGAGACCATGGCCCGGGCGACCGCCGAGGCGACCCTCGAGGTGCTCGGGCGCCGGGTGGGGAAGACCTCAGGATGACCGGTCGCATCTGGATCCTGGCGAACCAGGGCGAGGTGGGCGGCGGCGAGGTGATGCTGCACCACCTCGCCACGGCCCTGCGCGAGCTCGGGCGGGACGTGGGCGTCGTGGCCCCGGCCCACCCGGCCGAGACCGCCGATCGCCTGGCCGCGGACGGCTTCGACGTGGTCCGCGTGGGTGGGCCCGGACGCCTGGGGTATATACGCGCTCTCCGGGCCTGGGACCGCGGCCGCGGCGACGACGACGTCGCCTGGTGCAACGGGCTGCTGCCGGCCACGGCCCTGGCCGGCCGGCCGCGCCGGATCGTGCACCTGCACCAGGTGCCCGAGAAACCGCTTCTGCGCGTGTTCTCCGCCCTGGCGCGTCCTGGTGCGCTCGCAGTCCTCGTGCCGTCCCGGTTCGCGGCGGACCGCATCCGCGGGGCCCGCGTGCTCCACAACTGGGTTCCGGCCCCGACGGCGCCGCAGGCAGGGCGGGCCCGCGGTGCCGATGAGCCGGTGACCGTGGGATTCCTCGGCCGGCTGTCCGAGGACAAGGGCATCGTGACGCTCCTGGAGGCCGCCGCGCTGCTGCGGAAGACCGACCCGGGTGCTTTCGTGTTCCGCGTCGCGGGGGAGAGCCGATTCGTGGCGGAGGACGAGGCCGACCGGCTCGCCACCGCCCTGAAGGCAGCCGGTGAGGACGTCCAGGTGCTCGGCTGGCAGGACAGCGGTGAGTTCCTGGCCTCCGTGGACGTGCTGGCCGTGCCGTCGCAGTGGGCCGAGGTCTTCGGCCTGGTGACGGCCGAGGCGATGGCGGCGGGCGTTCCGGTGGTGGCTTCCGATGCGGGGGCCGTTCCCGAGGTGGTCGGCAGCGATCACCCCTTCGTTGTTCCGCAGCGCGACGCTGCCGCACTCGCGGGCTGCTTGCGGGCCGTGCGCGCGGTCGATCTGGGGGCGGTGGCCCACTCCCAGCGACGCCGCTGGGAGTCGCTGTTCTCTCCCGAGGCCGGCCGCGCCGCCGTCGCCGAGCTCCTGGATGACCTGTCCCTATGATCCCCGCGGAGGACTCATGACCGAGACGCCCCTGACCCCCGAGGCCAGCGTGATCGTCCCCAGCCGGGGCGGAGCCCAGCGGCTGCCGCGCCTGATCGGCGCCCTCACCGCGCAGGAGGACGCCCCGCCGTTCGAGGTCTACGTGGTCGTGGACGGGGATGTGGACGGGTCGGAAGCGGTGCTCGCCCAGTTGGCCGCAGAACATCCGGGCCTGGACCTGAGTTGGACCGTCTTCCGGGAGAACCGCGGACGGGTCGCTGCGCTCAACGCCGGCGCCGACGCGACGTCCGGCCGCATCCTCATCCGCGCGGACGACGATCTCGAGCCCGGACCCCACTACATCCGGGACCACGTGGCCGCGCACGCGGGCAAGCCTGGCGGAGCGATCGGACTTTACTTGAACGTCCTGGAGCCCACCCCGTATCAGCGCGCCTACGGTGACGCCCAGGACGTCCTGCACCGCGAGCACGCGTATGCGCTGCCAGCGGATCGGCAGTGGCGGCACTGGGCGGGCAACGTGTCCGTCCCCCGTGCCCTGCACGAGCAGATCGGCGGCTACGACCCGGACTACCGACAGTACGGGTGGGAGGACATCGACTACGGCTACCGGCTGCACGCGGCAGGCTATCCCGTGGTGATCCGCCCCGAGCTGGAGACGCGGCACCACGCTGCCGCCGTGACGACGCACTCGAAGGCGGTGCGGGCCCTGCACGGCACGGCCGCGCGGAACATGTTCGTGAGCAAGCACGGGGCGGCACCGCTCGGCACCATCGGTGCTCCGCGAGGCGTGTGGGGTGCTGCCGTGCGCCTGGTGGCGTTGGGCACCACCGAAGCCACGCTCACGCGCTCCAGTGCGTTGATCGACGCCGTCGCGGACCACCTGCCCCGGGGGCTCGCCCGTCGACTCATCGCCCTCCAGGTGGAGGGTGCCGCCGAGGCCGGACGTGCCCGCCCCCACCGCGCGCAGCGGGCCATCTGAGGGGACGCGATGTCGGAACAGACTCCCGCAACGATCGCCATCGCCCACGACTACCTCACCCAGAAGGGCGGGGCGGAGCGGGTGGTGCTCGCCCTGCACCGGATGTGGCCCGATGCCCCCATTTACACGACGTTCTACGACCCCGAGGGGACCTTCCCGGAGTTCAAGGACGCGCACATCATCACCTCGCCCCTCAACCGGGTGGGAGCGCTGCGGAAGGACCCGCGGAGGGCACTGCCGCTTTTGCCGTTCGCGTCGTCGTTGATGCACGTGAAGGAGCCGGTCGCCGTCGTCTCGACCTCCGGCTGGGCGCATGGATTCCGCTACGACGGCGCCACGCTCGTCTACTGCCACACGCCGGCGCGCTGGGTGTACCTGTTGGACGACTACCTGGGCGAGGGCGGCCGGGACAGCATCAAGGGCCGGATCGCCCGCGTGCTGCGCCCGGGTCTGCGCAGGTGGGACCGCGCGTCCGTCCGGCGTCGATCACGCTATGTGGCCAACTCCACGGTGGTGAGGGAGCGGATCGAAGACGTCTACGGGCTCGACGGCGTGGACCTCGTGTTCCCGCCGCACTCCGTGAGCACGGAGGGCCCGCAGGCGCCGATCCCCGGCGCCGAGCGGCTGGCGGAGGACGGTTTCCTGCTCTCGGTCGCGCGGCTCATGCCGTACAAGCACGTGGATGTGGCCATCGAGGCTGCGGCCCGCGCGGGGCGGCCGCTCGTGGTGATCGGCAAGGGCCCGGAGGAGGCCCGGCTGCGGGCGATGGCGGGGGAGGACGTGGTGTTCGGCCAGGACCTCACCGACGCGCAGCTGCGCTGGGCGTACGCACACGCGACGGCACTGATCGCCGCGAGCCACGAGGACTTCGGCATCACGCCGCTCGAGGCGAGTGCATGGGGCGTGCCTACCGTGGCGCTACGGGCCGGCGGTTACCTGGACACCATCGAGGACGGCGTCAACGGGGTATTCGTGGATGAGCCGACGGTGGATGCGGTGGCCGGAGGGGTGGAACGTCTGCTGGCACATGACTGGGACCGGGCGGCGATGCAGGCGCACGCCGAGCAGTTTTCCGAAGTGGAGTTCAGCCAACGAATTCGCAATGCGCTCACGAATCTGCCGCGAATTGCGGGACAGCGATGAGCACCCCTCGGCGTCTGGTGTAATGGCCACATGCGAGCCAACGATCCCGGGGTGACACTCACCGTAGCCGTCACATACCCGGGGGACCCGACTGACCCCCAGTCTTGGTCTGGCACTCCGGCGGGTCTCATCCGGGGCCTCGAGGCGGCGGGAGTTCGGGTGGTGCCGGTGGACCTGACCCCGCCGTCCACTGCCGCTCGAGTCTGGACTCGGGTGACGGCACAACGGCTTCGCCCGACGGCCGACGAGTTGCTGACGCTTGGCCGTGAGAGTGCTGCCTACGCCCGCCTGGTGGAGCTGACTGCACTGTACCGCGTTCCCCGCCATGTGGACGCCGTCCTCCAGATCGGCACGGGCTACCGAGTTCACCACCGACGACTCGCCACTTTCGAGGATATGACGATCGCCCAGGCGGTCGAGCACGCGTGGGGTCCGTTTCCTGACCTGCCTCCAGCTCTCATCGACGGACGACGGCGCCTGCAGCAGAGCGTCTACGAGAAGGCGGGCATCTGTTTCGCGGCCACGTCCTGGGCCGCTGACTCCATCAGTGACGACTACGGAATTCCTCGCGACCGGATCACGGTGACGGGGCTGGGCGTCAATCGAGAGGGGCAGCCTTCCACGGACAAGGATTGGAGTTCGCCGCGGTTCCTCTTCGTCGGCCACGACTGGGAACGTAAACGCGGCGACGCCGTGGTCAAGGCCTTTGAACAGGTGCGCGACCTGTACCCCGACGCCCTCCTCCACCTGGTCGGCGCGGGTGTCCCCGACATCGATGCTGACGGGGTCGTAGTGCACGGGCCCCTGCCCATCTCAGAGCCGGCGGCGCAACAGCGACTGGGACGCCTCTTCGCCGAAGCCACGTGTCTCGTCGTGCCCAGCCGACTCGAGCCCGCAGGCATCGTGTACGCGGAGGCCGGCCGCATGGGCATTCCCTCCATCGGGACCACTGTGGGCGGGGCCGCAGACATGATCGGCGACGGGGGGATCGTTGTGGATCCGTCAGATCTAGGGGGGGTCAGTGAAGCCATGCTGCGTCTGGCGGACCCGGCTGTGGCCAAGGAGTCGGGGCGCCGCGCATCACAGCACGCAGCGCGCATGACCTGGGAAGCGGTCGGCGCGAGAGTCCGCGACCGCTTGGTCCGCGCCGTCATCAGCGGCAGGGGTCCAGACGCTCGATGACCACACGGTCCTGTCCGAAGAACAGGTACTTCGTGTAGGTGATCGTCCGAACGGGTTCCGTGGCTGCCACGGGGTGTCCCATGGACACGACGGCGCACTGACGCGAGTCGGAGAAGAGCGCAGCCCACCCGCCGACGACGTCTGATCGAGTCGGATCTTCTGCTACGCCCACGTTCGAGTGCAGCCCTACCCAGGCGAATCCGGCGTCCACGTCCTGCGGCGCCAGCCCCTCCGCCACGAGCTCCTCCGCCGCCTGCCACACGACGCCCGTGCTCGACCACGTATGGAGAGTCACCAGGGCAGTGGCGGCCACGACGATGAGGGCGGCCGTCGCGGCGGCAACCTTCTGGGCCCCCCGTGGCCGTGTGGCCCGAAGCACCAGCACACTCAGGGGCACGATGAGCGGGTAGAGATACCGCTCGAACATCGCCTGGCCCGAGAACGTCTGCACTGTGATGCCCGCGAAGTAGATCAGCAAGAACGAGGCCATGAGCAGGGCGACGGGGTGACCAGCCGATCGCCATGGCCGGCCGGGACGACGACGTGCACGCGTCGTGACATCGCCACACAGGGCCGCCACCGCGGTGCCGGCGAGGATCGCCAGTCCTGCGGCGCACCAGAGAATCCAGCCCGGCACCGTGTCACGCGCGCCGTGGGACATGGCCATGTAGCCGCCGTCGGCTGCCAGGTAATTTCCCAGCAGGGCGCCCCGCCCGAGGAGGAACACGAGCCCTGCCGTAGTGAGGGCGCCTGCCGTGCCGAAAGACCAGGCTGCGGCGGAGCGCGGCTTTGAGGCACCGAGTAGGACCGCTGGAGAACAGACGAACATCAAGGTCATGACCCCCATTGCGAGGGCCCGCACCGCGCCTCCAATTGTGGGATCGACCATGGGTGGGTCGTCACCTGGCTGCGAACGGCGCCAGACCTCAAAGGCGGCGATAGCGGCCAGCGTGACGAGCGAGGCAACGAAAATGACGCGCCGTCTGTCCCGCCGGACGAGCCAGGCGGTCACCGCGACCGCCGCCACTGCTGCCAGGCCTTGCTCTCGAACCGTGGTCGCCCACAGCCCAAACGCCATGCTCCCGATGAGGTTGAGGACGCCGCCGCCGTCGAGGTAGCGGGCACCGAAGTACAGACCACCCGCAATGCCCGCCATCATCGGGACATCAGTCATGTAGGACGTCGACAGCAGTGCAAAGCCTGGAGCTACTCCGACCAACGCCGCGACCAGCAACGAGCGGCCCCTCGGCAGAACCCGTCGCGCCGTGCCGTAAGAGAAGCCGATCATGGCGGCTCCGCAGAGCATCACGAACACATGCTGGCCGACGACGCTGGACGCAAGCGAACCTAGGGGCACCATCATCCCGACCATCGAGGCCCGGTTGAATCCGACGAGATGCACCCGGCCGGTCTCGGCAAACGAAGCGGCGATCCGTGAATGAGCCCACGAGTCGTTGTGAGGAATCCAGAGCGCACCGGCGGTGCCTGCAACAATCGCGGGGAGGACCACAAGGGCCACGATCAGGGCCGTCACGATGACGGCGTCGGTGTGATGTCCTCGTGCGCGCACGACGGTTTCCATGCTCATCTTGCGGTGTTGAGCAGGTCGAGCAGATAGCGGCCGTAGCCGGATTTCACCAGTGGCTGGGCTCGTTCCTGAAGCTGCTCATCTGTAAGGAGCCCCTGGCGCCACGCCACTTCCTCAGGAGAACCGACCTTGAGTCCCTGGCGGGACTCGACCGTGCGAATGAAGTTGGACGCGTCGTTCAGGTCGTGGAATGTGCCCGTGTCTAGCCACGCCGTGCCGCGCGGCAGGACCTCCACGTTGAGGCTGCCGCGTTCCAGGTAGGTGCGGTTCACGTCGGTGATCTCCAGCTCGCCGCGTGCCGACGGCTTGAGGCTCTTCGCAATCTCGACGACGTCGTTGTCGTAGAAGTACAGCCCGGGCACCGCATAGTTGCTCTTGGGCTCCTCGGGCTTCTCCTCCAGTGAGACGGCCTTGCCGGCGTCGTCGAACTCCACCACGCCGTAGGCGCTGGGGTCCGCCACCCAGTAGCCGAACACGGTGGCTCCGTCGACCTGGGTGTGACGGCGCAGCTGCTGGCCCATGCCGGGGCCGTAGAAGATGTTGTCGCCGAGCACAAGGGCGACGTGGTCGGTTCCGATGTGCTCCTCGCCGAGGATGAACGCCTGGGCAAGGCCGTCTGGGGAAGGCTGCTGCACATAGGTCAGAGAGACGCCGAACTGGGAACCGTCGCCGAGGAGGCGCTGGAACTGCTCCGCGTCGTGTGGGGTGGTGATGACAAGGATGTCGCTGATGCCCGCGAGGATGAGGGTGGACAGCGGGTAGTAGATCATCGGCTTGTCGTAGACGGGGACGAGCTGCTTCGAGATGCCGTGGGTAATGGGATGCAGCCGGGAGCCCGTGCCGCCGGCGAGGATGATGCCCTTCATGCTGTGATGCTATCGGGAGCAGAGGGTCCTGTCTGAGGGGTACGCACGGTGGGTGTACAGGATCTCCTCAGTGTGAGCAGAAGCCGGATATGATCACCCTGTGCAGCAAGTCGTCAGAGATGCCATCGCACGCGGTGTGGCTCCGATCCGCCGACGTCAGCCGTACGTGATCTGGGGAAATGAACCCATGAACGGTGGGAATTTTCTCTTCCTGTGGGTGACCGCGTGGGCTCGTCAACGGTCCACCGGGGTGAGTTGGCTTGTGAGGTACAAGCCCAAAATGGAACCGTGGCTCCAGGAATTCCCGCGACTTCGCGAACTGACGGTGACGGAGGACAAGGTTTCCTTCTTCCAGTCACGGACCGTGGAATGGGGTCACGAGATCAATGTGGATTTCCTCTACCCGGACCTGAAGCAGTTCTGCCGGGACATGCTCCTCCAGGGGTCGGCCTTCAGCGATCGCTGGGGCACCGTCACGCCGGGGGCCACGGTGGTGAACGTGCGGCGCGGCGACTACTACAGCAACCCAGAATTCCGGCGTCATTACGGATTCGACGTTCGTGAATTCGTGCGGGTGGCGATCGAAGAAATCGACTCCCCGGGAGGGGCGCCGGTGGTCTTTGTCTCCGACGATCCCGACTGGTGCGTGACCCATCTGTCGGACCTGTTTGCGGGCGGCGATGTCCGGGTGATGCCTTCGCCACATGACATGTTCCAAGACCTGGCCCAGGTCTCGAGCGCGGATAACCTGATCCTGGCTAATTCTACATTTTCATACTGGGGCGGTTACCTCGCCTCCTCTCGACCCCCCGGGCAGCGACCGCGCAGGGTCGTAGCGCCGCTGTTCTTTGGACGCCACTATCCGTACTCTGAGTCCGCACTCCTCTTGCCGGAATGGCTCGCCGTGCCCGGGGACCGGTACGGGGAAGGAAGCGCCTGATGCCCCTCGGTCTCAATGTGCCGTCTACACCGGGCCCTCGGCTCGGATACGTGCTACCCGGTCCGATCCTCTCTTCCGGTGGCCTGGTTGCCATGGAGGCGCGCGGATTCTCGGGCCTGACTGAGCTGGCTCGCAGTTGGCCAGGACGGGTCATCGTCCTCGCGCCTGCGGTGAATGACATCCCCGAACCGCTCCCACTGGCCTACGTGACCGCAGACGTCGACAGCCTGGGTTTCGACATCGTCAAAGCTCAGCCCGTCCCGGCTGAGATCGATTCCCTGGGCCTGGACCTGACGCTGGGTCTCCTGGCACCCCATTGGAGAGGGATGACCGAAGCCCGTACGCCCGCAGTACTGACGGCCGAGGTGGACTACGGCATCCGTCTCGGCATCCACCGTGCGACGTCCTCCGGAATCCCGCTCGCTCGTGCAGCGGTCGGACTCCTTCGTGTCGAGGCCGGGTTACGCAGACAGGCTCGGAAAGCGAGATCTCTTCAGTGCAACGGACCTGCTGCCTTCCGGGCCTATGGTAAGCAGTCAGCCACCCCGCTGGCCTTCATGGACCATCGAATCTACGCCGCAGACGTCGCAGCCGCGCGTGCCGTTCGGGCATGGGACGGCGAGGGTCCTCTTCGCATGGCCTTCTCCGGTCGACTGGACCCGATCAAGGGCCCTGAGTACGCTCTTGAAGTCGCCCATCGGGCACGCCGGGCGGGTCTGCCGGTGGAGATGGCCTTTCTGGGGACCGGGCCAATGCGCGAGACACTGCAGGACCGCGCGGAAGGCTGGGTCCAGTTCCGTGGATTCCGCGACTACCGCACCGAGTGGCTGAACGACGTACGGGACACCGTCGACCTCATGCTGCTGCCCCACCTCCAGGGCGACCCGTCCTGTACCTACTTCGAGTCCCTGGGATCAGGTGCACCGGTGCTCGGCTACGCGAACGCCACGCTGAGCCCGCTCGTGCGGCGCCATGGTGTGGGCTGGGCGGTGCCGAGGGGAGACATCGACGGCATGGTGGAGATTCTGCGATCTCTCATCGATGACCCCGAGGCACTCCTTCGTGCACGGCAGGCAGGTCTCGACCTCGTAGCGACAAACGATTTCGAAACGACGACCCAGCGTCGCGCCGACCACCTGCTCCAGCACATCGGCCCCACTCCGCTCTAGGGTGTGTTGCTAAAGGATGGTGGCGAGCCAGTGCCGTGTCGCTGCGAGACTGAGCCCGGCGTGATAGTTCCGGGCGTACTTGTCCGAGCGCATCGCGATCCCTCGCCACTGCTTGAGCCGGTTGAAGCACCGCTCCACGACGTTGCGTCCCTGGTAGCACTAGCGCTGGTCTTCCCCGAAGTCGATGGCCCGGTTCGCCTTCGAGGGGCAGCCCTTGTCCACGTTCAGGCGGTCAGGCCGTGCCCTGGGCCGGCCACGGGCCCCGGGAACGCTGATCTGCTCCATCATGGTGGCCAACATCGAGGTGTCCGCGACCTGGCCGCCGCTCACCACGAACGCCAGCACCCTCCCCTTGCCGTCACAGACCAGATGAGACTTCGTCGTCAGACCGCCACGGGAACGTCCGATCGCGTGATCAGACGGCTTCTCCGCTGATCTCTTGTAGTTCATCAGGGCCCCCTGTGGTGCGGGGCAGGGTTGCGCTGTGCTGATGGGTGCGCACGATCGTGGAATCGATCGAGGCCACCCAGTCCAGCTCACCGGCCGCCTGGGCCATCGACTGAGTGCGCTCGAGCGCCTGCCCCCACACACCCTGGGCGGCCCACCTGTTGAAGTTCTTGTAGATGGTGTTCCAGTTCCCGAACCGCTCGGGCAGGTACCGCCACGGCGCCCCGGTGCGGAACCGCCGCGCGGTGGCCTCGACCACGATGCGCCGATCCATGGGCGGACGCCCGGTGGTCTTGGCTTCGGGGAACAGTGGGCCGATCACGGCCCAGACTTCGTCTGAGATAACATCACGAGACATTTCCTCAGACTCGCGCATTCACCTACCCGATTCCTTTAGCAACACGCCCTAGACGTGCATCAAGCCCATCATGTCGCTATCTGGTGGAGACATGACCGGATACGAGTACTCCCGAGGTCTTCGGTCAAGAACGGCCTCCGGAGTACGTCAGCGCGGACGGTCCGCCCTCATTGATCGACTATCGAGCGACCTCGACCACCTGTAATTGCTCTACCGGGCCGAGAAGCCCAGGCGTCGGATGCCCCTACATGGAGAGCTACTGGTAGGCGTGCCAGCCGATGTCAAGTGGCCCCGACGCCTCCGAAAGACAGGTGCCATTCAAGCAGGCGCGTGAGATCAGATGATCGGGCGAGCCGGAATGTTCTTGGTGGTGGTCGTACCGCCCGGATTCGTCTTCGTCGAGTACGTCATCGTGGTGTTCGTGGTGACCGTGGTGTTCGTGGCCACGGAGCAACTACCAGCGACGTGGTAGTTGATAAAGAAGCCGGGCAGGTAGTCACCAGAGCGCAAGGCAGAGGTGGACGTGTTCACGATGGTGGGCTTGTTCCACGTCATGGTGAGCGTCTTACGGTCTGCAGACAGGCTATAAGACCAGCCGTTCAGAGTGGTGCACTGCGTCCAGCGCCACGTGCCAGTCGTGTTGTATCCACCGGTGGGGCACTGGTCGATGATGATCGGGTTGTTGAACGTGTATACGGTGGTCACCGCATCGATCCGGGCCGTTCCGGACGTTGTGTTCGAGGTTTCGAGCCAGTAGCCGATTGAGGAGGAGGGGCTGCGCAAACCGTCGCCGATCGGGGTCGAGCCGTTGTATGCGCCATTCGAGGGGGTAACGCCCTGAGTGTCCAAGAAGCCGCCGTTATAGGTGCACCTGGAGTCCACGCGGTAGTAGCGGCCTTGGTAGATCTGCGGGGTGACATTGGTAGCCGTCAGGGTCGTCGTGGACGCAGCGTACGCGGGCGCGGCAACAGCGGCGGCGATGGTCGGGACCGTCCAGGTCAGACCGGCTGCAACGGTACGGCGGTTGAGGGTTTTGGAGGTAGTGGTCTTGCTCGAGGTGATCTGAGAATCAGTCATTTAAGTCTTCCATTGGCGGTTGGGGATTGTGTGGGCTTACCCACTCACGGGTCCTTGGAGTCAAGCGATCTTGAAGGTCGCGTCCCGGAGCTGGATCTCGAGGTACATTGTACCTCCAAGGGTCTGGACGTAGCGGCGCAGCGTGTCGAGCTGGGCCTTGGCCAGGTCGCCACGTTCGATGGTGGACACGCGG